>JABDPJ010000009.1 GCA_013042835.1 Lysobacterales bacterium
CGATGCTGGGGCCGATGCGCAAAGCCGGCGCCGCTGGCAAGGAAATGCTGATTGCCGCTGCTGCTCAGCAGTGGAGCATGCCCGTCGGAGAGTGTTACGCAAAATCGCACGCCGTTCATAACAGGGCGGACGAGCGCACGCTGCCTTACGGCGAGCTGGTTGCCGCTGCCAGTCAAATGGACGTTCCTGCAGAGCCCGTATTAAAAACCAGGGACCAGTTCCGCTACATGGGTAAACCGCTGCAGCGGCATGACCAGGGCGATATGGTGGTTGGCAAGCGGATGTTCGGTGCTGACGCCAAAGTGCCCGGCGTCAAGTATGCCGCGATCAAGCACGTTCCGGTACTCGGGGGGTCGGTCAAGTCGGTCGACAAAACCGAGGCGCTGGCCATGCCCGGGGTCATCGACGTGGTCGAGATTCAACGCATTGCCAACCCCTTCAGTTCCATTGGCGGCGTCGCGGTTGTTGCCGACAATACCTGGACAGCCGAAGAAGCCCTAAGCAAGCTCAAAATCGAGTTTGAGGCAGGGGAGAACGCTTCCTACGATACGAAGGAATACAAGCAGCAACTGGTCAAGAATGTCGAGGCGCCGGCCAAGAAAGAGTTTGAAAAGGGTTCGCTGGACAAGGCCTTCGAGGAGGCTGCGGTGCGTCACAAGGCGACATATGTCGGCGGGCATCTTTCCCATTCCCCGATGGAGCCGATGGCCAGCCTGGTATCGGTGAAGGATGACAGTTGTGAGATCTGGGCATCGACCCAGGATCCGGAAACGATCCAGAAAACCGTCGCCGCTTTCCTTGGCCGCAAGCCTGAAGATATTGTCGTGCACGTGATGGCGGCCGGTGGTGCGTTCGGGCGTAAATTCAAATGCGACTACGTCCACGAGGCGGCCGCCTGTTCCAAGGCGGTAGGCGCCCCGGTGCAATTGACGTGGTCGCGCGAGGAAGATACGCGCACGGGCTATTACCATTCCTGCAGCGCGCAACACATCGAAGCGTCAGTCGATGCTGATGGCAAGGTGACCGGCTGGCTGCACCGTGCGGCCTTCCCGCCGATTGGATCCACTTTCAACCCCGCCGTCGTCCAGCCCACTGCCGGTGACCTGGATGCTGTTTCGAAGCACCCCTATGGCATCGAAAACATGCGCGTGGAATCCGGCATGGCCAAGGCCCATACGCGCATCGGCTGGTACCGGGCCGTGTATGCTATTTTTTACGGATTTTCATTCAATTCGTTCAGCGATGAACTTGCCCGCAAGGCCGGCGTGGACACTTTGCAGTTCCTGCGTTCGATCTACGATAACAACAAGGATCCCGAGCAGGCTGAAAAAGTCAGGCGCAGCCGGGGAGTGCTCGATGAAGCCGCCCGGATGGCAGAATGGGGTAAAACCCTGCCGGCCAACCACGGCATGGGCATCGCCGTGCATCACAGCTTCGAGAGTTACGTCGCAATGGTGGCGCACGTTGAAGTCCAGGGCACCGATGTTACGGTCCATCGGGTCGATTGTGCGGTTGACTGTGGCCTCGTGTTGAACCCGGACATTGCCACGGCGCAAATGGAAGGCGCTGTCATCATGGGATTGGGACTGACCATGAAAACCGAGATCCGGTTCAGGAATGGTAAGGTGGTCAACTCCAACTTCCACAACTACCCGGTGCCACGCATCCACGAGACCCCGGCGGAAATCAATGTCAGTTTCATCAACCAGGAAGCCAGTCCTACCGGCCTTGGTGAGCCGGGCGTACCAACGCTCGCGCCGGCCATTGCGAATGCGATTTTCGCGGCAACCGGCAAGCGTTACCGCTCATTGCCGATAGAGATGAGCTGAGTTTTTCCAGGCTCGAGGCGGGCCGTTGTACCGGCTGGCCCGCCTCCTGGCAGCAACCGCGGAGACGGGCCATGTTGGCTTATTTGCTTGCTTCGACGATTCCGGTCAGCGCCATAGCGCTGCTTTACGCCCGCTGGGAGTACCGCAGGCTCGGCAAGCTGTCGCTGCTGGGTTTGCTGTTGCTCTGCCTAATGCTGTTTATGCCGAACCTCGTATTCCACTATGCTGTGAGCTTTAGAATGCCGGATACCATGATTGGTTATACCGGTGCCTTTATCAGTCTTGCAGGCTTGGCAATGTGTCTTGTCGCGATCGTGTTTTTTGGATCGTTAAGCAAGGTGCTCTGCATCAATACGGGCAAGTTGACCGTGTCGGGGCTCTATCGCTACAGCCGCAATCCTCAATACGTTGGCTGGCTGATTTTCCTGTTCGGCTACGCCCTGATGGACTGGTCCCTATGGTGCCTGGCGGCGCTGGCGGTGGTGGCAGTGAGCCTGCATTTCCTGGTCCTGATCGAAGAGGAACACCTGCAGCGCGTGTTTGGTGAAAGATATCGGAAATTTTGTCGCCAGGTGCCGCGCTACGCGGGGCTGGCTCACCGGCAAACCTGATCGCACGGCCGGTGCCAGGCAAACTGACACCGGCTGTGATTAAGCGTTGCCGCCCTGCGAGCG
>JABDPJ010000024.1 GCA_013042835.1 Lysobacterales bacterium
GTGGTCGCAGACCCTGCCGAGTGTGGAGGCGAGCGGATTGTCAGCGAGGGTCAGGCGCACTGCCTCATCGAACTCGCCGTCCCTGACTGCGTTCATATATTGCGGCACTTTCTGATTAACCGCGCAACGGTCCACGCACGGTGCTTCAATGCAGTCAAACAAGCCGAGCTTGCGCTCGGTCTTGCTGCGGGATGTCAAAAACGCGCTCTTTTGTAATCGGCTTTGCTGGCGTGTCTGTTGCGCATAGGAACGCAACTTTTCCCTTGCTCCAGCCGCTGAGCCGGCGCTATCCAGGGGCGGGCCGGAATCACCAAGGGCCTCCCTGACCATTTCAACATACTGCAGCAAACGCAGGTAACCGCCGGTTTTCAGCAGGTCGGAACAGACCGTGATGGTCTGCATGCCGGCAGCCAGCAGGTCGGCAGAATTGAAACAATCGGCGCCGGCCGAAAACGACATTGGCAAGTCACCGCCGAATTCTTCCGACAGTTGCCGGGCCAGGTTGACCGTGATCGCGTGCAAGGGCCGGCCCGACAGGTACATCATCTTTTCAGCCGGGTCGAACACGGTGCGGAAATTCTCCACCTCGAGCGTGTTGCTGAGTTTCACGCCAAAATGCAGACCGCTATTTGCTGCCACCTCCCGCAGCTTGCGCAACATCGGCACCGCAACGTCATACTCGAGGTCGTGCTCAAACGCTGAATCAGGGACGACAACATCGTCGTAGCCCAGGTCATCGTGCAGAATCCTGCGCACCTTTTCGGGCCCCAGCAAGGTCGGGTTGCACTTGACGTAAGTATGCAGGCCCTGCTCTTCCATCAGGTAGGCGCATATGCGTTCGATCTCGTCCGGCGGGCAGCCGTGCATGGTCGACAGGGTCACGTTATCCGAGATGCGGTCGGGAATCTTCACCTCGCCAATATCGGGGTAGAACTCCGCCAGCTGGTCAATCCACTGCTGCTTGTAGGCGGAACAGTCACGCATCTGTGCCAGGAACCACTGCACGTTTGGCTGTTTAATGCCGGCCAGGTCATAGCCGACACTCAGGTTGAAAACGATACCCGGTGACTCGCCCGCAAAGCCAAGCTTGTGGTGCAGGGCGTGGATCAGCACCCAGGCCCTGAGATACTCGTCAAAGGACTGGTAGATTTTGAGTTCCTGTGACCACTCGACGTTGTAACCCTCATCCTCCATGTCAATGCAGGGCTTGGATACATTCAAGACGTCCAGCGTCTGCACCGTTTTCAACTCGATGTAACGCGCCCCGCACAACCACGCTGCGACGATGTTTTGCGCCATCTGCGAATGCGGCCCGGCTGCCGGCCCGAACGGTGTTTCCAACGGGTGTCCAAACGCGCTGGTTCTGAACAGGTCATCCTGCATCGGAACAAAAAAGTGCTGTCGCGGGATACCAAAGATGGAATCGTGTTCGTCCAGCTCCGTGAATATCCACTCGAATAGCTGGCTGGATGGGATCGGTTTGAACAGGTCGGACATAACGGCTTCGCCTATCAGGTTCCACTAGCGGAGGTCAGGTTTTCTGCTCCAGCCATTATGTTGCCTGTCCGGAGTTCTCATGTTGATTCAGGTCAATATCGCGTTACTATCCGGCAGGTATCCTGTTTGGAGTCCTGGTGACGCGGTGTGACATGAAGTACCTGAAAATTCTCCTCCTGTGCATCACAGGCGCCCTGTGGGCGACGCACAGCCTTGCCCAGGAATTGACACCACGGCTCTTCTGGCCAACACCCAAGGGCACCAAGGTCCTGGTGGCCGGCTACGCCCACTCTTCCGGGGACATATTTTTTGACAACTCGATTCCGATAGAGGCTGCCGACTCCACCATCAACTCGGGCGTCCTGGCCTACGCGCAAACCCTTGATCTATGGGGCCGTACATCAAACCTCCTGGTGAATTTGCCATATGCGAAAGGTACGGCCAAGGGACTCGTTGATGGCGTTCCCGGAGAACGGGATTTCAGTGCTTTCGGCGATATCAGCATGACCCTGAACATCAATCTGCAGGGGGCGCCTTCAATGAACGCGGAGGAATTCCTGGCATTTCGCGCCGATCCCCAACCACTGATTGGCGCAAGCATCAAAGTGATAGCGCCGACCGGCGAGTATTATTCTGACAGGCTGGTGAATGTCGGCGCAAATCGCTGGACAACGCGTTTCAAGCTCGGCAGCGTTTACCCGCTCAACGCATCGTGGCTGCTTGAGCTATCCGCCAGCGCCTGGCTTTTCGGGGACAACAAGGACTTCGTGTCCGGCAAGAAAGAACAGGCGCCGATTTACTCGGCCGAAGCCAATCTGATCAAGCGAATCCGGCCGGGTTTATGGGCTTCACTGGATGTCACGTACTACTATGGGGGCCGCCAGACGATTGCCGGAGAACCGCTCAGAAATACGCAAAGCAACGTCAAGCTCGGCGGCACACTGGTCGTTCCTATTCGGCGCCGCCATGCCATCAAGATGGGTTATGCAGACGGGGTCATTACCCGGTTCGGGGAGGACTTCAAGCAGTTTTTACTCAGCTACCAGGTCGTGCTGAATTAGATCCGATATGACCAGCCGCCGTTACTGTACTGCTGCCGGGAAGGCTCAGGCCAGGTTACCGGGCAAGGGCAAACCACCAGACGCGGCAATCGCCGAATCGTACCTCGAACGCAGCGCGGCATCGGCCAGCGCGTAGCCCCAATTGATCAGCTTTGCCTGCTCGGTGTCATCAAACTTGTTCAGCCGTGTGCGCATGCCGGCAATTTCCCGGGTGGTGTCGTTGTCAATCACCAATGAGTTGCCGAGCCCTTTCTCCGTCATCGGGTATTCACCGATGCGGGTTCCGATACCCCAATAGGCGCCCGATTTTTCGCCCTTGATAAACTGCCGGATCAACTGCCGGGTGCGCAATGCCCTGACCTGCTCGGACATGATGTCCAGCGTGCGCTTGGTCCTGGCCAGCTGGCTGAACCGCGTGGCTTTCATCTTTCTGTCCACACCGAATGGCGCACCGGCGTCACTGACCAGGATCCTGTCACAGCGCTGGCTCAAGCGCTCCAGGCCCAGGTTGTCGTAAATTCCGCCGTCTCCGAGCCACATGATCTTCTTTAGATACTCATCATCATGCAGGTCTGAAATGCCGCTCTTGACCCAGGCCCCCGGATCGCATTCCACCTTGACCGGGCACAAAGGCGGTGGAAAGGCGCTTGAAGCGGCAACGGCCTGTGCGATCAGGTTCTGCGGGTTCTTGATTTTCCCGAGGTGGTATTCACCCAGGTACTCGCGCGTAAACCGCACGCTGGCGCCGGTCTGCAGGCTGGTGGCATAAATCGTAAAGCGTGGTGACGCGGGCAAATCCTGCAGAGTTTTATCGCCAAATAGATGTTTACGGTAATTGTTGATGAGTTTCTGGCTGGGGTGCATGACCGGATTGATAATGCCACCCAGGATAATGCCGACATCGATGGTCCGCCCGCAAAACTCACGCAATGGCTGGATGATGACTTCATCGAGGTTGCCGGCCACACCCGCAGCGTCGAATTGCAACTCTTCCCAATTGACAGCCAGCCAGGCCGAGGTGATGGAGCCGCCGGAAACGCTGGTAAATTCATCTACCTTCGATAGTAAGCCGGCCTCATTGAGCCGTATCAGCGAACCCAGGTGAAACAGCGTGGCGCGAAATCCACCGCCGGATAATGCCAATCCCAACATTTGATGTCTCCAGTCCAGAAAGAAAGGTGTGTCTTCTTTATTTATAGGACAAAGCAAGCGGCTTTGCTATTCGCCAAGCATCCCGGCCGGCCCGTCGTGGAAGCTACAGAAATTGCCCCGGGGGACCGGCAATACGTGCCGGGAATGAATTATGTCGATGCGGGGCTATACTTAAACCAGGCAATCAGGGACGGACCCGACCATGAATAAGAATGATTTGATTGCAGCGATTGCGCGGCGCAGTGGCCTTTCGATCAGCGATTCCAGGCTCGCACTCAAAGCCATACTCGAGGAAATCACCGCGGCGCTGGCGCGGGGTGAGTCCGTCAGCCTCTTAGGCTTCGGATCTTTCAGCGTCAATACACGTGCGGCGCGCATGGGCCGCAATCCCCGCAGCGGTCAGACCATCCATATTGCCGCCAGGCGCGCGCCCGTTTTCAAGGCTGCAAAGGCGTTAAAGGATGCTCAAAACGTTGGGCCCGTGCGGTCGTCACCGGGGACCGCACTAAGGAAGGAAAACATCGGCAACATCCGCAGAAAGACAACTGCAAAGAAGGCCCGGCGCAAGCGAGTCCCAAAGAGAGCCAGCCGCAGCATGCGGCCGGATGAACCGCTTGCAATGACCGCCGGGGCTGAACCTGAAAACGAAGAGCGCAGGGTCAATGCCGATATCCGCTGCGATGGCGCAAGCCGTAACACGTTCGTCTGCGGCAAAGACAACGTCATCCGTTGCTGGATCGGCTTGCCACAGGAGGGCGCCAGCTCGAGCGACAGCACCATCCCCTCGATTGATATCCCGGATGACGGGCTGCCCCTGAAGGTACAAATGCGCTGGCGCGGAGAATCCCAATCCAGGTGGATCATCCTGCCAGCCGATCGCACGGCGCGCACGCGCGATTGCGACTTTACCATTCACATTCCTGAACACGAGCGCTACATCAGCGCCGAGATCATCTTCCGCTTTGAGGGCAGTGTTTTCGAGTGCGTCAGGCTCGAGGCCTTTGCCATTGCCGCCGACGAGGCTGAAGAGGCGCACCACGACATTCGTATAACTTCCGTGATCGACGCGCGGCAGGTGATAGAAATCGAGAACCGCCAGCCAGTTGATGCGACCATCTTTTGGGGTGAAGACCGCAGCGAGGTTAGCGGGCCGGACGCAAAGGGCCCGACTGCACTGCGGATTTTCGGCAGCGGCAGCCCGGAGAAATTCAACCTCAACGAAGCCAACAAGGCCATCAACTGGCTCAATACCGAGTTATTCATCACCGAAAAATCGCTGGTGCGCAAGCAGGCGAGCGCGGCGGGCACACCCGGCGAGCCACAGATCGACGGTGGTGACGAAGAAGTTGTCCGTATCCTGCGCACGCTGGCCGAGCATGGTACCGAGCTGTACAACCAGCTGATGCTACAGGGTTTCGAAGATCCGGGGCAACGCATTCAGCTCATCAACACAGAACCCGAGGAATATGTGCCGATAGAATTTGTCTACGACCGGGGATTTCCCAAAAAGTCTGCGACCTTGTGCCAGGAGGGACTCGCGGCGCTGAGCAGCGATGCGCAGGATTGCCCCGAATGCAAACCGGCCTCGGACATGACCCTGGAAGAACGCGACGGCACGGACAAAATATGCCCATTCGGTTTCTGGTCGCTGAGCAAGATCATTGAGCGCCGCGACCTGGATTCCCAGGCTGGTGCGTCAACCACCGGCACGGCCGGAAGCCAATCGCACCCCAACGGTGAGCGACGGTCACTGCCGGCCATCGACAACGCACTGTTTGCGAGCAGTTTCAAAGTCCCCGAGGCTGAACGTGATAAAACCGCCGCCGAGCTTACTGGCCTTTTTGCGGCACCCGCAATCGCGCTGGACTGGTCTGAGTGGAAGGCGCTGCTGAAGGACAAGAAACCACCGCTGTTGGTTGTCCTGCCGCACCACCATATCGAATCCAACCAGGATTTCCTCGAAATTGGCGCGCAGACCGTGCCGGAAGAAAACCGCCTGCTGAACCGCGGCAGAATGACGGATCTCATTGTCAATCCCACTGCCATCGACCCGGGGCCCATCGTTATTCTATTGGGTTGCCGCACGGCCGCCGAAACCGAAACCGGTTACGTCCACCTGGCGCGCAGGTTCCAGCAGTTAAGCACGGCAATCGTCATGGGCACGCTGGCCAAGATACTCGGCCGGCACGCCGCGCCGGTGGCGCGGGAACTGGTGACCGAACTGGTGTCGGTCACCGATGCCGACGCCGATTTCGGCACCATCATGCTGCGTGTACGCAGGCGCATGCTGGCCCGGGGCTACCTGATGGCCATGTGCCTGGTGGCGCTGGGTGACGCGGAATGGCGCCTGACACCCCGCAGCGCAACAACAGACAACCAGGAGCCAAGCGATGTTCAGCATTGAAATGTTACCTGCGGCCCACGGCGACTGCCTGTGGATTGAGTACGGCGATGGGGCGGATAACCGCCGCATATTGATCGACGGCGGGCCGGCGCATACCTACCCGTCATTGCGTGATCGTATCCTGCACCTGCCGGAAGAAGAGCGCCAATTTGAATTATTGATGGTGACGCACGTCGACGGCGACCATATCGAAGGCGTGGTGCGCCTGTTACAGGATGCCGAAGCCCTGAAATGCAAGTTCAAACGAATCTGGTTCAATGGCCGCGATCAGCTCAACGCGGTCCCCGATCCCGCCGGCGAACCGCTCGGCGCCCTGCAGGGCGAATACCTGGGTGTCCTGATCGCGGATTACGAGGCCCGCACGGGCGAGCAGGTCTGGAACAAGGATTTCGACAACGGCATTGTTGGCATCATCCCGCAATCTGCGAGCCTGCCTGCCGTCACGCTGGATGGTGCTTGCCGCTTGACGCTCTTCTCACCAACCTTCGAGCGCCTGCTGGAACTCAAGGACCGCTGGCGTGATGAATTGCGCAAGGCCGGTGTCGTTTCGGGTGACGAGCAAACCCTGCGCCGCAAGCTGGAAGGCAACCGCCAGCTGCGACCGCTCGGCGATGTGCTCGGCGAGGAAGACGACTTCGAGGATGCGCCCTCTGAACTACCGTCACCAGCGGGCCGCTTCGCCCCGCTCGACGATGTACTCGGCGGCGAAGCGGGCGCCGACGCGGAATTCGGTGGCGATGGCAGCAAGGCCAATGGCAGCAGCATCGCAGTCCTCCTGGAATATCCCGCTGCTGATCCCGATGTGAGGGTTTTATTGGCGGGCGACGCCTGGGCGCAGGTGCTGGAAGCATCCATCGACCAGTACCTCGATAACCGCCGCTCGACCCTCAAGCTCGATGCGTTCAAGATTCCGCACCATGGCAGTGTCGCCAATATCACGGCGAGCCTGCTGGGCAAGATCAAGTGCAAGCATTACCTGGTTTCGACCAGTGGCGCAAAATTCGACCACCCGCATGCGCGGGCCATCGAGTTGATACTGGATGAGCACCTGCATCGTGCCAATGCGCGCCTGAATTTCAATTACCTGACGCGAACCACTGAAGCCTGGTGCGACGATGCCGATCAAAGAGCGCGCCGCTATCATGCCAACTACCCCAAGGGGCTGTCAGTGGAAATCTGATTCATCCGCCGCCAGCGCGCTGGTGGCGGCATTGCCTATACCAGCAAACCCGCGACCGACTCCATGCCGCGGTCGATGAGGCCGAGGATATTCGCCAGCTTGGCGGTCCTCTGCTGGGCGTCCTTCAGTTCACGTACGTGGCGCTGCGCCTGCTCGTTGGATTGCCTGAGTTTCGCCATCAGCTCAGCGGCGTCACCCTGCCAGTCAAGCATCATGTTGATGCGCAGCTTCTTGATTTCCTTGGCGAGGCGTTTTTCGGCTTCATCCACCTTTTTCGGGTCTTCTCCCAGCAGGATCAGGCGAATGGCCAGGCTCTGCAGCTTGCCGCGTAAAAAGATCAGGAAATTTACTAGTTCAAGTTTTTCTTCATGTGTCATGGGCTTGTCCTATTCTGCGTCCGCCGCCTGGAATTGGCGGTAGGCGGCACTGATGGCTTCAACATGGCCTATGAGTTCTTCGAGGTTGGCCCGGCGGCCTGATTCGAGCGCGCTGATCAGGCCGGCGTCGGCACCGGGCAGCGCCCGGTAAGCCGCATGGATACTGCCGAGGGAATCCAGGTGCATGCTGGTCTGCTCATTCAGGGCGAGCAGTTTTTCAACCAGCTTGAGTTTCTTGCCGCCATCGGACTCGCGGGCGATGCCGACGACTAGCTTTTGATGTTCATCGCCGTATTCCGACTTGATACCAATCGCGGAAGTTTCCATCGCCTGGCTTCCCAGGCGCGCAAATTCACGCACCCCCGGGTGAAACTCCTGCATCACCGCCGCCATGCCATCGCGTTGCTTGCGGGCCAGCAATTGTTCCACGACATTGACACCGATGGTCGAGAACGCACCGATCTTGTCGGCGTTCAACTGCTTGCCGAAACGGCCGGAGATGGAGGCCACGGAGGTGCCGATTGTCTCAGCCGAAGCTTCCAGGTTGGCCCTTGTATCGCTGTTCGCGGCATTGAACTCGATCAGGAAGCTGGCATAACCGGTCAACAAGTCATTGAGCGCAGCGAGGTCCGAACGGGATTTGGCAATCACATTGAAAACCGGCTGGCCGGCCTGGTCGCCACCGCACTCACCCCACTGCCAGTCAAATGTCCCGCCGCAAAAACGCAACACCAGCGTCAGCGGATCGATGTCGCCCTCGCCTTCCAACCGCTCCTTGAAGTTACGGTAATTCCAGTCGTACTCGACCGCCAGCGCCTGGCTGGATTTCATACCGAGATCAACCAACGTATCCCGATATTGCTCAAGGGAATCCGGCGGTAGCGGCGGGCGGGTCGAAACACAACCGCCCAACAGGACGATGGACAGAAAAATCACATGCTTCCAATTCATGAAACCTCCCATGGCTCCGATTTCAGGCTCAATACGCGATGCATCGAACCGTATATGCCTAAGCTTAGGTGAAGATTGGCGTGATTTCCTGTCGCTGGAAAACGGCTGCTTCTGCACACCTCATAGCCGCCGCACCCGGTCAGGATGGATTGGTCCCCCGGCTCCAAGTCCCGCAACCAGCCCGACCTCAATTAGCGCTCAGCGGAAGAATCGATGTTTTTCGCCTATGCTAATAGACAGGAGCTCACTCCAACGTGAGATAGACTGGATGCTTGGCGCACTTGACCGTGTGATTACTCCTCAGGACAGCGGCGTATGACTCAAAAATCAGCCTGGACCATCATGGTTTACATGGCGGGCGACAACAACCTGTCGGCCGCCGGCGAAGCCGACCTTGAGGAGATGAGGCTGGTCGGTTCGAGCGAGCGCGTCAACGTGGTGGTCGAGTTTGACAACGCCGGTGATGCCGGCACCCGGCGCATCCATATTGGCAAGGATGGCGTTGGTGAGCACATTGAAACGCTGGGTGAAACCGATTCGGGCAGCCCCGACGTATTGTCGGGTTTTATCGAGTGGGCTGCGCAAAACTATCCCGCCGACCGCTACGCGCTGGTGCTGTGGAACCACGGCAACGGCTGGGCGCCCACCGAGGTGGACAGGATTGCCCGCTCGGTGAACTCCCCCGGCTTCAACGAACGCGAGATCAGCGAGCGTTCCGCCAGCCCGCTGGGGCGGGTGCTGTTCCGGCCGTCGCTGGAGAGTATATTCAAGCTCGCCACGCCATCTGAACGGGCGATCTGCTCGGACGACGGCTCGGGTCATTCACTCGACACCATCGAACTTGGGCGGGTGATCGCCAAGGGTGTTGAGACCATCGGCCAGAAATTCGACCTGCTGGGTATGGACGCCTGCCTGATGAGCAACATCGAAGTGGCCTACCAGGTGCGTGACCACGTGCATTATATAGTCGCATCGGAAGAGAATGAACCGGCTGACGGCTGGCCCTATGACCGGATACTCGGTCGCATCACGGCCAACCCGGATATGCAGGCTGCTGAACTGGCCCGCTCCATCGTCTCCGACTATGTCGACTGGTACCGGGAACGGGATACCACCGAAGATATTACCCAGGCGGCGTTGGATCTTTCACAGCTGGACAGCCTGACCGAGCCGTTGGATGATTTTGCCGGGCGCCTAACCACGGACATGTCCAACAGCTACCCCGATATCTGGCGGGCGCAACGCAAATCGGCGCGTTTCTGGCACAACACACTGTGGGACCTGGGCGATTTTTGCGGGATTTTGCATGGCACTACCAACACCCATGAAGTGGGTGAAGCCGCGCAGGCTGTCATCAACGCCCTGGCTCCCGGTCAGGGGCGCTTCGTACTCGCCGAGTCACACCTCGGAAGCAAGGTGGAGCGCTGCATGGGCGTTACCATCTACCTGGTGCCGCCGATCACGTCGATCTCACGCTACTATGGCGAGCTCGACTTCAGTCAGAACCACCCCTGGATGAGTATGCTGGAGGCTTACCACGATGCCTGAGATCAACCACGCCAGTGAGGGAAATCATTCGTGAACCGCTACCAGAACATGGATATCGATTTGCTGGATTATCACGACGGTGATGAGGGTGAATCCATGCGCGCGCGGGTCGTGTTCTCGCCGGTCGGTGAGCAGCTGGATGCGGATGCCGTGCCGGTCAAGTTTCCCGGCCAGTTACGCAAACGCCTGAAAAAACTTGAACAGCGCGCCCTGGCCTTCGATGAGTTGATCGAACTGGGCGAGTCCCTGGCCGCCCTGCTGTTGCCGGCACCGGTGCGTAATATTTACCGCGACTGCCTCGGCAAGCTGCACGATGACGAGGGGCTGCGAATCCGCATCCGCCCGCATGCGCCGGAACTGGCTGCACTCCCGTGGGAATACGCTTACGTTTCACGGCCGGATGTCCCGCCAGGACGCAAAGGTCCTGAAGGATTCCTGGCATTGGACAGGAAAATCTCCCTGGTCCGCTACGAGATCGCCGGCCGGGCGCCGACACCGATCCAGCCGCTGGAACACTACGACATCCGCGCCATCGCCCTGCTGGCCGACGTGGAAGACCCAGCTTATGCGGCACTGGACCTGGACCGGGAAGAACTGAATCTGCGCCAGGCGCTGGAAGGCACCGGCGGCATCGACGCCCGCTTCCTGCGCCCCGGCAGCAGCGACCAGCTCGAAGAAATGCTCGCCGAAGACGCACAGGTATTTCACTTTTCCGGCCATGGTGAAGTGGAAATTCAGATGGGTGAAGAACCCGGTACGATTGAAGGGACCGGTCACCTGGTATTGGCCGGCGATGAGAAACACCCCGCACCGGTAGATGCCGCCACACTGGCCCTTAAATTGAAGGACAGGGGCATCCGGCTGGTTGTGCTCAATGCCTGCGAAGCTGCGGGCCGCGACCCGGTAACACCCTGGAGCGGCGTCGCCTCAACGCTGGCCCGGCAGGGGATTCCGGCCGTGGTCGGTATGCAATACACCATCCGTGACGGCAGCGCGATCGCCTTCAGCCGGGGCTTTTACCGTGCGCTGGCCAACGGTGACTCGATCGACACGGCCGTCAGCGAAGGCCGCCTGGGCGTGCTCGGCCGCGGCGGCGGTGAAGAACGTGACTGGGGTGTGCCCGTACTCTATATGCGCGGCACCCGCAGTGTCCTGTTCCCGCCACCGATCGTACCTCTGCGGCGCAACCTGGGGCTGGCCATCGCGTCCATCGCGTTGCTGTCCGCCTGGTTCTTTTTACACATCTACCCGCTGGCCGAGGAAGGCGCCAACCGCACGATGGCCAGCCTGGGACTCGGCGCAGGCGCTGTGGCCGGCCTGTTCGCCCTCTGGAAAGTCATTGGAACCTTTGCGGTGAAAACGGTGAAAAGCGAGAAAGGCTCTATCATTGAGCGCCTGCTCCGCCGCCGCAATGCCAGGAGCGTGCTGATGATGGTTTTGCTGGCGTCGATCGTGCTTTTCTCGACTACGAGCTCCGTTTACCTTGAGGACAAC
>JABDPJ010000046.1 GCA_013042835.1 Lysobacterales bacterium
TTATCCACCCGCAAGACATTCCGCCTGTCAAAGAAGGTGAGAAACCGGTCAGTTACCGCAAGCTCACCATCCCAGCAGACTTCTCCACGCAGCTGGCAAGCGAAGAGGAAGTCGCCATTGAATACGAAGGCCTGCGCAGCGGCTTCAATAACGATTACGACCTGTTCCGGGTGCAAAAAGCCGCCTATTCCGTGCTGGGTGACCTTGTGGTTGTCAAATCCGCCGGCAACACCATGACCGCCGATAGCCTGGCGCAGGCGACGGCGGGCGCCCGCCCGGTGCAACTGCTGGTGACGCCGGCCGGCAGGCAACTTGCCATTCCATCCGGCTTTCAGCAAGCCATTCCGGGCACCCTGGTGATGTTCACCATGCTGGTGCTGTTGACTTCCGGCGCGGCCATGCTGGTCGACGACCGCGACAAGCAACTATTGAGGCGGCTGGCCTCCGCACCTCTGGGGCGCGGCCAGGTCGTGCTGGGCAAGTGGGCCGGGCGCATGGCGCTGGCGATAGTACAGATCGCCGTTGCGATCGGCATTTCGTTCACACCCCTGTTCGATATGGACTGGGGCCAGTCATTACCGATGGTGGTCGTAATCCTGGTGGCCTGGGGCGCGCTCTGCACTTCGCTGGCACTGCTGCTGGGTAGCCTGGCCAGGACCGACAGCCAGGCTGGCAATCTCGGTGCTTTCGCTACCATGACGCTGGCGGCGCTGGGCGGATGCTGGTGGCCGATCGAGGTGGCGCCTCTATGGATGCAGGAGTTGCAACTGTTCATTCCCACCGGCTGGGCCATGGATGCTCTGCACAAACTGATCAGCTTCGGCATGTCCTGGCAAAGTGTTCTGCCGCATTTGGCGACGTTAATCGCCGCCAGCGTGCTGGTGGGTTGGGTGGCGTCCAACCGCTTTCGCTTTGTTTGAAATACGCGCAAAGCGGATGATTGATCTATATAGTGCTTTACAACGACAGTTTACAGCACGACCCCGGCTGCTGAGTGAACGGGGCCGGTGAAGGAAAAGGGCAGAATGAATCAATCACAAGCAGACTTCGACGTCATCGTTTGGGGCGCAACCGGTTTTACCGGACGCCTCGTCGCGGAATATTTACTGGAGCGCTACGGCGTTGGCAGAACTTTGCGCTGGGCCATCGCCGGGCGCAGCCAGGCGAAGCTCAATGCACTGCTGGCTGAATGGGGCCAGGCGGCCACTGACCTGTCCATATTGGTGGCCGACGCCCACGATCCTGACAGCTTGCAGGCGCTGGTCGGGCGCACACGCGTGATGATCACCACGGTTGGCCCTTACGCCAAGTACGGGTCAGAGCTGGTTGCCGCCTGTGCCGCCAGTGGAACACATTATTGTGACCTCGCCGGCGAGCCGCAATGGATGCGGAAAATGATCGACCTCCACGGCGACGAGGCAAAGGCCAGTGGCGCCCGCATCGTGCATGCCTGCGGTTTCGACTCCGTGCCCTTTGACATGGCTGTTTACTGCCTGCAGCAGGAATCGCAACGCAAGTACGGCGAGCCCTGCAGCCAGGTGAAAATGCGTGTCAGGGCGATGAAGGGTGGCGCCAGCGGTGGCACTGTTGCCAGCATGATGAACGCCATCGAAGAGGCCCGCGCCGACCGTGACATCGCGCGGATTCTCGTCGATCCCTACAGCCTGTGCCCGCCGGACGCGCGCCAGGGGCCGGATAAACGCGATCAGTCCGGGCCGCTGATGGACGAGGATCTCAACGTCTGGACGGCGCCTTTTATCATGGCGGGCGTCAACACCAAGATCGTGCGGCGCAGCAACGCGCTGATGAACGCGGCATATGGTCCTGATTTCAGTTACCAGGAGGCCATGGCAACCGGTGCGGGCGTAAAGGGGTATCTGAAGGCCATGCAGATCACCGTTGCGCTTGGCGGGCTGATGCTGGCGGGCTCGATTGGTATTCTGCGTGCAGGCATGCAAAAACTGTTTCTACCCAAGCCCGGTGAAGGGCCCGGCCCGGAGGCGCGGGAAAAGGGATTCTATAATTTCGTAACGATGGGCAAGACTGGCTCGGGCCAGGCCATCAGGGTCAAAGTGCGTGGCGACCGTGACCCGGGTTATGGATCGACTGCGAAAATACTGGGAGAATGCGGCGTCTGCCTGGCAACCGATGAACTGCCTGTCGCTGGCGGCTTCTGGACGCCCGCCTCGGCCATGGGTGATGCCCTGCTGCAACGCCTGCCAGCCAGCGCCGGGCTGACTTTTTCTGTCGAGTGAGAAAGGTGCATGGTCGATCAGGAGGACGCTGACATGGACCTGAATGAAACCCGGTCAAACCGGGAGAACGCGACAGGGCCGGCCCGGTCCGTGGTTTGGCGTGATATCGCCCTGGTCGCTTTACTCATTTATTGATTTCCGGCTTTCAAATGTTAGTATCAGGCAAAAGTTTTAAGTAAAACAATCCCAACCCGACAGTTACCGGGGGGTTCAAGCCGCGATTGCTGAGCCGCCTTACAGGGAAGCTTTTGCCGCTATTGACCCTGGGACGGGGATTGCCCATTGACCATTGATGACCCGGCGCAGCCGTGCCCTGAACATGCCGCCGTCGCCAGTCAGGCTAAATAATTACAAAAGGAATGGCGCAAATGAGTGCAAGCGAACATCACAAGACCGCCCCGGAAGACCGTATTTCGCTAACGCAGAAATCAGCCTACGCGGTCGGTATGCTGGTCAACAACCTGCAGGCAGCGGCCCTGCCCGCCATGGTGGTCATTCTCAACCTCGGCCTCGGTATGGATGTTCTGTGGGTCGGCCTGATCGGCGCCATCCCGCGTATCTTTGATGCCATCTCCGACCCCATGGTGGGTTATATATCGGACAACACCCGCACCCGCTGGGGCCGGCGCAGGCCCTTTATATTTACCGGCGCCATCCTGGCCGGCATTCTTTTCGCCTGGATGTGGCAACTGCCTTCAGGCTACGTGGATATCGTCGCCAAGACACCGGTGCAACCCCACCAGGTCGTATCCCGGGAGCAGCAAGCGGCGGAATTCAACAACGCCGGTGGCGCCGTGCTGGAATACGATGCAAACGTTCGTCAGGATGCGGAATTTATTTTCTACGGACCTGAACAGCTGACCCTGAACCAGGCTGCGGCGACCAACCTGGGCGGGTTTCCCCAGGTCGAGATCAACGTCGCCATGCCCGAGGTGCAGGGCTTCCGCGTCGTTTTTAACGAGGCCAGTTCAGCAGCCGTCACCATCGAGGATGCCGCGGCCGGTGGCGGCGACGGCGAAAGCTATTTCATCGATTTGCGCCGCGAAAATTCCGAGGATGGCGCAGGCAACCTGTACAAATTCCAACTGGAGGACCTGAAACTTAGCCAAGGCCTGGACAGCCAGGACGGCAACCAACGGCTGGATATCCAGGACATGGACCACATTTCAATCCAGCTCACGGGCCTGGCGGGTTCCGGAACGGTCACCGTTCACTCCCTCAAGTTGCGCAAGAGCCACGATTTCTTCGTGCACTATTTCCGGGTTTTCCTGGCGATGTCCATCCTGTTCTTCCTGGCCTATACCGTCTTCGCCACCCCCTTCGTGGCGTTCGGCTATGAAATGACGGCCGATTACCATGAAAGAACCCGCCTGCATGCCTTCGCCAATACCGTGGGTCAGCTCGCCTGGCTGGGGGTGCCGTGGTTTTACGCCATCATGGCCAGCAGCCTGTTCAGGGATACCGTGCACGGCGCAAGAACGCTGGCCATTGTCGTGGGCGTGATTGTCGCCGTGCTCGGTATCGTGCCGGCCATTTTCCTGAAGGAGCGGCGAACCCTGCCACCGCCAGAAAACACGGGCAAGAGTTTCGCGCAGAACATGGCGGAATTTTTCAAAGGCATCGTCATCACTTTCAAGTGCCGGCCCTTCGTCAAACTCTGCGGTGCGACCTTCCTGGTATTCAACGGTTTCCAACTGGGCATGTCGTTTTCCATCTACGTGATGATCTACTACCTTTTTGGTGGCAATGACGGTGACGCGGGCAAGCTGCTGGGCTGGTTTGGTATGCTCGTTTCCATCGCCACCCTGTGCGTCATTCCCCTGACCGGCTGGATTGCCACCCATATCGGCAAGCGTAAGACCTTCCTGATCACCATCTCCATTTCCATCGTCGGTTATTCCTTCAAATGGATCGGCTACAATCCGGATTATCCCTACTGGCTGCTTTACGCCGCACCCTTCGTTGCTTTCGGCACCGGGTCGCTATTCACGCTGATGGGGTCGATGATTTCGGATGTTTGCGATTATGACGAACTGGAGACCCACCAACGCCGTGAAGGCGTCTTCGGGGCCATCTATTGGTGGATGATCAAGGTCGGCATGGCCCTGGCCGGATTGCTGACGGGCGTGTTGCTAAAAGTCTCGGGGTTTGATGTCGCCCTTGGTGCGGCCCAGGCTGAAGAGACCCTGCTGCTGATACGTCTCTTTGACGTCGGCATCCCCATCGTAACCTCCCTGATTGCCCTCGGAATCGTTGCGACCTACCAGCTCACCGAAGAAAGGGTTTACGACATTCGCGCAGAGCTTGAAGAACGCCGCGGCAAGGTTCCATCCGCTGACGCAGGCGATTGACGACGGAGCGCGGTCAGCCGCGCGGGATTTTCACCGCCGAGGCGACAATCGAATATTCGAATTGTTCAGGGTTTGCCGGGGCCGTTTCGCCCAGGTCGGCGGCATAGTGTTCGGCCTCTTCTTTGCTGACGCTTTTGCGTGAGAATGTGCCGAGTAAAACGACATCTTTGCCACCGGAATCCGTGGGGATGAAAAAGCCGTAATCCTTGAACGTCACGCGGGCCGTGTTGGCGCCTTCCTGCGCAACGAAGAAGCAGCCCTTCTTCTGACAGACCTTGGCAATGCGTGTTGCCAGCAGGACTTCCTCGTCCTGGTACTTGTCGTTGTTTTCCACCAGCTCACCAAGGCTCAGCGGCGTACCCTCTTCCGGGAGCATGGCGCCAAACATTTCGTGCGTTTCCGTCACGGCAACCGGCTCGGACAAGCGCTTGACTTCGCTGTCTGCGGCAAGAACGGCAGGGCTGAGGTTGATGATGCCGAGGAGCAAAAACACGCGAAATCCGCGACCGTTGAGTTGCAATCTGTTCATTCAGGCGTCTCCTTTGGAAACGGACATTATAGGGTAAAACGTCACGCGCCGAGGCTTCGCACGTATGCGCAGGAAATGGTTGAAAGCTCCGAAGGCAGACCTGTGCCCGCCTCTTGCTATCGCCTACTTCAGGACGCCTTTCTGTTTCATCGACCGAGCGTATAAATACAGGCCCAGGGCCACCAGGAATATGATCGCGCTGAACACCAGTGAGAACGTATCGCCGATCACTTCGAGGCCATTGGACAGGCCATAGTTATGAATCGCCGTGATGACCATGGCGATAAAAGAGACCAGGAACAGCGGCACGGCCGTGCCCTTTCTCAACAGTAGAAAGATGCAGCCAAGCACACCGCCCCAGACGGCAATTGCCCAGGCCGAAATAATCAGCGCTGGCAATCCATAGAAAAAGTCGAGCTGCGCCTGCGTAAAATTGGCCATGTAGGCTTCATTTGCGGTCTGCGTCATGACGTAGTCCATGGCGCCCATCGCACTCCACAAAAGACCGACGATGCCGATCAGCCAAAGATGCCAGGGTGTTTTTATAGTCTTATCGGGGTTTGATTCATTCATAGGCTCCTCCATTCTTCTTAGTGTAGTCAATGAATCTGCAAAATGCCTGCCGATTTGAGTTTTTGCCAATAAGCGTGCTCAAAAAGCCAGGCCCCGGCCGGTGCGCCTTGCGGATTGATCCCTGGATGTGTTTTACCTTTGTAATCCCTATTCCGCCACCGGCAACAAAATTTCATTGCGGCGCATAAACCAGGGCACAAACGGTGCGTTGTAGCGCGCCCATACGGGTTCACCGCTGACTACAAGCCCTTTCGTCTCCACCCAGGCCATCAGCTCTGCGAGGTGCTTGTC
>JABDPJ010000027.1 GCA_013042835.1 Lysobacterales bacterium
GCCCTGAACATCGCCATGTCGAGCGCATTGCGTTTCTCTGGTCGGTTTAGCGTAACAAACGCGATGCCGTTCTCAATATTCAGGCTTACACATTCGGTATTCATCAAAGCAGTCCTCGCACAATTCGGGCATCAGGGCAAAACAGCGGGCCATTTCTACCCGGTTACGGGGCAATGCCGGCAAAAAACAAGTCGGATTGCATCAGGTGGAATTTTACAGCAAAGACTACAATAGGAAATGACAGGAACCAGGCAGGCCCGACCTGCACGCAGGAGCGCATATGAGAATGTCCGCGGATATTGAAATAGTGGGTTGCCATGCCGAGGGAGAGGTTGGCGATGTGATCGTTGGCGGTGTTGAACCACCACCGGGTGATACGCTTTGGAAGCAACGAGACTTCATTGAAAAGGACCAGAGCCTGCGCCGTTTCGTGCTCAACGAACCGCGCGGCGGCGTTTTCCGGCACGTCAACCTGCTGGTGCCGCCCAGGGATCCGCGTGCGCACATGGGTATGATTATCATGGAACCTGAGGATACACCGCCCATGTCCGGCTCCAATTCGATCTGCGTGGCGACGGTGTTGCTTGAAACCGGTATCGTGCCCATCACCGGTCCGGTAACTGACCTGGTACTCGAGGCCCCCGGTGGCCTGGTCAAAGCCCGCGCGTCCTGCCATGAGGGCAAGGTGGAGCGTGTCAGGATCACCAACGTGCCCTCGTTTGCTGACCAGTTGGCAGTGCCGCTGGAAGTTCCGGGCCTCGGAACGCTGAGCGTGGATACGGCCTATGGCGGTGACAGTTTCGTTATAGTCGATGCGGCTGCCGCGGGTATTGAGATAGAGCCATCGTGCGCACGCGATATCGCGGCGTTGGGGATCAGGATTACTGCTGCTGCCAATCAACAGCTGGGTTTCAGGCACCCGGCAAACCCGGCCTGGAAGCACATTTCGTTTTGCCAGTTCGTGGAGCCACTGGATGAAATCGACGGGGAACTGAGCGGTAAAAACGCGGTGGCGATCCGTCCCGGCAAAGTGGATCGCTCGCCGACGGGCACAGGCTGCTCAGCACGGCTGGCGGTCTTGCATGCGCAGGGCAGGATCGGGGCAGGGGGCGTATACCGGGCGCGATCCATCATTGGTTCGGAATTCCTGTGCGGTATCGAGTCGACCACAAAGGTAGGTGACAAGCAGGCAGTGATACCGACCGTTTCCGGCCGCGCCTGGATCACCGGCAATCATCGCTTGATGCTCGATGAGGATGACCCATGGCCGCTGGGCTACCGGCTTGCAGATACCTGGCCGGCGCTGGAGCCATAATCACGGGACCGGTCCTTTCGTACGCCGGGCTGTCCGACCTGTCAGAAATGCAGTGATCAGGGTTTTCTGGTCACAATTTGTGCGACGGCGCGGTCGGGGTTCTTTTTAAGGCCTTCAAAATAATGGATAGTTTCCCAGTTACGGAAGATTGCTTTCAACTCGCCCGGTTTTAACAGGAACCTCGGGTTGTTGGGCCGTCCAAAGCGCCGGTTGGCTGTAGTGAAAGTCTCGTAGATGATCAGTCCGCCGGGTATGACGGCGTGTAACAGCGCCGGGAATAGCGGCCGGAGAAGGTAACGGAACACCAGGATGGAGCTGAACCGGGCCCCAGCTAATGGCGCGGTTGCCTCCTCTTCGAGGTCGACCTGCCACAACCTGCCGGAAAGGTTGCGCGCTGCCAGTTGTTGCTCAACAAACCGTAAAGAGTCGGCTGAGTGATCCGCAAAAACTACCCCGATACCACGTGCCGCCAGTTCAAGTCCGTTTCGTCCGTTACCGCAAGCCAGGTCCAGGACCGGAACATCAGTATCCATCCCTTGTTGCAGCAATTCCAGGTTGTCCAGGAGCAAATTGGCCGGCTTCTGTTCGGTTTCTCTGGTCATATAAAATACACTAAATATATATCCTATCCTTTTGAATCATTTGATGATGTTATGACTCTTCCGTGGTAAACAGAATAATACCTGAGCTTACCGGGTGCATGGGAAATGACGCCTGACAGAACGATAACGGCCAGCAGGATGAACTGGCCCCAGGCCGGGTAGACCGCCAGCAGCCCAAGCAGGATCAGCTTAAAAAGGACCACCAGGCCACGTACCTGAACGATCCAAACCGGGTTTGACACTATGTCGACCAGCATCATCAAACCACCGCTGATAAGCGCCAGCCACCAGTAGTTGATCCAAAGCTCCTTATCGAGGCCGAACAGTATGCCGCCGCCTGCACCGGCTACCGAGAGCAGGTGTAGTGTGCGCAGACTGATCTTTGTCCAGCGTTTGGCCGCCATAATATTCAAGTCGGGTTCAGGTTACCGGTCGTAGGTATCGTAACCGTATTAAAGTCGCTCTGCGCGGACAAGTTGCCGCGGGTATGAGCGCATTTATAAACCGGGGCATACTTTGCCGGTATTGTTCCGGTTTAGCAGGCAAATAGGGTTAAAATACGGCTTTTTCCCAAAAGCAGGAATACCATGTCCGATCAACGTTTTTCCGGCACCGACCGCTACGTCGCCACCGAGGACCTCACTACCGCCGTCAATGCGGCCGTCACGCTGGGCCGTCCGATCCTTATCAAGGGAGAGCCCGGCACCGGCAAGACCCAACTGGCCGAAGAAATCGCTCGCGGCATGGGCCGGCCGTTGCTGCAATGGCACGTGAAATCGACGACCAAGGCACAGCAGGGGCTCTACGAGTATGACGCCGTTGCCAGGTTGCGTGATTCGCAGCTCGGCGATGAAAGGGTGCACGATATTGCCAATTACATCGTCAAGGGTCCCATGTGGGAGGCGTTTGAACAGGGCATCCAGCCGGTGTTGCTGATCGATGAAATCGACAAGGCCGATATCGAGTTTCCCAACGACCTGTTGCGTGAGCTCGACCGCATGGAGTTTTACGTTTACGAGACCCACCAGACTGTCGTGGCGAAACACCGGCCGATCATCGTCATCACCAGCAACAACGAAAAGGAGCTGCCGGACGCGTTCCTGCGCCGCTGTTTTTTCCATTACATCCGCTTTCCTGACAAGGAAACGATGGCCGAGATTGTGGATGTGCATTATCCAGGCCTCAAGAGAGAACTTCTCAGCGAAGCGCTGAATGCTTTTTACGAATTGCGCGACGTGCCCGGGCTGAAGAAAAAGCCTTCCACTTCCGAACTGCTCGACTGGTTGAAACTGCTGTTGGCCGAGGATGTACCTGCTGAAATTCTGTCCAGCGATGACCGGCGCAAATCCTTGCCGCCGATGCACGGTGCGCTGTTAAAGAACGAACAGGATGTTCACCTGTTTGAAAGGCTGATCTTCCTCAATCAACGTAACGCGCGCTAGCAGGCATGCTGGTCGATTTCTTTTACCGCTTGAGGGAAGGGGGGCTGAAGGTCTCCATCACCGAGTTCCTGACCTTGCTGGAATTGATGAAAAAGCGGGTCATCCAGTACGAAGTCGAGGAGTTTTATTACCTTTCAAGAGCCTGCCTGGTCAAGGACGAGGCGCTGTATGACCGCTTTGACCGGGTTTTCTCGGCCCATTTCAAGGGAGTTGAAGACCTGTTCGGACCCGACGGGGCCGATATTCCCGAAGAATGGCTGCGCAAGCAGATTGAGTTGGGGCTCAGTGATGAGGAGAAAGCCCGGATCGAGGCGATGGGGGGCTGGGACAAGTTGATGGAAACACTCAAACAGCGCCTCGAAGAACAGCAGGAACGGCACCAGGGTGGGAGCAAGTGGATTGGGACCGGCGGTACATCACCTTTCGGCGCATATGGCTATAACCCTGAGGGTATCCGTATCGGTCAGGATGGTTCCCGCCATCGCCGGGCGGTAAAGGTCTGGGACAAGCGCGAGTTTCGTAACCTCGACAATTCGCTGGAACTGGGTACGCGCAACATGAAGGTTGCCTTGCGCCGCTTGAGGCGTTTCGCACGCCAGGGCGCAGCGGACGAACTCGATCTGCCGGACACCATCGAATCTACGGCAAAGAACGCCGGCATGCTGGACATAAAGATGGTGCCTGAACGGCATAACGCCACCAAGGTGTTGCTGTTTTTGGATGTCGGTGGCTCCATGGACGATCACGTGAAGGTATGCGAGGAGCTGTTTTCAGCCGCCAGCAGCGAATTCAAACACCTGGAGTATTTTTACTTTCATAATTGCGTGTACGAGGGGCTTTGGAAAGACAACCTGCGCCGCAACAGCGTCAGGTTGCCGACCCTGGACCTGATGCACAAGTATCCGGCCGACTACAAGCTGATCCTGGTCGGCGACGCCGCCATGAGCCCCTATGAAATTCAATACCCGGGCGGCAGCGTGGAGCACTGGAACGAGGAATCCGGCGCCACCTGGATGAAGCGCCTGCTGGATACTTACCCAAAGGCCATCTGGCTGAACCCGGAGCCGCAGGAGCGCTGGTCGCAGACGCCGTCGATCCAGATGCTCTCCGAGCTGATGTCACAGCGGATGTATCCGCTAACGGTAAGCGGCCTCGAACAGGGCATGCGGGAGTTATCCTGAGGCCGCGCATGCTGAAGATTGTCATCACATCATTCAACCCGGTCAAAATTGCAGCCGTCAGGGAGGCTTTCCAGGCGTCTTTCCCCGGGATTGAGTTGCAGATTGTTCCACTCGAGGTGGATTCCGGTGTGCCCGATCAACCGATGACCGACGAGGAAACGCGCCGGGGTGCGCACAACCGGGTGGAGCATGCCAGGCAGCAGTTGCCCGGCGCGGATTACTGGGTCGGGCTGGAGGGCGGCCTGGATAGCTTTGACGGCCGCCTGATGGGTTTCGCCTGGATGGCAATCGCTGACAGCCAGGGCCGCATTAGCGAGACCCGCAGTGCAACGTTGCCGTTACCGCCGCAGGTGCAGGCGTTGATCGATGAAGGCCTTGAGCTGGGTGAGGCCAACGACCGGGTTTTTGCGACCCTGAACAGCAAGCAGGGCGGAGGTGCTTACGGTTTGCTGACCGACGGGCTAATGACCCGGGAAAGCATCTACACGCAAACACTCATCCTCGCGCTGATACCGTTTGTCCATGAGCTCTGGAACTGACCGGGTTTCATGATCGCCGATCGCGGTTTTCCCCATGGCAGGCGATTACGTGTATTGTAGAAAAAAATAAAAAAGGGCGGACAGCATGCGGAAATCAACTTGAAGAGCACTGACGGGCATTTAAAACCCGAACCCCACCTGGAACGCGCTATCAGCAAATTGGGCTATACCGCCATTACGCTCAATGGCGTGATCGGTGCAGGAATTTTCGGCCTGCCGGCGGTCGCTGCAGCTAAAGCTGGCGCGTTCAGCCCATGGCTATTCGTCATTGCCGGGCTGCTGATACTGAGCGTGGTTCTCTCCTTTGCGCGTGCTGCCAGCCTGTTCCGGGATACCGGTGGGATGGTCCTTTATGCAGACCGGGCATTTGGCCCGTTCATGGGATTCCAGGCCGGGTGGCTCGCCTACATAGGCCGCGTCACCGCCATGGGAGCCAACGCCAACCTGCTGGTGACCTATGCCAGCTGGTTCTGGACACCGCTGGCCACTGAACCCTACAGCAGCATCGCCATCTCAACATTAATCCTGGGCCTGACCTGGCTCAATGTCAGTGGTGTCAAGAATGCCATCGGCTTTATCTACCTGTTCACGGCCCTGAAGCTGCTGCCCATATCCCTGCTGGTACTGTTCGGAGCGGGGCAGATTGATTTACAGATGCTGGCCGGCGCCGGCTTTCCGCCGATGGGTGAAGTGGGTGAAGCCGTGCTGGTGGTGCTTTATGCCTATGTCGGGTTTGAGGGCACCGTTGTGGCGGCCGGCGAGGGCCGCCGTCCTCGGCGGGATCTGCCCTGGGCCCTGATCAATACCATTCTCATTACCGGGCTGGTCTATATACTCGTGCAAATGGTGTCGGTCTCGGTTTTGCCCGGGCTGGCTGCCAGTTCCACCGCACTGGCGGATGTTGCGGTCGTTCTGTTCGGGGCGGCAGGCGCGGTGTTGCTGACGCTTGGCGCCGTGTTCTCGATCGGTGGCAACCTGTCATCGACTTTTTTATCCGCGCCGCGGATGACCTTTGCGCTCGCTCGCGACGGCAGTTTGCCGGGCTGGTTTGCACGGGTGCATGACAGTCACCATACGCCGCACGTTTCCCTGTGGTTTTACGGTGCTTTTTGCCTGTTGCTGGCCCTGACCGGCAGTTTTGTCTGGCTGGCCGTGATGAGCACGCTCGCCAGGCTGTTGACCTACATGATATGCATTGCCGCTTTGCCGCGGCTGGAGAAATCATGCGAGCCGATGGAAGGACGGTTCCGGCTTCCGGGTGGCCTGTTGATTCCGGCCATTGCGATGCTGCTATGCCTGTGGCTGGTCAGTTATGCGTCGTTGGCAGCGTGGTTGACCACCCTTGGCTTTGTACTGCTTGGCAGCCTGCTGTACGCCAGCGTCAGGTGGCGAAGAAAAAATTGATCGGAACTGCTATCCCCGGGGCCGGATACATTGACGTATCCGGCCCTGCTGCTCGCGTGCAGGCCGTCAGACGCGAGCGAACCTCGACGGGTGAGGTGTTGTAGGACGTGGTGGTTTCCGGCGCGGAGGCTCGGGTGCCTTTCTTCTGGGCATGGCCTTGTTGTCTTCTGCGTGAGTCCGCCACGAGGGGTCGTTAAGGGCTATCGCCAGGTCCTCACAGACACTCCGGTAGGCTTTGCTCCACAACTCTTCGTCTTTGTACACTTTATTCGTGTTTGAGTTCTGCAGAATCGATTTGAGGTAGGCGATACGGTCTTCAACCAGTTGCTCAACGTCTTTTGACTGCCGGTACCTGTTACCGGTCTCATCAATGCGCTTCCGCCAGTTCGTATTGTTGCCAATGAACTCACTGGCGGTACCGAGAGGCACGCCGAAATAGTCCAGAATATCGACTGCCTCGAGGTTCACGCCAACGATATTCAAATGGCGAATCATGTTCATCAGGCTGTCGTAAGTGGGTTGGTAATGACCACTGTCTGTCTTCACTCCCTTGACAACGCCATCTGATATTTCTATGGAACCGGCACACAGGACGGGCATGCCGGCGAGATAGGAAGAATGAACCGCAGGTGCCGCTATACCGCGTTTTTCTCTCAGCAGGGGTGCTGCCCGGTAAGACACATGCGGCGCGAGATAGATATCCCTGCTCATGCTCATGGCAAATCGGGCAAAACCATAGTTCAGGGTTTTTTGCTCGGAATCCTGCTCTCTTATCCAGGATGTGTCGGCGGGGGCCAATACGAAATCCTGGCCAAACCTCTTGTTTTCCCAATCGAAACAGTAGGCCATGCCCTTATCAAAGATCAACTTGTACTGTTCGACTTCCGCCCGGGTCATGTAGTGGCCCGGGTTTTCATCGTCCATTCTCTGGCCATGGTTACTCATGGTGCGGCCGTAATAGCGTTCGAGTTGGGTTGGAACAGCCTGCACGCCGCATTTGAATCCCTTCGCCATCTGCTGGATTGAATAACGGCACAGGGCGCGCACGGCGTCTTCCCTGCCGGGATGCATACTGCTGCGTTTTTGCTTGAAATTTCTCAACCAGTAGTTGGTTGCAAAGTACAACTCGATCATCAGGTAGTTACGCATACCATTTTTTTTCGAATTATTGATGGCTGTGACGATCGCATCGATTCCCAACAGGTTTCTGTCCTGGTTTCGCCTGACGCGGATGTCGCGCACATAGCTGTCCTTCTTTTTCCATTGGTTCAGGTTTGGCATCCTTGAATATCTGATCACTGTTTCTCTCCCGGTAAAAACGCAGCATCAGGCGCTTGGCCGCTGTTTTTGATGTTCACAAAGTCCCCGACCGGTCCGTCGAAACTCTGTCAATGTGATTTTGTCCAGGGCGCGCAAACAGGCGTGGGTCCGAGTCAGGGCAGAGTCAGGTGAAGGCTTCAGGTGCTCCGAAGTGCTTGATAATCTTCACAGGCTTCTCCTCAGGAAGATTGTTGGGTTACCCAGCGATTGGATGTTGCAGGTATTAGCAGATTCGAACGGCATTGCAAATGACGCAAGTCAATCAATAGCCAGAAACACACCGTATCCGGAATTTACTTAGCATTGGTGAGCTGCGTTTTCGGTCGGTTTGAACCGGACGGTGAGTTAGTCAGCTGCCATCTGCGGCAATGAATCCCGCTCTGTGCCTGAACCGGACTCTTAAAGCCTTTTATTCTTGTCGCAGTCTGCTTACACTCATGTAAGTTTCAGACTGAGGAGTACCCGCCATGCTGCTGTTCAATCCCCTCAAAAACAATCCCGATTACGCTGATCCAAAAACCCGTGAATTGATGCAGAAAGTCATCGACTTTTTTGAAGCCAAGGGACTGAAAAAAATCAAGGCCGATTGGCACGGAAAAGTCTGGAACCATGATTTCGTCGATTTTATGCGGGACAACCAGGTGTTCGCGACACTGATGACGCCGGCGGGCTATGGCGATGAGAATTCCTGCTGGGATACCTGGCGCAACGCGATCTTCGCCGAGATCGTCGGTTTTTACGGGATCACTTACTGGTATACGTTCCAGGTCTCCATGCTGGGGTTGGTACCCGTTTTCACCGGCAGTAACGAAGCGCTCAAGCACAAGACCGCGCAATTACTCAAGGACGGTGAGGTGTTCGCTTTTGGCCTCTCTGAAAAAGAGCACGGGGCCGATATTTACTCATCGGAAATGGCGCTTACACCGCAGGCTGGCGGCACCTACCTCGGCAATGGGCGTAAATACTATATTGGCAATGGCAATGAGGCCGCCATTACCTCCATGTTCGGCAAGATGGCGGACACAGGTGACTACGTGTTCTTCGCCACCAACAGCGAACACGCGGCTTACGACTGCATTCGCAATACCGTCAACGCGCCAAATTATGTCGCTGAGCTGGCCCTGCACGATTACCCGGTAACCGATGCAGACATCATGGAGCGCGGCCCCAAGGCCTGGGACAACATGCTCAACACGATCAACGTGTGCAAATTCAACCTGGGATTCGGCTCACTGGGCCTGGCTACGCATGCGTTTTACGAAGCGCTCGACCACGCCGCCGGGCGCGAGCTGTACGGCGGATTGGTGACCGACTTTCCGCACGTAAGACAGATGTTTGTCGATGCCTATTGCCGCCTGGCCGCCATGCGCCTGTTTTCCGACCGTGCCATCGATTACATGCGTTCCGCCAATTCCGAAGACCGGCGTTACCTGCTTTACAACCCGTTGGTCAAAATGAAAGTCACCAGCCAGGGTGAACAGGTCGTGGGCCTGTTGCACGAAATCATTGCCGCCAAGGGATTTGAAAACGAACCGTTTTTCGAAGTGGCGACCATCGAAGCCGGTATGTTACCCAAGCTGGAAGGCACCATCCATGTCAACATGGCGCTGGTGGTGAAATTCATGAAGAATTTTCTCTTTGCACCGGCGGAGTTCGCCGAGGTTGGCAAACACATCAAGACTACCGATGACACCTTCCTTTTCGACCAGGGGCCGACGCGGGGGCTCGGAAAAATCCGCTTCCATGACTACCAGCTGGCCTATGACACGCTCGATGCTCCGAATGTGAACCTCTTCAAGGAGCAGATTGAAGCCTTCAAACGTCTGCTGCTCAAGGCCGGTCCGGATGAATCACAGGCCCGGGATATCGACTACCTGTTGGTGCTGGGAGAATGTTTCACGATGATCGTCTACGGCCAGTTGATCCTCGAGAATGCACCACACCTCGATGCGGACGAGGAACTGCTGGAGCAAATCTTCGATTTCATGGTGCGCGACATGTCCGCCCATGCGCTGAATATCTACAGCAAGACCAGTAGCAGTGCAGCGCAGAAAGAACTCGCACTGAAGATCATCAGGGCGCCGGTAGCTGACCCGGCGCGCTTTGACCGGGTCTGGAATGACAGGGTGTTTGCCATGCGAGGCTGTTACACAACCGGAATCTGAAAGAAAACAGCCCGTACGGGCGAGGTCCGCAGCCTTGTCAGTCTGTGACCACGGCCACCCGCAGCGCGTCCAGCCTGATATGGGTGTTTTCAAGAAAATGTTCCATTTCACTGGTTTCTTCTTCCAGGTGGGCAATCTCCTCCGATCGAATATTCGGGTTGATCTCCGCCAGCGCGCGCAGGCGGTCTGTCTCGAGTCGCTGTAATTTTTCCATCTGCGAACGAGCCTCAAGCACGATCGAGTGCTCGTGTTTCTCAGCCAATTGCTGCGCGTGTTTGATCATCGCAGCCACTTGTGGCCGGGTATGGCGAATGAATTCCTGGGCGCTGTGCCTGCGCGCTCTTTGACCCAAAGTGTCAAAATGTTTTTCGGTGAGGATATTGCTCAGGTCATGTTGCTTGCTGTCGACCACAACGCGTATCGTGGTGAGGGGCAGGTAGCGGTGCAGTTGCAGCGCGGCCGGTGCTGAACAGCTCATGGTGAAAACAGTTTCCAGCAAAATGGTGCCCGCTTTGTAAGGCGGCAATTTCATGGTGCAAAAGGCCGTGTTGCCGAACTCACCGCTCATGACCAGGTCCATGGCGCCGGTCACCATGGGGTGTTCCCAGGTGAGGAACTGGAACTCCTCGCGCGACAGCGCGACTTCGCGCCTGAAGGTCGCCGTCATACCCTCTTCGGGCAAGGCGGGGAAGCTGTGGGAGAGCATGTGTTCACCGGGGCGCAGGATGATGCTTTTGGCGCTGTGGTGCTCCTGTTCGACACCGAAGTGATCAAAAATCTTTTCCATGTAGTCGGACAGAACCTGGCGCTGTTCCTGTTCATGCATGTCCTCGACGATTTGCTGTGCGCGCTTATCGTCACAGGAATTGAGCTCAAGTAAGCGGTCACGGCCGTTCTTCATCTCCTCAAGCAGTGTCGCAGCGCGGGCTGCGGTCTGTTTGATCAGGGCTTCAACCCTGGCCCCGTCTTGCGGATGCAACAGGCAATCGCGCAAGGGTCCTGCAAATTCTTCGTACAGGGTCTGCCCAATTGCACAGGTAGATTCAAAGGCGTCAATGCCTTCGTGATACCAGCGCGCCAGGACTTCCTGGGCCGAGCCTTTGTAGCACAGTGCATGCATCTGTACATCGTGGCGTTGACCGATTCGATCCAGGCGGCCGATGCGTTGCTCCAGCAGGTCCGGGTTCAGCGGCAGATCAAACAGGACCAACTGGCTGGAAAACTGGAAGTTGCGCCCCTCGCTGCCGATTTCCGAGCATACGAGAACCTGGGCGCCTTGCTCCTCGTCGGCAAAATAGGCCGCCGCCCGGTCACGGGCGACCAGCGAAAGGCCTTCGTGAAATACAGCCGAATGGACTCCGTGTTTCAGCTTGAGGTGTTGTTCAAGTTCGATCGCAGTGTCGGCCTCGGCGCAGATCAGCAAAATCTTGTTACCGCGTTGTTGTTGCAGATAGTCAGCCAGCCATAGGACCCTGGGGTCTTGCTGCAACCACTTCTCGCCGAGAAGCAATTCAGGCCTCAGGAGGGACTCCAGTTGGCTGGTCCCGGTGATGTTTGACCACTGTTGTGGTGCGTCCAGCAGGTGCAGGTGCAGCTCACGTTGCGGAAATCCAGCCACCGAGGCCCGCGTATTGCGGAACAGTACCCGCCCGGTGCCGTGCCGGTCCAACAGCTGGCGGATCAATCCTTCCAGCGTCCGTTGGGGCTCGGTTTCGACGGCATTGAGATCTTCGGTAATTTTGGCCATTGCCGCTTCGCCAAGCAGATCGGTCAGCTGTTCCTGCACAGGCCGGCCTGCAAGTTGCTGCAGGCCGTCGTCGGCCAGCAACTGCTGCACCAGTTCATTGACAGGCGCATACCGGGTCTCTTCTTCATGGAAGGCCTCGAGGCTGAAAAAGCGCGCCGGATCGAGCAGGCGCAAGCGGGCAAAATGCCCGTCGATTCCCAGTTGTTCCGGTGTTGCGGTCAGTAACAGCAGACCCTTGGTATTTTGTGACAGGGTTTCAATGGCCTCGTAGGCCGGGCTTGCCTGCTCCTTGTTCCATTCAAGATGATGTGCTTCATCGACCACCAGCAGATCCCAGCCGGCCTCAGCGGCCTGTTGCAGGCGGGTGGAATCTTCACTGAGAAAAGACACGGCGCAAAGAACGAGTTGCGCGCTTTCGAAGGGGTTTTCAGTACCCGATTCAAGCAGTGCGGAACAGCGCTCTTCATCCAGGATAGTGAAGAACAGGTTAAAGCGGCGCAGCATTTCAACCAGCCACTGGTGGACCAGGCTGTCGGGCACGGCAACCAGGACGCGGCTGGCGCGCCCGGTCACCAACTGCTGGTGGAGGATCAAACCCGCTTCGATGGTTTTACCGAGGCCCACCTCATCGGCTAGCAATACCCTTGGTGCGTGTCGCTTGGCCACTTCGCTGGCGATATACAGCTGGTGAGGCAAATGCTGGATGCGCGCGCCCAGCAAGCCGGAAACCGGACTCTGTTGCAAGCGGCGAAAATGCCGTAGTGTTTCCAGGCGCAGTTCGAAAGCCCGGTTCTTGTCGATCTGGCCGGCAAACAGGCGTTCCTGGGGTTTACTGAACTGCACAAAACTGTTCAGGTCCAGCTCCGGTACGACCACGACCTCGCTGTTCTCATCGCTGCACAGGTAAATCAGGCAGCCATTGTGTTCTTCGACTTCCGTGACCAGCAGCTCCTGTTCCCCGGTGTTGCTGATCTTCTCACCAGCCTCGTAACGCACCCGGCTGAGCGGTGCATTGTCGACTGCATAGACGCGCTTTTCACCGGCGGCGGGAAAGTTGATCTCGACCCGGCGATTGGCAACGCCGAGCACGATGCCAAGGCCCAGTTCGGATTCGGTGTTACTGACCCAGCGCTGGCCGGGTTGCAGGGTGGAAGCAGGCACGGGTCAACCCAAGTTGTGGACGAGGCGGCGGATCATAAGATCTTGCGGGCCTCGATACAAGTCCAATTTAGCTGGCCCTGACGAACGCATTAAAGCGCATCTCCTGGCCGATGGTGGTTTCCGGTCCATGCCCCGTGATAACGGTGGCGTTTTCATCCAGCTTGTACAGGCGCTGTTGGATGGATCGTTTGAGCGCCCCGGCATCACCACCCTCAAAGTCCGTTCTGCCAATGGAGCCCTGGAACAGGGTATCACCGGCGATCAAAAGGCTGGCGTCCTCGAAGTAGAAACTGGTTGAACCCGGAGTATGACCGGGGGTATGGATACAACAACCGCCGCAATCCAGGTCCTGTTCGTCCTCGATATCGTGGGTGAGTTCGGGAACCGGGGTGTACGGTACGCCGAACAGGCGGCACTGGAGTTCCAGTGTGTCCCACAGAAACCGGTCAGATTTGTGCAACCAGATCGGCGCACCCGTCCGGCGTTGAATCTCGCCCGCTGCCAGTATGTGATCGAGGTGCGCGTGCGTGTGGACAATGCCGATGATCTTCAGACCCATGGAGGCAACGGTCGCCATGATTCGCTGCGCGTCACCGCCCGGGTCAAAAACATAGCCGATACCCGAAACGGTATCGCCCATGATGGTGCAATTACATTGCAGCGGCCCGACCGGAAACGTCTTGCGGACGATGTTCATTTCGCAACTGGCCGGGGTATTTTCCTTGTTCAACGTGTTCTCCCTTGGACTGGCCGCCGTCGCGTTGACGGGTGAATCGAACGCCCGGCGGAAAGCAGAATATATTACCTGAAAACGCCATCAATTTGCCCACTGCATGAGCGATTCATGAGATAATCAAAAGTCCAGGTCTGCTGGTGAAAACCCGCAGACCTGATGGTTTCTACCGATTAAAATCTTCAAGCTTTGCAAGAGTGATTGGCGCCATGTCGCAGGATCGGAAATTCAAGGATGAATGCAGTGCCTCGGGGCAATTGAATGGCCGCAGGTGGCAGCAGGCAGCATGGGGATTAAGCCTGTTTTTGATGTCCGGCCTGGTCAGTGCGGCAGGGCCGCAGACTCCGCGGCCTGTCATGCAGGCCTCGGAGCTCCTGGTTTCACCCGAGTTGGACGGCGCGGTGCTGGACGACCCGGCATGGAAGGGATTGGTTCCTGCCACCGGTTTCTGGCAGGTTCAGCCTGTCGAAGGCCAGGCTGCC
>JABDPJ010000030.1 GCA_013042835.1 Lysobacterales bacterium
GGTATCGGCCGGTGACGTAGCCGGCATCAAAAGCGCCACCATCCACATTACCGGTGACTACGCCTACGGCTGGTGCAAGACGGAGATCGGCGTACACCGCCTGGTGAGGAAGTCCCCCTTTGATTCCGGCAATCGCCGCCACACCTCCTTTGCCGCCGTATTCGTATCCCCCGAGGTCGATGACAATATCGAGATCTATATTAACCCGGCCGACTTGCGCATCGATGTCTACCGTGCCTCCGGCGCCGGTGGCCAGCACGTCAACCGGACAGAGTCCGCCGTGCGCATCACCCATTTACCGACCAATACGGTGGTGCAGTGCCAGAACGATCGTTCGCAGCACAAGAACAAGGACCACGCCATGAAACAGCTGCGCGCCAAGCTGTACGAGCTTGAGTTGTTGAAACGCAACGCTGAGAGCCAGCAGCTGGAAGATTCAAAATCCGATATTGGCTGGGGCAGCCAGATTCGTTCTTATGTACTGGATGCATCGCGGATCAAGGATTTGCGCACCAACGTGGAAACGGGCAATACCCAGGCCGTCCTCGACGGCGACCTGGACCAGTTTGTAGAAGCATCCCTGAAACAGGGCTTGAGCGTCTGAACCCGGACAAAAAACAGGAATACATAGTGTGAGCAAACAAAAACCGCAGAACAACAGTGTTGACAGTGCAGCAGATGAAAATCGCCTGATAGCAGAACGGCGCGAAAAACTACACGCATTGAAGGCCGAAACCATTGCCTATCCCAATGATTTTCGCCCCAATACCACCGCGGCCGTTCTGCACCAGCGGTTTGCGGACGACGATATCGAGGCGCTCGCTGAAGTTGATGAAATATTTGCGCTGGCCGGTCGAATGCTCGCCAAGCGGGTCATGGGCAAGATTGCCTTCGTCAAGGTCCAGGACGGCAGCGGCACGATGCAGTTCGTCGTGCAGCGGGACAACCTGCCCGAAGGCCTGTACCAGCAATTCAAACAGTGGGACATCGGCGATATCATCGGTGGCAGCGGTGCAATATTCCGCACCCAAAAAGGCGAGTTGTCAGTAAAAGTCAGCGAGCTGCGCCTGTTGACCAAGTCACTGCGGCCTTTGCCGGAGAAATTCCACGGCCTGACGGATATGGAAACGCGTTACCGGCAGCGCTATGTCGACCTGATCATGAATGAGGCGTCGAAGGAAGTCTTCCGTACGCGCTCAAAAATCATTCGCTTCATTCGCGATTTCATGGAAGCCCCCGGGCGCGAATTCCTAGAAGTTGAAACACCCATGATGCACCCGATACCGGGCGGTGCGACAGCGCGGCCGTTCATTACCCACCATAATGCACTGGACCTGGCGATGTACCTGCGGGTCGCGCCGGAGCTGTATCTGAAGCGCCTGACGGTCGGTGGCCTGGACCGCGTCTACGAGATCAACCGCAACTTCCGTAACGAAGGCGTGTCCACGCGCCATAACCCTGAATTCACCATGCTTGAATTCTACTGGGCGTATGCCAACTACAACGACCTGATGGATCTCACCGAAACCATGTTGCGCGATTTGGCGGAAACGGTCTGTGGCACCACCACCGTGGAATTTGAAGGACAGGAAATTGACTACGGCTCGCCGTTTGAACGTATCAGCGTGGAAGACGCGGTGCGCAAGTTCAACCCGGAACTGGCAGACGCCGACCTGTGGGACATGGAGACGCTCAGGCAGGCCTGTGCCGAACGTGAAATTCACATGGAGGACAGCTGGGGCGAGGGCAAGCTGTTGATCCAGTTATTCGATGCAACGGTCGAGGCAAATTTGACCAATCCGACATTTATCACGGCTTATCCGACCGAAGTGTCACCGCTGTCGCGCCGCAACGATGCGAACCCGCTGGTCACCGACCGCTTCGAGTTGTTCATTGCGGGACGTGAGATTGCCAACGGCTTCTCGGAATTGAACGATCCGGAAGACCAGGCTGCGCGCTTCCAGGAGCAGGTGTCACAAAAGGATGCCGGTGACCTCGAGGCCATGCATTACGATGCAGACTATATCCGCGCCCTGGAATACGGCATGCCGCCAACGGCGGGTGAGGGCATCGGTATCGACCGGTTGGTCATGCTGTTTACCGATTCTGCGTCGATCCGTGACGTATTGTTGTTTCCGCACATGAGGCCGGAGGTTTAAGATCAACTCCACACCAATAGTCGTGGACAGGATTGAATTTTTTAACAGCCGTATGACGAGGTAAGAAGATGGGAACGAAGAAGGGCGATGTAGGTTTACTGGGATACCTGCTGATCAATACGATCAGCATTTTCGCGGTCAGTTACATGCTTCCGGGCGTTGGTGTGGATTCCTTCGTTACGGCATTGATCGTGGCTGTTGTCATGGCATTGCTTAACGTCACCCTGAAACCGTTATTGATCCTGGTGACCATCCCGCTGACGATCATCACCTTCGGCCTGTTCTTACTGGTGATCAACGTGGTGGTCCTGTTTGCCGCCGATGCACTGATCGATGGCTTTCAGATTGCCGGATTCTGGTGGGCACTGCTGTTTTCATTCCTGGTGGCACTGGTCAACAGTGTGATCTTCGGACTCGCCCAGGACTGAGTTGCAAAGAATCCGCAACGGCAAATGCATGCCTTGAGCAGCGGTTCGGAACGACCGCTGACAGCCTTATTCCAAACCTTGTGACGCCAGGCAATTGAGAATGGCTTCTGGGGTAGCTGGCGTATCGAGTGCAGGCAACCTATGACCGCCTGACTTGCTGGCAATGGCCTGGTTGATGGCGCTGTGCACGGATATGGCCAGCATCAGTGGTGGCTCGCCGACCGCCTTGGAACGGTGAATGGTCTTTTCCCTGTTCCTGCCCTTGTCCCAGATTCGTAC
>JABDPJ010000031.1 GCA_013042835.1 Lysobacterales bacterium
GCTGGATGCCCTGCAGAGCATCCTCGGCTCGCAGCCCAATGCCAGGATCGTCGTTCTGCCGGTCGAGATAACGCTGCCAAAAGCCTCGGAAGAGCAGCAGGAGGATGAGGACTCGGCGGTCGCCGTGCGTGAAGCGCTCTACCTGGGTGTCGAAAAGAACTCCCGGCTGGATCTGAACTTCATGGTGCTGGTCTTTCTCTCCACCGTCGTGGCGACAATCGGGCTGATCGAAAACAACGTCGCCGTGGTCATCGGCGCCATGGTGATCGCACCGCTGCTGGGACCCAACCTGGCATTTGGGCTCGGCACCGCACTCGGCGATCTCGCGCTGATGCGTAAATCCGCCCTGACCACGGTAGTGGGAATCGGCTTCGCGGTGGTCCTGTCGGTTGCTGTCGGGCTGCTCTGGCCAATGGAAATTTATAGCCCGGAAATCCTTTCACGCACCGAGGTCGGGCTGGATTCCGTGGCCCTCGCGCTGGCCTCGGGCGCTGCCGCCGCGTTATCCATGACGACCGGCTTATCGAGCGTGCTGGTCGGTGTGATGGTGGCCGTCGCCTTGCTGCCGCCCGCGGTCACGCTCGGCCTGATGCTGGGCCGTGCCGATTTCGACCTCGCCTTCGGCGCCGGCCTGCTGCTGGTCATCAACCTGGTATGCGTCAACCTGGCCTGCAAGCTGGTATTCCTGATCAGGGACATCCGGCCGAGAACCTGGGTCGAAAAGACCAAGGCCCGGCGCGCCATGCTCATCTACATCATGGTCTGGGCGCTGACGCTGATGGTCCTGATCCTGTTTATATTCAGCCGCCGCGCATTGGTGGCCTGAATAAAGAGGGAACGGATAAAACAGACCCCAACCCCGGCCTGGCTACTCTCAAGAAAGGGCAAACGTTGACCTGAGTCAGTACTCCCGGCGTGGCGATGTGTATGCTTGGAACGACATCGGTCTGACCCCGCGTCACCGATTTTCGCATGCATATGGAAATTTTTTAACTGGCAGTGAAAATCATGAACAAAATCAATCGAATCGGTCATATTGCCCTGATCGTGGTACAGGATATCGGCCTGTTGATCATTGGCGTTTCCACCATCGTTGCAGTCGGCATCGAAATCGGTGTCATGGTCGAAGCACAGACCGTGACCCTGGCGGATCTGCTGTTGTTGTTCATTTACCTGGAAGTGCTGGCAATGGTTTCCATCTACCTGGAATCGGGCAAACTGCCGGTCAGGATGCCGCTGTATATTTCCATCGTGGCCCTGGCCCGATACCTGATCCTGGACATGAAAGACATGGAAACCTGGCGTGTGCTGGGCGTATCCGGAGCAGCCCTGTTGCTTGCCATTACCGTGCTGGTGATCCGTTTCGGCCACATCCGCTTCCCGTACCCTCATGTCGAAGAGGATAACTAGATAGTAACAGGGTCAAAAAGTGACGGGGTCAGAAAGTGACAGGGTCAGAATAAATGCCAGAGTGTTTACCCCGGTATTTTACTCTGACCCCAGCAATTGCTGACCCCAGCAATTGACAAAATCCTGGCTCACCCACGACGCCTGGTGGTTGGAATTAAGACCCATCTAACAGCATGTCGGGCCGATGCCGGGGCAACCACTGACGGGTTGGGTATGATCGAAAACTAAAAAGCCAGCGAGTCTGACTGTTCAATTCAGAGCAGCACTTTCCATCTGCGTGCAGATTTTACCCATAGGCTTGTTAAGTGCCGCTGCCAGTTCCTCTGAGAGACATTGCTCCGACTGGCTCAGGTGTTTGCGATCTGCACCACTGAGAGTACCGGCTTCTTTGCGCACAACCATGGCTTTATAAACTTCAGCCAGAGCAAATGGGTCGCCATTTTCGAGTTTGCGTTGTTGCACATTAGCCCGCGTTTTCCATACTTCACTTGTGGATCCATTCCACTCGCTGATATGTGCCAGCACCTCTTGGGCCACTGATTTCTCAATAGGTTTTCGAATAACATCAGCAAGTTCGCTTTCACGGACCATCATGCTAAGTCCCTCGCGGGGGAAAAACAATTTCGCGAATTTGGAACCTTTAGGTCCTGAAAAACTCCTTTTGCGGATGGATTGCACTGTACCGATGCCATGTTGGGGATGGTGAATAGGGTCGCCAAGGGAAAGAGTAATAGTCTATCTCCTTAAGGTATTAGTGGGGAAAGAAAAAATAGCAAGATCAATATCTTACATTAAAGCTGCGAAAATTACAAGCTTTGATGGCTGGAATCATTAATCGTGCTGGAGAAATCGCGCACCCCGCCTTTTGCCCTGCCTTTTGAGAAAACCGATATAAAGCATGAATTTATCCGGGGTGATCACACTGTAACAACATATCAACCGCCTCCTGCTTATCCATATGCTCGCCATGCCATAGCGGCACTGACGTTTCAGGGGTTATGTTCAAACCGTTCTTCTGATTAACGGATGTCAGCGCAAAAACGTTCCCGCGGGAACGTGTTTCAGGTGCCTGCGGTATGACCTCGCCATTGGGCATATTGAAAACAGCACCTTCGCTTACATCAAACCGAAGACCGTAACCCGCCTCATGCACCAGCCGGTGATGTGTGCGGCACAACAAAACCAGGTTATCCATACAGGTCTCGCCACCATCCGCCCAGTGTTGAATATGGTGCGCATCCACAAAGCGTGTGCAGGTGCAGCCGGGAAAGCGGCAACCCTGGTCGCGGCGTTTCAATGCCCGCCGGATAGCCGGCGGAATAGAGCGTGTTTTGCGGCCGACACTGAGCGGTTCGCCGCGGTGATCCTCGTGCCAGTGAACCTTTGCGCAGTCACAGGCGAGGCGGTGGCACGTTTCCGCGGGAACGTGGCCACGGTCTTCGATCCCGGCTTCGGCGCCGTCGCCATCTGCTTTCAGCGTCTCGAATTCGGTGTGGATATTGATCATGTATTTATCGCCACCGGTCTGGCCATTACCAGTGCCGTCACCACCTGGACCGGCACCGGCCAGGAACCCTTCGACCACCCGCGCCAGTGCGTCGGCGCGCTTTTGTGAAACGGGTTCCGGCGTAGTGCTATCCAGCGGAATGTTTTCGTCGATTTCAGCGGCGACAACGGCAGGGATGTCTTGCTGTTCCTCAAACAACTGGTCACCAGCCGCCTCCAGCGCCTTTTGCAACATGGCGCCTTGCTCAGCCGTAAAACGGCCCTTGAATACCCAATACCCGTCATCATCAATATGCCAGCTTAGCTCGCGGTGGCCATGGCGCAGGTTCTCTTCCTCGAGCGCTTCAATACGCTTGACCTTACGGTACAAACGCACCTGGGTTTCGACATGGCTGGCGGTGCCATGCAGCGCCACCTGTAACAATGCCGCCTCATTTTCGGGTGTCGCTACGCGCGTCATGGCCCGTACTTTGGAATAACTGACTTTCCCCTTGCGAAAGGCCGTGCTGATCAACGGTAACTCCGGCAGGGCGCGCGCTACCCGCACCCTCTCGCGGGCGGAGCCAAGACTCATGCCGCACTTCCAGTTCAGCCAGTGCGCACAGGAGCGGATGCCGGGGCCTTCCCAGCCTTCGTTCTCATCAAACTCGCAGATCAGCTGCAGCAACCGGAAGGTGCCGGCATCGAGGTGGGCGACCAGCTCGGTGATGTTGTCTGCCAGCTCGTTGAGCTCGGTGACGCGTTTGGGGGCAGGGTAGTAGCCGGCGACGGGATGGTGGTTTGGTGCGGTTTTTGGTGTGTTTGGCATTGGGTTGTTCGCTGCTTTTGAATACTGTATAAGTATACAGTATAAACGGCGATTATTCCATTAATAATTCAATAAATACAATGGGATAGAATCAATACACCCATAACGATAGAAACGAGACACCAGTATCAATTGGTCAGCTTCCACGATTTTCTCCCACAACTTCATGCGCCAAATGCCCATATCAATTGACCGGGGCATCATGGAGACTCTGAGCATGATATTTGCATCAGTCCTTGACCCGGCCGTCTGAACTCGCTTAAATGTGTATAAATAATCATTTTTATACACATAGGATACCGTTGTGAGAACCAATATCGTGATTGATGATGAGCTAATGGCGAGCGCCCTGAAACTGACTGGCTTAAAAACCAAGCGAGAGGCCGTGGAGCTCGGTCTGAAGACGTTGATAAAACTAAAACAGCAGGAACAAATCAGGCAGTTCAGAGGCAAGTTGTCCTGGCAGGGTGATCTCGACGAGTTACGGTCTGACAATTGATCTTCGTCGATTCCAGCGTTTGGGTTGATTACTTCAATGGCAGGCAGTCTGCTGAAACAGACTACCTCGACAGCCTGTTGGGGAGGGAGCCCATCGCGATCGGTGATCTGGTGCTTATTGAAGTGTTACAGGGTTTTAAGAAAGACAAGGACTACAAAACCGCGCGTGAATTGCTGACGTCACTTACGGTATTCACCCTCGGGGGCCAGAAAATAGCAATAAAGAGTGCAGACAATTTTCGCTTACTACGCAAAAGGGGCGTCACCGTACGCAAAACCATTGACGTGCTCATCGCCACCTTTTGTATCGAAAAGAACCTGCCGCTGCTTCACTCAGATAAGGACTTTGAGCTATTTCATTCTCATCTGAAGTTAAGAACATGTTCCCGCCCTGCGTGACTCTTTCATTCCCAATGCATGCGCGTCTATGGCAATATAACTTCTATGCTTCATATTCCCGGCCATCCGGGGCGAACCATCCAGATTCAATCGACGAATCACTCAAATTTTCCGGAGAAAACCATGTCAGATCAGACCAATGACGAGCAACTCATCAGCCAACTCAATCGCGCCCTGGGTCTCGAAATGCGCGCCGAGGTGATGTATGCACACTATGCCACCTATGTTCGTGGCATTCACCGTCTTCACCTGAAACCTTATTTCGAGACCGAGGCCAGTGAATCATTTGTGCATGGAAACACGGTGCGCAATGCTATCAATCAACTGGGCGGAGAGGCTGTCACGGTGCGGGATGCAGCGCCGATACGCCACACAACCAACTATAAAGAGATGCTCGAGGAGTCGCTGGCCACTGAGCAGCTGGCAGCCAATACCTATAGTAATATTCTCGAAAACATAACGGAAAATGACGAATTGCACGACGAAATAGAGCAGATTTATTTTGCAGAACTGCGCAGCGTCGAAGAAGTGTCTCAGCTGATATCATCCTGAAATGTAATCCGCCAGGGTTGGAAGGTAAATGAAATATGCCGCAATTCTATTGGCCTGCATGATGACGGTAAATTTCAACGCCCAGGCAGCGGAAGACGAGCTGGCCGGCCTGCAAGACCTTCGCTGGAAGTACCGCGTGGTCCTGATTTTTGCGCGTGAACCATACATTTCCAATGCGTTGCAAAACCTGGATGATTTCAAGGCGGAGATTGAAGCGCGGGATATTGCCTGGTTCGTGCTGGGCGAAAGTACGCTGGATACCAATTACGACGGCAAACTGGATGATCAGCTGCGCGAAGCGCTGATGGATAGTTACTTCACACCGATGCCGGCTGAAACGGCCGTGCGCCTGATTGGTAAGGACGGCACCGTTAAATCACGCTCAATCGACCTGGATCTCGAAGCCACGTTTGGTCTGATCGACCAGATGCCAATGCGGCGTGCGGAGATGCGGTCGGGCAGCGACGATCCTGATTAATCCTGGTCATTCACAAGCAGTACGATGCTATTGACGCGGAAGCAATATAATGAACATCAAACCGATACATTCTGAGACTGATTATCTCGAATCACTTGCCCGTGTTGATGCGCTGATGGATGCGAAACCGGGAACGCCCGAAGGCGATGAGCTCGACATACTCGTTACTCTTGTCCAGGCATATGAAGAAAGTAACTTTCCAATCGATGCCCCCGACCCAGTCGAGTTTATTAAAAATGTCATGGACTTTTTAGTACTGGACCAGGCCGAATTTGCGAGGTTATTAAAGTCACGCCCGCGCGCGTCTGAAATCTTGAACCGGAAGCGTCAATTGACATTAGGCCAGATTCGCCGGATCACCGATACCTGGAAAGTACCGGCTGACCCCCTCATCCGGAAATATG
>JABDPJ010000032.1 GCA_013042835.1 Lysobacterales bacterium
TGCAGCCACTCACCGGCGCCAAAGAACAACAGGTCGCCGGTTTCGACCCCGGTCGCGGCGGCGATACCGTTCCACGCCTGGTCATCCAGGAATTTGGCGATGGGCGACTGCAGGCCGGCCAGGCCGGCGCTCGCGTCGTTGACCTTGATCCATGCCAGGCCGCGGGAGCCGTAACGCGCCACCAGCGCCGTGTACTCATCGATCTGCTTACGGGAGAATGTGGCGCCACCGGGTACGCGCAGGGCCGCAACCCGCTGCCCATCCGTATTCGCCGGACCCGAAAACACCCGGAAATCGACGTGGCTGACATGCTCATCCACGCTGTGCAGACGCATCGGATAGCGCAAATCCGGTTTATCAGAGCCGAATTCTTCCATGGCGACGCGCCAACTCATGCGCGGGAATGGCTCGGGCAACTCAACCCCCAGCACATCATCGAAGACCGCACGCAGCATGCCTTCAGCGGCTGCCTGCACATCAGCTTCCTCGACAAACGACAACTCCATATCCAGCTGGGTGAATTCAGGCTGGCGGTCGGCGCGCAGGTCTTCATCACGGAAACAGCGGGCGATCTGGTAATAACGGTCCATGCCGGCCATCATCAGCAATTGTTTGAACAACTGCGGTGACTGCGGCAGTGCGTAGAACTGCCCGGCGTGCACCCGGCTCGGAACCAGGTAATCCCTTGCCCCCTCCGGGGTTGCCTTGGTCAGGATAGGCGTCTCGAACTCTGAAAACCCGTTGCCATCAAGGTGCTTGTGGATGGCCTGGTTGAGTTTCGAGCGGATACGCATATTGTGCTGCATGCGTGGCCGGCGCAGATCCAGGTACCGGTAGCGCAATCGCACTTCCTCGCCATCCTCGTCCGTCATCAGCAGCGGAAGCGGCGCCGAGGCGTTCAGTAACTCGACCTCATCGGCCACCAGCTCAATTTTGCCGGTCGCCATTGACTCGTTCCATTGGCTCTCCGGGCGCATGCGCACCGTGCCTTTGATGCGCACACAATATTCATTACGCAGGCGCTCGGCGTCGGCAAAAGCGTCGCTGTCCGGTTCGATGACCACCTGCACGATGCCGGCGTTGTCCCTCAGGCCTAAAAATATCAGGCCGCCAAGATCCCTTCTGCGATCCACCCAGCCACATAAAGTGACCGCTTGCCCGTCGAGTGTCTCATTGATTTCACCACATTGATGACTACGCATTGTCTTTATTCCTTGGTCGCTGTTTTTGCCGCAGGCTTTGAAGCTGCTTTCTTGCTGTCGCCTGCCGGACTTTTCCCTGCAGTTGTGCTCGCGCCGCTGTCCTTGCCGGATGAATCTGCCAGGTTACGCTTGTTGTCCTTCTTGAAGTCGGTTTCATACCAGCCACTGCCTTTGAGTCGAAAAGCGGCGGCGGAGACCAGGCGCTTCAGCTCCGGACGTTCGCATTCCGGGCAATCCACAAGATCACCTTCGCTCATTTTTTGCAATTTTTCCAACCTGTGGTCGCAGGACTCACAACGGTATTCGTAAATCGGCACTGCAAAACTCTCCTGTCCTTGAAAAACCCGCCGGTCGCCGTCCGGTACGGCACGCGGCCGGCAATTATAAACGCTGAAGCGGCGCCCTTCTATGTGCGGCCTCGTATAACGTTGGGTTCCTTCATGCCAAGGTCAATAGCACCGTCCATGGCTGTACTCAGCAAGACCGATTGCGAGCTTCGCTTTATCAGCGGTTATTCGAGCCGATAGCACAAAAACACGGCATGGTTTGGTATAGTGACTGCCCGAATTCAACACAGCAAGAGACGCTCATGAAAACCAAGTTTATTGTTTCTGCAATCCTGCTTGCAGGCCTGTTGGCGGGCTGCGAAAAAGACCAGCAGGCCGATATGTCACAATCCGTCGAGCAGATGCCGATGGAACCGATGGTAGAGGCGCCGGCCGCAGCTGAAGAACCGTCCCGCTTTGATATCTATGCAGATGTCGGCCTGACCGCCGATCTCAGTCATCTGACCGACAATCAAAGAGAAATGATTGGCCTGTTGATTGAAGCCGGAAAAATCACCGACGATATTTTCTGGCAACAGGTATGGGGCGACAAGGACGAGTTGCTCAACAGCATCGAAGATCCCAAGGCAAAGCAGTTTGCCTTTTACAATTACGGCCCCTGGGACCGCCTCGCAGGCGACCAGCCCTTTATTGAAAGTTACGGGCCGCGCCCGCCCGGCGCCCGCTTCTATCCTGAAGACATGACCCGCTCGGAATTTGAAGAATGGCAACAGGAAGGCAAGGACGGGCTTTACTCGCTCGTTCAGCGGGATGCTTCCGGCGGCCTGACCCTGGTGCCCTATAGCGAAGCCTTCGAGTCGCAAATCAACGAAATCGCCCGCCTGCTCGTACGCGCAGCTGTGCTGGCGGAGGACAAGGAATTTGCCGCCTACCTGATATTGCGCGCTGAAGCTTTGAAAACCGATGACTACCAACTCTCCGACATGGCCTGGATGGACATGAAAGACAACCCCATCGAGCTGGTCATCGGACCCATTGAAACCTACCAGGACGCACTGTTTGGCTATCGCGCCGCATTCGAGACCTTTGTGCTGATCAAGGACCAGGTCTGGAGCGAGCGCCTGGCCCGTTTTGCCAAGTATATGCCACAGCTGCAGCAGGGCTTGCCGGTCGATGACGCTTACAAGGCGGAGATGCCGGGTTCGGATGCCGACCTGAACGCCTATGATCTTGCCTACTGCGCGGGTGACTGCAATTCCGGCGCAAAGACCATCGCCATCAACCTGCCCAACGACGAGGAAGTACAACTGGCCAAGGGCACCCGCCGCCTGCAGCTCAAGAATTCCATGCTGGCCAAGTTCAACCAGATACTGATGCCGATCGCCAATGCACTCATTGCCGAAGACCAGCGCCAGTACATTACCTTCGACGCGTTCTTCAGCAATACCATGTTTCACGAAGTGGCCCACGGACTGGGAATCAAAAACACGCTGGATGGCGCGGGCACCGTTCGCCAGGCGCTCAAGGAGCACTCATCGGCACTCGAGGAAGGCAAGGCCGATATCCTGGGTTTATACATGGTTCAGAAGTTGCGCGAAATGGGTGAGATAACCGAAGGCGAGCTGATGGACAATTACGTGACCTTCCTTGCCGGTATCTTCCGCTCGGTGCGTTTCGGCGCCAGCAGCGCCCACGGCCGCGCCAACATGATCCGTTTTAACTATTTCAGTGACGCCGGCGCATTCACGCGCGACCCGGAGACCGGTACTTATCGTGTCAATGTCGAGGCGTTTGAACTGGCGATCAAGAATCTCGGCAATGACATACTGGTTCTGCAGGGTAATGGCGATTACGACGCCGTCGCCGATTTCGTGGCGGAAATGGGCAATGTCAGCGATCAGCTGCAAGCCGACCTGAACCGCCTGGATTCGCTCAGCATTCCCGTTGATATCGTTTACCAGCAGGGCAAGGCAGAGCTTGGACTCTGAGCCGGGCTGCGGGTATTTCGATGGACAAACGGATCGTCATCAAGATCGGCAGCCAGGTCCTCTGTGACCTGGAAGGCGCGCTGAACAGGACTGTCCTGTCAAACCTGGTAGAGCAGATCGTTGATCTCCATCGCGCTGGTTGGCAGGTGTTACTGGTTTCATCGGGCGCCGTTGCCGCAGGCAGCGGTCTTGCCGGTGACCAACTGCGGCGAATCTCAGACCCCGTGGCGCGCAAGCAGGTGCTGGCAGCGACCGGCCAGGTGCGCCTGATGGAAACCTACCGCGAGTTGTTTCAACGCCGGGACATGACGATTGCGCAGGTGCTGGCCACCAAGAGCGACTTCCAGACACGCCGCCATTACCTGAACATGCGCGGCTGCATAGAAGCACTGCTGTCCGCCGGTATCGTTCCCGTGATCAACGAGAACGACGTGGTAGCCGTCACCGAGCTGATGTTTACTGACAACGATGAACTCGCCGGCCTGCTGGCCGGCATGGTCAACGCTGAACTGCTGTGCCTGCTGAGCACGGTGCCGGGTGTTTACGACGGTGACCCGGAGAATGCCGGAACACGCTGTATCGAGCGCTGGGACGAAGACCGGTACAAGGTCGATGACATCGTTTCCCGCGGCGCCTCGGCACTGGGCCGCGGTGGCATGCATAACAAGCTGTCGGTCGCACGAAAAGTGGCCAGGCTTGGAACCGAGGTCGTTATTGCCGACGGCACGGACCCCGGGGTGATGGCAAAAATTCTCGATAACCGCGCCACCGGGACACGCTTTCCGGTCACGGGCAATACTTCACCGGCAAAGAAATGGCTGGCCAGCGCGGACGGTCACGCGACCGGGGCCATCACGGTCAATGAAGGTGCGGCAGAGGCGCTGCTGGACAGGAACCGCCTGGCCAGTTTATTGCCGGTCGGCATTGTCGCGGTGGATGGTTATTTCGACCGTGGCGACGTGGTTCGTATTCTCGACGTGCAGGGAAATGTCCTCGCTTGTGGCCAGGCTGGCTATGACCATGAAGAGGCGGCCAGGCTGATCGGTCAGCGCGGACAAAGGCCACTGGTTCACTACGATTATCTATATTTGATGGATTAGGTTCATATGAGCGACCAGCAACACTACCTGGAACAGGGATTGGCGAAGGCGCGCGAAGCTTCGCGCGAATTGGCCGGCTGCGATGATGCAAAAATACGCCTGGTGCTGGAAGCACTGGCGGACCGGACAATGGCAGAGGAGGCCAACATCCTGCAGGCCAACCTCAGCGACCTGTCGCGAATGCCGGAGACAGACCCGAAATACGACCGCCTGCTGCTCAACTCCGAGCGCCTGGCCGATATTGCCCACGACCTGCGTTGCGTCGCGGCACTCCCGTCACCCGTCGGCGAAGTTCTCGAACAAAGGGGTCTGGAAAATGGCCTGGAACTGAGCAAGGTGCGCGTGCCGATGGGCGTCATCGCGGTTATTTTCGAATCGCGGCCGAACGTCACTTTCGACGTGTTCGCGCTATGCCTCAAAACGCTCAATGCCTGTGTGCTCAAGGGCAGCAGCGATGCCCACGACACCAACCGCGTGGTGGTCGGAATAACGCACGAGATCCTGGCAGAGCACGGTATCAATCCGGCCGTTGTTTTCCTGGCTCCGCCGCAACGCCAGTATCTCGCCAGCATCCTGCAGGCGACCGAAACCATTGACCTGGCCATACCGCGGGGCTCCAGGGGCTTGATTGACTTTGTGCGGGACAACGCGCGTATACCCGTTATTGAAACCGGCGCCGGCATCGTGCACACCTATGTCGATGCCAGCGCGGACCTGGCCATGGCGAAGTCCATCATCACCAATGCCAAGGTCCGTCGCCCCAGCGTCTGCAACGCCCTCGATACGTTGATTTTGCACCGCGACCTGTTACCGGAACTACCCGGGCTGATGCAAATCATGGGTGAGGAATACAAGGTCGAAGTGTTCGCGGACAGCGAGTCTTTCCATGCACTTGAAGGAGACTACGCCGGAAACCTGCAACCTGCCTCGGAAGCGCATTTCGGCACGGAATTCCTGTCGATGAAAATGTCGGTAAAGACTGTTGTCGGCCTGCCGGAGGCCCTCGATCATATCCACCGCTACAGCTCAAAACACTCGGAAGCCATCGTTGCCGAAAACGCTGAGACCATTGAGACGTTTCTTAATCACGTTGATGCGGCCGCCGTCTATGCCAATACTTCGACTGCCTTCACCGATGGCGGGCAGTTTGGAATGGGCGCCGAGATTGGTATCAGCACCCAGAAACTCCACGCACGGGGACCAATGGCCCTGCCGGAACTGACCAGTTACAAGTGGGTCGTCAGGGGCTCGGGGCAGGTTCGGTCTTGACATTTTAGAGATCCCCGCACCCGCACCGTCATCCCCACCTGCGCGGGGATGACGGTGCATGTTGCCAGCTTGGGCTTCGGCCCTATTTTGTAAAGCCCAGTTCGCCGTCTTCGGCGTCGATATTGACGGTATCGCCCGAGGTGAATTCACCGGCCAGGATTCGCTGTGCGAGCGGGTTTTCGATTTTCTGTTGAATAGCGCGTTTCAGGGGGCGCGCACCGTAAACGGGATCGAAACCGGCTGCGGCCAGCAGATCGAGTGCTGCATCGGAAATTTCCATTGCCAGGCCGGACGTCTCGAGGCGTTTTCTCAGCAGGCCCAGTTGGATATCCGCGATCAGGCGAATCTGCGCCTGGTCGAGCGGGTGGAATACCACCAGGTCATCCACGCGGTTGATGAACTCGGGCCGGAAGTGGTGTCCTACAACCTCCATTACCGCAGCTTTCATAGCATCGTAACCCTCGCCTGCAATATCCTGGATGCGGGCCGAACCGAGATTCGAAGTCATGACAATAACCGTGTTGCGGAAATCAACGGTACGCCCATGGCCATCGGTCAGACGGCCGTCATCGAGGACCTGCAACAAGGTGTTGAACAGATCAGGATGCGCTTTCTCAACCTCGTCGAACAGGACGACCTGATATGGACGTCGTCTTACGGCTTCGGTCAGGACGCCGCCTTCATCA
>JABDPJ010000040.1 GCA_013042835.1 Lysobacterales bacterium
GCGTTCGCCCTGAGCGAATCCGGCTGAACCGACACCACGAAAACCAATAACCCTGCCAGTAGTTTTAAGTTCATTCTGTGCTCCTGTCGCCGCGCGTTATCTTCGGATCAATGGGCCGCCGCGAAAACAAATGTAGCAAAAAAAAGGGCGCCGAGGGACGCCCTGTTCAAAAAAAAGAACCGCTTGGTCAAGCGGATCATTTAACGGTGGCCATGCATTCGATTTCAACCCGCGCGTCCAGCGCCAAACCGCTGCTGCCCAGGGCACTCCGGGCGGGTGGGTTAGTTGGAAAGTAGGTGATGTAAACCTCATTCATAGCCGCCCATTCCTTGATATCCGCCAGGAATACAGTGCACTTCACTACTTCCGGCATCGATGAGCCGTGTTTCTCCAGGGCAGCCTTGATTCTCTCCAGTGTTTGCCGGGTCTCTGCGGCGATACCACCTTCAACCAGTTTGGCCGTTACCGGATCATAACCGAGCTGACCGGACAGATAGAGCATATGGCCAACGCGCACCGCTTCGGAAAACGGCAACTGCATATCATCGCGCACAGCATAGTGTTCTACTTCCAAATCACCCGCAACCGCAGCCTGGCTCAACAGGAAAGTGGACAAAAAAGTTGTTATCAACACAAGTCTCATTTCATTTTTCTCCCATAATGGTAAATCAAATTTCGCCTGCCCTTGCAAAACGCGTGATGTGGTCTGCCGCCCTGAACGCCAGCGCCTGGATGGTCATCGTGGGCTGCCCCCGGCCTGAACTGACGAAGCTGGAGCCGTCGCAGATAAACAGGTTGGCGATATCATGTGAGCGGTGATACCTGTCAACCACCGAGGTCTCCGGGTCATCACCCATACGGCAGGTTCCGAGCAGGTGTGCGTGGACGGTTCCACCCTCCACCGGATCCCGCCAGATTTCAGCCGCCCCGGCCGCTTTGAGTATCTCCACCGCCCGATCCTGTAAAAACGTCGCCATGGCAAGGTCATCCTCGTGATCCATATAAGTCATGCGTATTGCCGGTCTGCCTTTTGCGTCCTTCAGCGTTGGGTCCAGCGTGATGTTATTGCGCGCCAGGGGTACAGAGGTGGTACTGCCCAGAACTGACATTTTGCGGGTAAAGTAATGGCGTAACATCTTCTTGAAATCAGCTCCCCACCGCGGAGCGCCCGGCGGCAGACCTGCTAATGCAAACATGATCGGTGTGGAATCCAGGAATGGTCTTGCATCCAGTCCGCCGCCGCCATAAAAACCGCGGGCCGGATCATGTTCATAAAAATCATGCACGATGCGCGTTACCTGTACGCTCTTGAACTCATTCAAGGGTTGCTCAAAAGCAGCCTGGGTGACGGAGTGGCCATTTCCCATCAGGTATTTTCCGACCACACCGGACGAGTTCGCCAGGCCGTCCGGGAACCTGCCGGACGCCGACATCAGCAACAGCCTCGGTGTCTCCGCACCGTTGGCCGAAAGGATGACCGCCTTCGCTTTCTGTGCCTGCTCCCGTCCCGAAGCGTCGAGATACGCAACCTCGGTCACCCGCCCCGCATCATTGGTTCGGATTTTGTATACGGTCGACAGCGGACGAATCTCACAGCGCCCGGTCGCTTCCGCCAACGGTATCATGGATGCCAGTGTCGACGATTTGGCATTCATCTCGCAACCGAACCCCATGCAAAACCCACAGTGCACGCATGCGGGACGGCCTTTGTATGGCTTCGAAAGTATTGCCATGGGCGCTGGCTGGGGATGTAAACCGACCGCCCGTGCGCCCTGCTCAAACAAAACCCCGGAAGATTTGACCGGCAGGGGTGGTAACGGATAGGGTTTCGAGCGCGGTGCTTCAAACGGCCCGGGCTGACCGGAAACGCCGCATTCCCATTCAACCTTGGTGTAATAGGGCTCCAATTCTGCGTAACTGATTGGCCAATCTGCAAAGCCCGTCCCCTCCATTGGGCCCAGCAGGCTGCGTTCCTTGAAGTCGCTCTGGTGGAAGCGCCAGTAATTGGCAGTGAAATGAACGCTGCTACCCCCTACGCCCCTTGCATACAGGGCGGGAGGAGGACCGCCTTGCGGGGCGGTAGCGGTATCCGACTCAGACTGACGAAAGGTCTGCGGGTCACTCCACCCGGGGTGGTCCATTAGTTCATTCTGGAACATGATTTCCATTTCATCATGCTTGAAGTCAGCGGCTGTCCGGTATGGACCCTGTTCCAGGACCACAACGCTGAAACCGTTAGCGGAAAGTTCCTTGGCCAACACACCACCGGCTGCTCCCGAGCCGACAATGACGAAGTCGACTTCTTCACGGGTTTTGTACCCGGGCTTCCTGCGGGATTCATTCATTTTCGCTCTCTATCCCGGACGCTGCCCCGTGAACTGCCGCATCGTAATGTCCAAAAGGCGGCTGCCAGGCATGTTGGTGATTGAAGCCAAGAAATTTCCAGCCATCGTGATCGCGGTTACCGCCATACTCCGGCAGGCCGAACATGCCGCACATCGTCAGGAAAAGCAGGGTTTCAAAAAATGGTGTGCCTTCGATTGAGGAAAATACCTCCCTCTGCTGGTCGAAGGATAATTCCGACAGGTCGCCAACTTGCGGATGAGTTGAGGTCACCTTCGAGCGGATGTCCTCCAGCCCTTGCCTGAGCATGGGTAGCGCGCCGCTCATAAACCCGCCAACGGCCGCATCGATAAAATAGACCACGCCAACTTCCGTGGCACCCGGCGCCTCGTCTGCGGGAATGATCTGATCGACCAGGGCGCTGAACTCCAGTGCTTCCCGCGCAGTAATATTTTTAAAGGCCGCACCTGCCTGCCGGTTCTCCTCGGCTTTCTGGCTGGCTGAAAGTATCAGCGGTATATTGATGGCAATCCATGACGCGCCCAATATGGAACCGCCGGATTGAAGAAATTTACGACGCGAACTCATGGGCTTCGTCATTTTTATCCTTTTTTAGCTTAAAACAAATGGGTTCGGTAACAACTCCTTCATCGACCAACTGCGAAACTCAGTTTCGCTGTGACAGGAAATAACCACGGCATCATCCGCCAGTAACTCGCTCATCACCTGGCGGCACGCCCCGCACGGGGCCAGGACCTCAAAACCGGTAGCGTAAACAAGAAGGACATGCGCGCCTCCCGGTTTCATACCGGCGCTAATCGCAGTTGCAAGGGCGTTTCGCTCCGCACACTGCGTCAGGCCGTAGGATGAGTTCTCAACATTGCAACCCGTGTATACGTTGCCCGACTGATCCACGACACTAGCGCCAACCCGGGCGCCGCTGAACGGTGCATAGGCATTTTCGCTGGCTGCGCGGGCACGAGGGAAAAGCTCCGCAATGACTTTGTCATAATCGATCATGAACCGGGTTCCGGCTCTAGCACTGCGTCAAATACCACTTCGATAACCTCACCAAAAGCATTTTGCCGGGTTTCGTGCGAAGCCCTTTCACCCGTCGGAATCACATCACTGACTGAAAGTATAGTCAAAGCGCGACGGCCGTGCTGTTGCGCCAATGCGTATAGGGCAGCCGACTCCATGTCCAAAGCCAGCACACCCATTCGCTGAACCTTTTCAATGAACAGCTCATCGGGGTGATAAAACCAGTCCGAGGCAAACACGTTGCCGGTCCTGATGTTTAACCCCCTTTTAACCGCTTGTTCATGAACCCGCTGCAATAGTCCGAAATCAGCATTGGCTGCAAAATCCCAATCACCGAAACGTTGCCGATTCATTGCCGAGTCCGTGCTGGCGGCACTCGCCAGAACCAGGTCACCCACCTGCATATCAGCCAACAAGCCGCCACAAGTGCCCACCCGGATTATCTGCTTGACCGCATAATAATCAAATAATTCATGTGCGTAGATGCTGATGGATGGCATGCCCATGCCCGAACCCATAATGGAGACCCGCTCGCCTTTGTAAGTGCCGGTAAAACCCAGCATGTTACGAACACTATTGACCTGCCTGACATCTTCCAGGTGCCTGGTCGCCAGTGCCTGCGCCCGCAGCGGGTCGCCAGGCATCAGCACGGTTTCTGCAAAGTCTCCCCTGCTGGCTTCGATATGTGGTGTTCCGGTCATACGTACCCCCGACTGGGATTGGTGTGTCTTCTAGAAACTAGTGAAGCCGTTCGTAAACGGCTGGCAACTTGTCTTTTTTTCTGCCAATAGCCATGGCGCTCAGAAGCTCTTCGGCCGCCGCGTTCCATGCCGCTTCGTCCGCCGCATGGATGACGAGCAGTGGTTCACCCATGTCCACCTGCTCGCCGACCAGTTTGAATTGCGACAAGCCAACCCGATGATCAATTGTATCCTCCGCATTCCAGCGGCCACCGCCCAGCCCGACCACACACATACCTATCGCCCGTGTATCCATGAATTGAATATAGCCTTTTCTGGGGGCTGGCAATGGCTTGATATACGGGGCGGCCTGCAGGTACTTTTCAGGTTGCTCGAGCAAATCTGCCGGGCCTCCCTGCATGCTGACCATGCGGGCAAAGTGCTCGGCGGCCAGACCTGCCTCGAGCACTGCGTTCAATTTGAACTCAGCGATCCTGGCGTTTTTCGCCAGGCCACCCAGCAGCAACATCTCGGTGGCCACTGCCAGAACGACCTCTTTCAACCTCGGTTGCTGGTATCCGCCCTTGAGAAACTCGATGGCTTCTGCAATTTCAAGGCCATTACCGGCGCTGCCAGCCAACGGCTGATTCATGTCCGTGATCAAAGCACGGCAGGGCAAGCCTGCCAAATCGGATACTTCACTGAGTTCGGACGCCAGGTCCCTGGCGCTGTTGCGCTCAGGTGTGAAAGCGCCGTTGCCGGTCTTGATATCCAGCACCAGTCCATCGAGTCCCTCGGCAAGTTTCTTGGAAAGAATGGAAGCGACTATCAATGGAATGGAATCCACCGTTGCCGTGACATCACGAACTGCATAAATCCTGCCATCCGCCGGCGCCAGGTCTTTACCCTGGCCAATGACGGCCAGCCCGGTTTCCTGAACGGCTTTTGCAAATACCTCCCGTGGGGGGTCGACATCGAAGCCCGGGATGCTTTCAAGCTTGTCCAGCGTACCGCCGGTATGACCGAGACCACGGCCGGAGATCATCGGGATGTAGGCGCCGCAGGCTGCCAGCATGGGCGCCATAACGAGGCTCACCAGATCACCGACCCCGCCGGTGGAGTGCTTGTCCAGAAACGGGCCGTCAAGTTCCGGCCACCCCAGACAACGGCCGCTGTCACGCATAGCCAACGTAAGCGCTACCGTTTCGGCCCTGCTCATTCCCCGTATATGCACGGCCATGGTAAAGGCGCCAATCTGGGCGTCACACACCTGTCCTTCGGCGATGCCATTAATGAACGCCTTGATAGCGTCGTCGCCGAGTTCCTGACCCTCGCGCTTCGCTTTTATCAGTTCCGCAGGTAAAAACATACCCTCATTCTAGCAGCGAATGCCGACAGATGATGAACAGGATACGGTGCGGGCGTAACGATGGCCGGTCAGCAACAGGCTACCCGCATTTTGAATAACCACAAGACAGGCAGGTCGCGCAATTATCCATAACTACCACGGCCTTGGTACTACACTTGTTGCAAAGTGTCGCTGAAGCGGGATAACCGTTTTCCTCTCCGACTGGTTCTGTCGGGGTTTTCTGTATGCCTTCAACCTCGGCGCGTTTCTGATCCAGCATCAATTTCTGCTGCTCAGACAGCTCTTCTTTTTCCATCAAGCCGATTTTTTGCATATGGTGGGCTATGACATCGCCGATTTCCGCGATGATGGAGGGCATGAACCTGCCACCCGGCTTGAAATAACCACCTTTCGGATCAAATACAGCCTGCAGCTCTTCCGCCAGAAACGTTACGTCGCCACCTTTACGGAATACGGCCGACATCAACCTGGTCAGGGCCACGATCCACTGAAAGTGATCCATATTCTTGGAGTTAATGAAGATTTCAAACGGTCTGCGTTGCTCAAACTCAGTTCCGGAGTTGAGCACGATATCGTTGATGGTCACGTACATGGCGTGATCATCCAGCGGTGTCTTGATTTTATAGGTTGAGCCCTCGAGCGCCTCCATGCCCTCCGGCCGCATGATTTTCTCGGTCATGCGGATGACCTTGGCCGAAGAACGGGCCTCGCGCTCCTCTGCAGCCACCTTCATAGCCTCGAGCTCTTCCTCCGGCTTGACTACTTCGTAACCTACAATATTTTTATTGATCTTAATCGACATATTTCTGTATTCCACCTAGAATTTTCCGTAATAACCCTCTTTCAGAGCGTCAAACAGATTGGCTGCAGTGTGTACCTCGCCATCGTACTCAATCTCTTCATTGCCTTTTACTTCAACTACTTGGCCGTCATCCAGCACAAAACGGTAAGTCGTATTGGCAAGGTCTTCCTCTTTGACCAGCACACCCTGGAATGCTTCCGGATTAAACCTGAAGGTCGTACAGCCTTTCAGACCCTTGCTGTGCGCGTAGGTATAGATATCCTTGAAATCCTCGTAAGGATAATCCGTGGGAACGTTGGCTGTCTTTGAAATGGATGAATCAATCCATTTCTGAGCCGCCGCCTGGATATCAACATGCGCGGTAGGCGAGACATCATCCGCAGTAATAAACTGCTTGGGCAGGCCGTTGCCACCACCCTCTACTCCCGGCATCGCATCGGCGTTCACCAGTTCCCGGTAGGCCAGCAATTCGTAACTGAAAACCTCAACTTTTTCCTTGCTCTTCTTGCCTTCCCGAATCACGTTTCGGCTGTAGTGATGTGCAAAACTGGGTTCGATACCGTTCGAAGCATTATTGGCAAGTGACAGGGATATCGTGCCAGTTGGGGCGATTGACGTGTGATGTGTGAAACGCCCGCCTTCATTCGCCAACGCTTCTACCAGTTCAGGTTCAAATTCAGCGACTTTCTGCATATAACGGCTGTACCTGGCGTGCAACACCGCGCCGCTCACGGCATCCCCAATGGTGTAACCGTCTGCGGCCATTTCCGGCCGCTTGCGCAGCATCTCCGCAGTCACCCTATATTCTTCCTGCATGACGGGCGCCGGTCCCTTTTCCCGCGCCAGTTCCAGGGATTCCTGCCAGCCCGCGATGGCCATCACCCGGGCGATTTTCTCGGTAAACTCAAGGGACGACTCAGACCCATACTTCATGCCCATCAGGGTCAGGGTCGAGCCCAGCCCCAGGAATCCCATGCCATGCCGGCGTTTACGTTCGATTTCATCTCGTTGTTTGCCCAGCGGCAAGCCATTGATTTCAACCACGTTATCCAGCATACGGGTGAATACCTTCACGACCTTGCGATATTCATCCCAGTTAAATTCCGCCTCGTCGGTGAAGGGACGCTCTATAAAACGTGTCAGGTTAATCGAACCCAGCAGGCAAGCGCCGTAGGGCGGTAACGGCTGTTCTCCGCACGGGTTGGTAGCGCGGATATTCTCGCAGAACCAGTTGTTGTTCATTTCGTTGATATGATCAACCATGATGAAGCCCGGTTCGGCAAAGTCGTAGGTGGAGGACATGATCATATCCCACAAGCGGCGCGCGGGAATCTTCCTGTATACCTTGCATGCAACCAGGCCGTCTTCGCGCGTGACATATTCATCCACCTGTGGCCACTCCCGCCACAGCACCCGGTCCGGATCATCGATGTCCAGCTCGGTGGCTTCCTGGGGAGTAATCGGGAACGCCAGGGCCCAATCGGCGTTGTCGGCTACCGCTTGCATAAATTCGTCAGTGATCAACAGAGAACAGTTAAACTGCCGCAAACGGCCATCTTCCCGTTTTGCCCGGATGAACTCCATGGCGTCGGGATGCCCGATATCGAAGGTCGCCATCTGGGCGCCTCTGCGGCCGCCTGCGGAAGAAACGGTGAAACACATCTTGTCGTAGATGTCCATGAAGCTCAGCGGTCCGGAGGTATAAGCGCCGGCACCCGACACGTACGCTCCCTTGGGGCGCAACGTCGAAAACTCGTAACCGATACCGCAACCTGCCTTGAGCGTCAAGCCGGCTTCATGGACCTTGTCCAGGATGCCGTTCATGGAATCATTGATCGTACCTGAAACCGTGCAGTTGATGGTTGAAGTCGCGGGCTTGTGCTCTTGAGCTCCCGCATTGGACGTGATTCTTCCGGCAGGTATTGCACCCCTTCGCAATGCCCATAAGAATGATTCATACCACTGCTCGCGCAATTCCCTGGTTTTTTCCACCTGCGATATGGCCAGGGCAACACGTTTGTAGGTGTCATCGATATCTACATCGATGCACTCACCAATTTTTGATTTCAGCCGGTATTTTTTATCCCAGATATCAAGGGATGCTTCTTGGAAAGGAACTGCTTGAATATCAGTACCTATTGCCACAACCCGAACACTACTCATGAATAATCCTGCTTAATTATATGGTTTTATTTTGATTATAGACACAAGTTATTGTGCCAACCCCTCTCGATAAACACAAGATATTGTGTCTGAGATCGCCAACAATACCGACGATAAGTGGCACTGTCAAATTTGCCTCCGCCTTCGGTCTAATCAGCTATAATTCCGAATTATTAATTTTAATTCATGCAGTTATCGCGTTTGCGACGTTTTTTTTATTTGTAACGTCTTGTATAGAAGTCACGAAAACCTTGCAAATACTGGCTTTCGTTTCGTCGCAAAATCTAAAAAAACTGGAGAATCACTAATGAAACACTTTTTGGGACACATTATTGCCCTGTCGATTTTCACTTTTCTCAGCACAACGCCCTTGCAGGCGGAAACCCTTGAAAAAATGGTCATAGCGCTCAAAACAACTGACTTTGAACTCACCGAAACCGACATCAGCGACCTCGCCATCGGTGAGGCCCGAACCATTGAAACTGACAGCGGCAAGGTAATAGACGTTCTGCGTACCGCTGACGGGGCCGAGATATACGTGGATGGTGAATTGCTTGAAATGAATATTGCTGACGAAGGTACACATGGACAACACACAGTCTCGGAACATGTGGAGGTGATCTGTCACGATGAAGAGGACTGTGACACGAACGTCGTTATCGTCGGCGGTAACGATCACGAGAATTCAGACCACGTCATCCTTCACAAGGAGATCGAGGTTTCCTGCAGCGATGAAGAGGAAGGAACCCGGTGCGCGGATAAAATGGTCTGGAGATCAGACGGTGAGGAAAAAGACATCGAAGAGCTTCATGAAATGCATGAGGACAGCGGGGATCACAAAGTCATCGTGATCAGGAAACACGCTGAAAAGCAGGACTGATCAAGCGAAGAAATTTCGGAGCTTCTATCAACATTGAAGGTAACATGGTAGCGACTGCCCCGCCCGGAAAATGCCCGGCGGGGCTTTTATAAATCGAGACAAAGCCGACACAATGTTGAACGTCATTCTTTACCAACCGGAAATCCCGCCCAACACCGGCAACATAATCCGTCTTTGCGCCAATACCGGCGCCAACTTGCACCTGGTCGGCCCACTCGGGTTCCAACTCGACAATTCACGTCTCAAACGGGCAGGACTGGACTACGCGGAAATGGCCCGTGTTTCGCAGTATGTCAGTTGGAAACAATTCAGGACTGAACACTCCGCGATGAGAATCTGGGCTTTCAGCACACGCGGGCGAAAACCCTATCACCAGGCTGATTTCAAAGCGGACGACGGTTTGTTATTCGGACCTGAAACGCGGGGACTGCCCGCAGCGGTCCTCGATGAAATGGGTGCCGCTAACTGCCTGCACCTGCCCATGGCCGATAACTCACGCAGCCTGAACCTGTCCAATACAGTAGCCGTAGGGCTTTATGAAGCGTGGCGACAACTGGGGTTTGGTTTTCAAGATTGATTAATGCCATGCGGATAGTTGTTTCCGCCAGGGTGCTATTCGCCATGTTCGGCTTTTTGCTGCCTTGCAAGCAGGCGGGCTACGCCTTCCTCAGGGTTCCAGCCATTGTGAATGATACCGTTTACCTGCTCTGTAATTGGCATATTGATGCCGTGCTCGAGTGCAAGGCGGTGTACTTCGGCAGCGGCGTTGACGCCTTCAACGACCTGCCCGATCTCTTTCACGGCCTGCTGCAGTGATTGCCCTCTGCCCAGCCTCAGACCCAGTTGCCGGTTGCGCGACAGGTCGCCGGTGCAGGTCAAGATCAAATCGCCCGCTCCAGCCAGGCCCATGAGGGTCTCTGGCCTGGCATTCAAAGCTGCCCCAAGGCGCATCATCTCAGCCAGTCCGCGGGTAATCAGGGCAGCCCGGGCATTGTCACCCAATTTCATACCGTCACAGATACCCGTAGCGACGGCCATCACATTTTTGACGGCGCCGCCGAGTTCAGCACCTACCATGTCAGTGCCGGTATAAGCGCGAAAACGCCCCCCGTGGAGTGCATTCGCCATGACCTTCACAAACCGTTTGTCCGGGCCTGCTACGGTCACGGCCGTAGGCAGGTTCATCGCCACTTCCTTGGCAAACGAAGGACCCGTCACGATGGCCAGCGAGGTGCTTTCCGGTAGCAGTTCCGATGCGACCTGGTGCAACAGGCGGCCACTGCCGGGCTCAAAACCTTTGCAGGCCCAGGCCACACCCTGCGCGGGCTTCAGCTCTTGCCGAATGGTCTGGATAATTGAGGCAAATGCATGGCTCGGTGTCACCAGCAGTACATGGTCCGCTGCTTTCACAGCCGCGACGAGGTCGCTTTCTATAACAATGGACTCGGGGATATCAATGTCCGGCAGATAGCGTTGGTTGTAACGCGTATCACGAACCTTCAGAAGATTGTCTGTATCGCGGTCCCACAAGATGCTGCGGGAACCGCTCCGGTCCAGTTGCAAAGCCAGGGCGGTCCCCCAGGAACCGGCCCCCAACACTGCAATAACAGGTACTTCAGACATGGATCAGGCGTTACCCTGGACATCCATGTTTTCAGCGCCATTACCCTGCGCCTGTGCTTCCTGCAGACGCTGCGCGTAAATCTGGTCAAAATTGATCGGCTGCAACACCAGGGGCGGGAATCCGCCATCAGCCACCATGTCGGTTATCACCCGGCGGGCATATGGAAACAGAGTATGCGGGCACAATGTGTTGATGGCGGCATGTTCGGATTGTTCGTTCAGACCGGCAATGGCGAAAATTCCCGCCTGTTGAGCTTCCGCGAGGTAAGCTGTTTTCTCACCAATCGTTGCGGTAACCGTCACGGTCAGCATCACTTCCTTGACTCCCTCGGCCAGGTTTTCCACCTTCTGCGCCAGGTTCAATTTGATCTCAACCTGCCCGTCGTCCTGAAAAATCTGTGGTGCGTTCGGTAGTTCGAACGACGCATCTTTCAAATACAACTTCTGCAGTTGAAATTGTGCCTGAGGTTGCTGTTCCTCAGCGGCGACGTCCTGGTTCTGTTCTTCAGCCATTATCTTGTTTCTCTCTGATTTGAGTGGTAAAAATCGATCATCTATTGATGAAGCGATAAAGGAAAATTATCTCATTACACCGTCAAAATGACCAGACGGTTGGTCGCTTACTTGCGTGACAGCGGATATTGATCCGCCGCCCACCGGGTTGTACCGCCCTTTAATACTGCAACATCGTTTGCACCCAGCTTGACCAGTTTTGTGGCGGCCTGATGAGCGGTGTTACCGTTTTTGCACACAACCAGTACCGGGCCTTGCGCAATTTTTTCAATCTCCGGATCCGGCTTGTTAAAACGGGACATGGCGAAATGCTTGGCGCCGGCCAGGTGACCGTTTGAAAAATCGGCAGCCGTTGATATGTCTACAATGGCAGTTTCGTCCTGGTTGATTTTTTGTACTGCTTGCAAAGGCGTAATTTCTGTATACCCCCTTGTTTTCCTGCTGATTTCCGTCCAGATAAGCAGCAGAACCACAGCGGTGAAACCAGCCACCAAGCCTATATGGTTTCCTGCAAATTCGACTAATTGTTCCACTTTTTTGGTCTCCTGGCGATCAATCGGCGGGCCTGGAATCTGCTCATTCAACAGGTATGCTCTGCGTCATGGGAGTGGGAAATCCACTAATCGACTCCATCTGCCCCGCTTTAAAACTGCGACTGAGGGGATGTTATGAAATAATACCCTCATTACAATACCGGTTTTCGAGTCACTCATTCGCAAAGCTAATTTACGCCACCGTGCGCAAGGTCATGTTGTGGCGCGGGCACGGAATTGCAAGAGTGATACAGACAATTTTTCGATTTACATGGAAGCTCAATGACAGACAACGAAACAGCGCACACGGAACACCGCCCGGCCATCAGGCCGCTAGTGTTGATGATACTGGATGGCTGGGGTTGCCGGGAGGATGCCCCGGACAATGCCATCAGCCTGGCAAGCACCCCCGTTTGGGACCAATTGAACCAACTCGGTAGCCATACCAGCATAGAAACCTCCGGTGAGCATGTAGGACTTCCTGCCGGTCAGATGGGGAATTCAGAGGTCGGGCATATGAATATCGGCGCCGGCCGAATTGTATTTCAGAACTTCTCGCTTATCAGCAACGCGGTGAAAGACGGCACCCTGGCGAGCAATCCGGCGCTCGTCAAAGCGATTACGGCCAGCCGTGAATTGTCCTCCACGGTCCACATCATGGGCCTGCTTTCGCCCGGTGGAGTGCACAGCCACGAGGATCATTTCCTGGCTACCGTGCGCATGGCTGCAGCCCAGGGGGCCCACAGAATTATCGTGCACGGCTATCTCGACGGACGGGATACGCCGCCGCGCAGTGCTGAGGCCTCAATTCTAAAAATGCAGGACTGCCTGGATGAGATCGAAGTTGCAGAATTTGGCACACTGTGCGGACGCTATTACGCGATGGATCGCGATCAACGCTGGGAACGGGTTGAAAAGGCCTGGAACATGCTCGTCAACAGTGAAGCGGAATTCAGCGCCAATGACGCTGTAAGTGCCTTGCTGGCTGCTTATGAGCGGGGTGAAAACGATGAGTTTGTCAGTCCAACGGTCATTGGCCCCTACCAGGGTATCAAGGACGGGGACGCCGTCATTTTTATCAACTTCAGGGCAGATCGCGCACGTGAAATCAGCCAGGTATTTTGCCAACCCGACTTTACCGGCTTCGAGCGTCGTCAACCAGAACTCTCGGCATTCGTCTGTATGACCCAATACCTGGAAGGCCTGCCTGCAGATGTCGCGTTTCCGCCGGAACAGTTCGAGGGCCTCCTCGGCGAGGCGCTGTCGCAGCGGGGTTTGACCCAACTGAGGATTGCAGAGACTGAAAAGTACGCCCACGTGACGTTTTTCTTCAATGGTGGCGAGGAAAAGTCATTTCCCGGCGAACAGCGTTTGCTGATACCTTCGCCAGACGTGGCAACCTACGATCTGCAACCCGAAATGAACGTGAAAAAGTTGTCCCTGGAACTGGACAAAGCGATTCGTGGGGGTGAATTTGACGTCATTATCTGCAACGTGGCCAATCCGGATATGGTCGGCCATACGGGCAACCTCGCTGCTGCCATTGCGGCCGTCGAAGCGGTCGACAATTGCCTTGGCGTGGTGCTGGCCGCCATCCGTTCAGGTGACGGTGAATTACTTGTCACGGCAGACCATGGCAACGTCGAACAAATGACAGACGCCGAAACCGGCCAGGCGCATACTGCCCACACCAGCAACCCCGTGCCACTGGTTTTCTATGGCCGCAAGGCCGACATCCGGACTGGCGGTTCCCTCAGGGATATTGCGCCCACCATGCTGTACCTGCTTGGTATAGACCCGCCGGCCGAGATGACCGGACGGCCGTTGTTGCAACTGCACGACGGAACATCCGCGGAGCACTGACCGGTCAGTGCTTCAGCGACCGTTCATAGTCTTCGTTGCCACTGTTTGGGCAACATGCGCCTGGTCAGGCGGCCAGGCGGATGAAGACCTGTCACAAGCGCAGGCCGAATCGCTGCTCAAGCATCTTAAAACGGAGATCACGGGGTTAAAAAGAGAACTTGACGATAACCGCAGAACGCTGTCCACCGAGCAGAAAGCGCTCAAAACCGCAGACCTGGACATTCAGGAAAACGCGAGGAAGTTACGCCAACTGGAAAAATCACGACAGACGCATGAACGCGAACTGGAGTCGCTGCATGGCGAACGGCAGGATTACCTGGCCAGCCTTGATGAGCGCCGCGATATATTGTCCAGGCAGATCATGGCGGCTTATCGGCTGGGCCGGCAATCGAGGTTGAAATTACTACTCAACCAGGACAGCCCGGCGCTGCTGTCGAGGACCCTGGCGTACTATGATTACTTCAGCCGTTCCCAGGCTGCGCAGATCAGCGAACTGAGACTGGTACTGAAGACACTCGATGAAATGCGCTCAAGAATCAATATTGAACTGGCCGCCCTGGACGAGGTTCAAAACAGACAACAGGTGCTGCTGAACACAATGACCCAACAGCGTGATGAACGCAGGGTAATCATTGAAAACCTCGCCAGCCGGATTGAAACAGATGAACAACGCCTTGATGAACTGCAGGCTGACCGCAGGGATCTTGAGACATTACTGGAAAGGCTGTCAGATGTTCTGGCCGACATACCGGCGGACCTTGGCAAACGGCTGGGTCCACTGGACCTGAAAGGGAAAATGCATATACCGGCGCGAGGAAGGGTCAAACATGCCTATGGCCAACCCAGAACCGCGGGTCTGCGCTGGCAGGGATGGTTGATTGCCGCGGAAAATGGTGCCGAGGTCAAGGCTGTCGCTTATGGACGAGTTGCCTACTCTGACTGGCTCAGGGGCTACGGCTTGCTTATGATTATTGATCACGGTGACGGGTTTATGAGCCTGTATGCCAACAACGAAAGTCTGCTGCGCGAATTGGGTGACTGGGTAGAACCCGGCACCCCGGTAAGCACGGTTGGCACGACGCCGCTCAACGGCAGCGGCTTATATTTTGAAATCCGCAAGGACGGCAAGGCCCTGGATCCCGCCGTATGGATTAAACGCTGAAACGCACAATCAGGACGATCGATCAGGAAATGACACGACTTATCAAGAACACAATATGGGCGTTATTTTTGACACCAGCCATGGCATTGGCATCCGAAGGGGAGACACCTTCTTCGAAAGCACAGCTATCACTGGATGACCTGCGCACATTCACCGATGTTTTCAACCAGGTGCGCACCAATTTCGTGGAAGAAACGGACGACCAGTCACTATTGAATGCCGCCATTCGCGGCATGTTGTCGGAACTGGACCCGCATTCATCTTACTTGGAAGCGGATGAATTCAGACAAATGGACAATGATTCACAGGGCCGTTACAGCGGTATCGGCGCTGAACTCGACATCCGGGATGAGAGCATCAAGGTGGTGTTTGTCATGCAGGGAGGGCCCGCGGACAAGGCCGGCATCGTCGCCGGAGATATCATTACCTCCATCGATGGCAGCGACCTGCGTGACCGGAACCTCCGTGCCGCTATCGACAGTCTCCGCGGTGAAGTCGGCACCGGTGTTGAAGTCACTGTGCAGCACCGGAATGGCGAGGTATCCACGTTCTCGTTGACACGTGATTTTGTCGAGGTCGCCAGCGTGTTCAGCCGGCCGGTGGACCGGGATTATGGCTACTTCCAGATTACCCACTTTACCCGCAAGAGCGCAGATGAATTGCTGGAACAGGTTGATTACATGCAGCAGAACCGCCGGGCGCCGCTGAAAGGTATCGTGCTGGACCTGCGCGGCAATCCGGGCGGCGTGCTCAATCCTGCTATCACCATCGCGGATGGTTTTCTCGACGAAGGCCTGATTGTCTCCACGCGCGGCCGTTCGGCAGACCAGCAGGAATATACGGCGGAAGCAGGCCAGTGGATGGAAAACATGCCTGTCGTTGTCCTGGTAGACCGCAGCACGGCTTCTGCATCAGAAGTACTGGCCGGCGCCCTCCAGGACCACGGCCGGGCCCTGATCGTTGGCGAACGCACATTCGGTAAAGGCTCCGTGCAATCCGTTCTGAACCTGCGTAATGGCGCGGGTGTCCGCCTGACCACGTCGCGTTATTACACGCCAGCGGGACGATCGATCCAGGCCGAAGGTATTCAACCGGACGTGGAAATAGTGCCCGTCAAGGTCCTGGAAGAGGACGGTGCGCACAAACGGGAAGCTGATCTTGAACGGCACCTGGTGAGGGAACCCGGAAATGGAACGGTCGTTTTCGGCTCAGAGGTAGGCGCGGCGGACGACTACATGATGTACCAGGCATTGCTGCTTCTCAAAGCCGCGAGCATTCTCCCCGCCGGCACCAAAGCACGTCAGTAAGGCGAGGCAGCCGTGCGGCGGCGGCTGGTGCGGCGTTAATTGCGCGGCCGGCTTCCGGGCTGAGCCGGAAACGGCGTGACTTTTTCGCCACTTTCGCGGTCACGGATAACCGCCTGGCCTTTTTTCCTGACCTCTTCCACACGCAAGACGCTGTGGTGAGGCAAGTGCAGGGTTTCAACGCCTTCAAATTCGTCACGCAGTTTTTCTTCAGTCGGGTCAACGACCATGGAATCCTTTTCGCCAAATTCCAGGCCTGATGCTTCAACAAAGCCCAACAGGCCACTGGTGCATACATCAGTGCAGAACAACTCATACACCTTGCCGTGGTTCAGGAAGGCGATGCGAAATAATTTCTCTTTCTTAGGCTTGGTCATGCTTCATCCAATCTTGATATGCGCCAATGCGCGAGCTAACAGGGCAAATATCAACCCCAGCGCGAAACCTGTCATATGTGTCCACCACGCTACTATTCCCGTTATGGGGCCTAAAACGGTATAAACCAACTGCAGTGTGAACCAAGAGCCGATTACGAGGATTGCCGGTACCCGTGCAAACTGCAGGTAC
>JABDPJ010000050.1 GCA_013042835.1 Lysobacterales bacterium
TTACCGGTTGGTGCTGTGGGTGAGTTCACAGCCCGTTGACCTGGCGGATATCGAGGTAGAAAACTGGCGTAGACCACCCGGCCACTAGCGTTTTGCATCATGGCACCACGCCTGACGCAAGGCACCTCGTTGCTGTTAATACGATAATCCTCAAAAACTTGCTTGTAATCGAAGACGGTATCTATACTCTGCGAATGAGAAACCCGCAAACACTTGGTTGATGGACATTCTGCTGCCATTGGTTTTAGTCGTCGCCGGGTTTTATGTCGGCTGGAACATTGGCGCCAATGACGCGGCAAACTGTATCGGCACGACCGTCGGCGCGCAGATTATTTCCTACCGCAAAGCCGTGGCCATCATGGCTTTGTTCGTCATCCTCGGTGGTGTTCTGCAGGGGCACCATGTCATGAAAACAGTCGGTAAGGGTATCGTTGTATCCGATGCCGCCACTTACGAAGCGTATAACGAAAAGCCCGCAGGACCAGAATTCTACAAGTTATTCCCCGATGACCGCCTGCCTGACAAGGCCATCCTCGTGGCGCTGTTATCGGCAGGGTTCTTTGTCACGCTGGCCACATTTTCCAGTGTTCCGGTTTCGACCTCCCAGGCCATTGTAGGCGGTGTGGCAGGAACCGGCATCGGCATTGTCGGCATGCAGGCGAGCTATTTCAAACTGGGGGTGCTGCTGAAAATATTTGGCGCCTGGGTTATCAGCCCGGTACTGACGATGATATTGGCATTCCTCTTTTACGTGGCCCTGGGCCGGTTGATGAAAAACCGTAATTTGCTGGCCTGGTCACGCGTACTCGCCATCGCGGTTGTCATATCTGCGGCATACGTATCTTATTCACTCGGCGCCAATGACGTTGGCAATGCTATCGGGCCGTTGCTAAGCAGATTTCCCGACAAGGGTCCGTGGCTGGCATTGCTGGGCGGTGTCGCGATGGCGCTGGGGGCCTACACTTTCGGCTCGCGTGTTACCGATACCGTCGGCAAGAGCATTACCCCGCTCGATTATGGCGGAGCCCTGTCGGCGCAACTTGCGGCTGCCATCGGCGTGCATTTCTTTTCCATGGCCGGTATCCCGGTTTCAACGTCACAGGCGGTTGTGGGGGGTGTCATTGGCGTTGGTTTGACCAAGGGCATGCAGGCGGTGAGTTTTCGCAAGATTTCGACCATCTTCATTGGTTGGGTGGTCACACCGGTTTGCGCAGCGCTTTTTGCCGCGTTGGTATACAGATTAATAGCGTAATGTGAATAGGGAATGATTACGGAGAAATAGGATGTTGATCTTCAAGAAAGAAAAAGCCGCCAGGAAGCTTGCCCTGGAGCACTTTGAGAAAACAAATGACTGCCTGCGCCTGGCGTTTGCCGTGATTGAACAGTATATGGCCGGCGAACCTGAATTGGCGAAACAGTCGGCAAGAGAGGTGATAAAGCTGGAGTCAGAGGCCGATACACTCAAACACGAGCTACGGGAGGTGCTTTTCTCCGGCGCTTTTTTACCCAACATCCGCTCGGATGTTTATCGACTGGTTGACTCTGTCGATAAGGTCGCCGATATGGGTGAAACATCAAGTCATTTCGTGGTCTATCAAAGGCCGGTAATACCCGACTACTTCCACGACGACATGAATGAAATTTTCAGGCTCTGTCTTAACTGTTACGGGGAACTGCGGCAGGGGTTGAAATGCTTTTTCAAACCGAAAGGTGAGATTGAACTGCTACGCGAACACACCGCCAACGTCGGTGACCTGGAAACGGAAGTGGACAATCTTCAGGCTGATTTCACCCGCAAGATTTTTGAGTCCTCAATGGAAATGGGAGAAAAGCTCCACCTCTGCCAGTTGTTGAAATATGTAACCCGGATAGCCGACCGTGCTGAAGATGCCGCGGATGAGCTTCAGTTCGCTGCAATGAAGTCAGTCATGTAGAAACTCCGGACAGGCCCTAAAAATTACGCACGTCCGCAATCACACTATCACCGAACCCCGGAGACAGGAGTATCCGGGTAATTTTGGCTGCCGTTTCGTCTGGCGAAGCCAGGTCACCACCTTCCTTGAGGTTCCGAAAATCATCAACCTGGGGGAATTGCTCGGCGTTGCAGGAACGAATATCCGCCTGCATGCCCGTATCCACGATGCCGGGGGCGAGACTTGAGATGCTCAGGCCCTGCACGCCATCCTCGTGTACGGCCCGGGCGTGATTATCCAGGGCTGCCTTGGTTGCGCAGTAGACACTCCACCCGGCCATCCCCCGCCGGCCTGCGCCGCTCGAAATATGCAGGATCCTGCGGTCCGGAACTCCGGCCGTTTGCTCAACGAATGCATTGCTCAGCACCAGGGGCGCTGCGACATTCAGCTCTATGCTGCGCACAATGTCCTCGTTCGCCAGCGTGCCCAGGGCACCGACCGGGCTGACAACACCTGAGTTGTTGATCAGGATGGCTTGCTCTGCCCCCTCCAGAAAGGACCTCAGCACCCTGCTTTCGAGCCATTGCCGGAGAGCATCCATATCTGACAGGTCCAGCGTCACTTGCTGCAAGCCCTGCTCTTCATCCGCACGGCTTCTTGAAATGCCAAGAACCTCGCAGCCCTCTGCTACGAGTGCTGAGGCCAGAGCCTTGCCGAGCCCTTTGCTGTGACCGGTGAGAACAACTTTTTTCATTGGTTTCCTTCTTCCTCAAACTGTCGGCGGGCGAAGCCCGGTTGCCACCTGTGCTGAAACGCCGCGAACCATGATACGCAAGCAACGCCGCAAAAAAAAAGGGGCCAAACGGCCCCTTCTTTCAGATATTGCCGTAATCAACCAAGCAGGATTCCTCCATACTGAACAAAAAACGGTGCGAACACCAGGCTCAGGATAGCCGACAGCTTTATCAGGATATTCAGAGACGGGCCGGAGGTGTCTTTCAAAGGATCACCTACCGTGTCGCCAACCACTGCTGCATGGTGGCAGTCCGAACCCTTGCCGCCATGGTGACCCGCTTCGATATACTTCTTGGCGTTGTCCCATGCGCCACCACTGTTGGAGGACGCGATGGCCAGTACGCCACCGGCGACCAGTGACCCAACCAGGATGCCGGCGACGGCCTGAACACCAAACAGGAAGCCTGCCACCAGGGGCGTACCCATGATCAGGATGCCGGGGGCAATCATTTCGCGCAGGGCAGCCTGGGTTGAGATTGCGACACATTGTGCGTAATCAGGTTTGCCGGTTCCTTCCATGATGCCCGGGATGGTCTTGAACTGGTGACGCACCTCTTCGATCATCGCAAATGCGGCTTTACCGACCGACTTCATCGTCATGGCGGTAAACAGGAATGGCAGCACCGCACCGATAAACACACTGGTGTAAATCATCGGGTCGAGCAGGCTCATATTGATGGGCTCGCCCGCCAGTTTTTCAGAGGCGGTAACGAAAGCGGCAAACAACGCCAATGAGGTCAGGATGGCTGCACCAATGGCAAAACCTTTGCCAATTGCTGCGGTGGTATTGCCCGCGGAATCGAGGATATCGGTACGCCGGCGGACTTCTTTTTCCAGGCCAACCATTTCGGCGATACCACCGGCGTTGTCGGCAACGGGGCCATAGGCATCGATCGTCAATGCAACCACCAGCGTACCGAGCATACCCAGCGAGGCAATGGCCACACCGTACATACCGGCCAGGTTCCACGAAACAAAAATACTGATAGCGATACACAGGTAAGGCAGGACAGTACTCTTATAACCGAGAGCAAGACCGTAAATGATATTGGTCGCAACACCCGTCTCACAGGACTTGGCAACTTCCTGCACCGGCTTGTATTTTTCCGAGGTGTAATAACCCGTCAGCAAGCCAACGGCCAGACCGGCGACCAGACCGGAGAAGAAGCACCCGTAAACACCCATGCTGGAGTACGTCTCACCACCCAGTTCGAACGATCCGGGGATCAGCGCCATGGTGGCGAAATACATGACGATCGCCATCAGCACACTTGAGATGACCAACAGTTTCATCAATGCGGGCGCAACATCTTCTTCAGTCTTCACACCAACCAGCAACTTGGTGATGAAGCTGATCGGAATACCTACCGCAGAGATCAATATTGGATACAACAGCGCATTCGGATCCGCAGCAAACGCAACGGCGGAAATTACCAGGGCGGCACAGGTACTCTCGGCACAGGAGCCAAACAAGTCAGCGCCCATCCCGGCAACATCACCCACATTGTCACCGACGTTATCGGCAATCACGGCGGGGTTTCTCGGATCATCTTCCGGAATACCTTGCTCGACTTTACCTACCAGGTCGGCGCCTACGTCCGCTGCCTTGGTGAAAATACCACCACCGACACGTGCGAACAGCGCGATGGTCGAACCACCGAGGCCAAAGCCCGCGATCACTTCCATCAGGACATGGTTGTTTTCCGGTCCAAGGTCGGCCATCAGCCAGCTCATGGCAACATAAATAATGACCAGGCCCAGCACTGCCAGGCCGACAAGGGCAAAACCCATCACCGCACCAGAGTTGATGGCAACATCAAAGGCATGCGAGATGTCTTTCTTGGCCGAGACAGTTGTCCTGGCATTACCTTGCGTGGCTACCTTCATGCCGATGTAACCGGACATGATTGAAATAAACCCGCCAAACAGAAAAGCGATGGCGGTATAGATGCCTTCGCGATAATCAGGTGTATGCGAGTCATCGATCAAGACCGCGATGATGGCGGCAAACGAAACCATGAAAATCGTCAGGAACTTGTATTCCTGTTTAAGGAAAGCCATTGCTCCCTGTGCGATAGCCCCGTGGATGAACTTAAGGCGCTTGCTGTCCTTTTCATCCAGGCCCATATCCAGCGGTACGCTGATAACCTTTTTCATATAGAAAAAAGCGATTGCCAGGCCCAGTAAAGAAAGTACTGTGCTGACGGTGAGTGTTATTCCCGACATGGTGTTTTCTCTCCCAAGAATGAAATGATAAATTTTATCGGCGGAACTATATCACAACAGGCTCAATAAATGAGCCGGAATCATTGACATACGGCCTGATAATT
>JABDPJ010000053.1 GCA_013042835.1 Lysobacterales bacterium
TGCACTTTCCGTAGGCTCACGCCCCCCAGGAATTACCTGGCACCCTGCCCTGTGGAGCCCGGACTTTCCTCCTTTCCACCCTCAAGGCGGAAACGCGATTGCCTGGCCGGCTCTCAACACTATTGTCCTCTACCCTCGAGTGCATTGGTAGTTATTTGAGCTGCTGCAATTATCACCCTTGGCTTTAGAAAATCCTGGTGGGCGCCACGACCTTGAATGGATTGCCGCCAGGCCGAGGGTTATTTCCCGGCCTCTTCGAGCGACTGGTACACCTTTCTGCGTGGCACTTCGTTCAATTTTGCAGCTACCCGCGCTGCCTGGGATGCCGGCAGGTAGTCCAGCAGTGCTGTGGCCATCCTGTATGCACTGAGCAGTGATTCATCCTCATTCCCGTTATAACCATCAACAAGGATCACAAATTCCCCCTTGGTCTGGTTCTTGTCAGTCGCCAGTTGAGCGACGATCTCGGCCAGCGGTGCCCGCAGCACGGTTTCAAACTTCTTCGTGAGTTCCCGGCATACTGCTGCCAGGCGCTGATCACCGAAGACTTCCTGCATGTTGCTGATGGTGGCTTCGATCCGGTGACTGGATTCGAAAAACACCAGTGTGCCGGTTTCGTTGCCAAGCGCCTCAAGCTTCTTTTTTCTGGCTGCGGACTTTGCCGGCAGGAAGCCCTCGAATACGAAACGGTCCGAAGGCAGGCCGGCAACCGACAACGCCGCCGTAATCGCACTGGGACCGGGTACGGCCCAGACCGGTAAACCCGCTTCCCTTGCGGACTTTACAAGCCGGTAGCCCGGGTCAGATATCAGCGGTGTACCGGCGTCCGATATCAAGGCAACGGCTTCGCCGCTCCGGATTCGCCTGAGTAGTTGATCGGCAACCCGGGCTTCATTATGTTCGTGAAAGGCCTGCATGCCGGTCGTTATATTGTAGTGTGCCAGCAAGACGCGCGAATGCCGGGTATCTTCTGCCGCAATCAGGTCGACAGCGGATAGAATATTTACAGCACGGTAGGAAATATCTTCCAGGTTGCCGATAGGCGTTGCTACGACATAAAGGCCGGATAACGACATAAACAGTATTCCCAATGGTGTTAAAGTCTGAACAGTCCGGCGAGCCTTATTTGCTGGCCGTGCATATAGGTTATCATTCCGAGGCGACTAACTTGGTAAATTTTCCATGAGCACACGTTTCCAAATCATATTGCTGTCGGCTGTCCTTCTGGCACTGCTCACGGCCTGCGGTACGACCGGTTCCGGACCTGCCGTCGCCCATCCGGTTGAAGAGGATCTGCCAGCTGAAACCGACGTTGTTGACAGCGGGCCTGAAGGTTTTTTTACACGCGACCATTCTGAGCGCAGCCTGGATGAAGTCGCCGTGCTGACAAAAAGCCTGTCAGCCTACCAACCCGATATTGCCCTGGAGGTTCTGCGCTCGCTCGAATCGGTGCCATCCGGCCGGCTCAAGACAATGATTGATGGACAGTCGCTGGATCCTGAGTTTACCGAGTGGCTCGAGTTGGCTTTGCAATCCCGCAGCCTGGTTACCGGCGGTGGGTCGATTTCGGCCGCAGCAAAATCATGGTCCAACTACCACTACGGTCATGTCGTCGGCCAGTTGGAATTTACCGACCTGGTCAGCCGTTACAAATCACTTTTTCCAGCGCCTGCGCGAGTCGCAGTAATGTTACCCGCGGAAGGTGGCCTGGCCCCGGCCGCCAGGGCAATCCGGGATGGCATTATCAGCGCATACCTCGAACAGCCGGGCAACGCTTCCGTTCGATTTTATTCCAGCGGTACAGACGCTGCTGCGGCCGTCGCGGCTTACATGCGGGCCGTGGAGGATGGAGCGACACAGGTCATCGGCCCATTGCGCGTTGCATCCACGCGTGCATTGTCGGCCCTGGATGATCTGAGCGTGCCGATATTACTGCTTAATGAACCGGCAGATGAATTGCCCGACGTTCCCGAACAGGTTAGCGCCTTCCTCGAACTGGAAAATACAACGCCAGACCGCAACAACTCCGTTACCAGCCTGACGCTGTCGCAAACCGAAGAGGCCGCGATAATTGCCCATAGTGCGCTGGAACAGGATCAGAAAAATGCGCTGATGATCGTCGCAAACACCGCCTGGGGCACGCGCATGGAAACCACATTTGCAACGGCATTCGAGCAGGGCGAAGGCCACATCCTGGCCACCACTCAATTCAGCCCCGCGACCAGTGACCACAGCAGGATGCTGACAGAGTTGCTCAAAATCGATGAAAGCGAGCAACGCAAAACAGACCTGCAGTCGTGGTTGGGCGTTCGCCTGACTTTCGAGCCGATCCGGCGCGATGATTTTGATTTCATTTTCCTGGCAGCGAGACCTTCCGAGGGGCGCGAACTTAAGCCACTGCTGCGCTTTCATGATACCGGCGATGTCCCCGTGTACGCTATGAGCCGCATTTTCAGCGGAAAAGTGGCGCGGGCCACAGACCAGGATTTGAATGGCATCGTATTCCCCACCACCCCCTGGCACTTGAAAACTGCCGAAAACAGCAGAAACCTTCCGGACAGCGTCCGTGACGGCAGTTTTGGAAACCTTTATGCGCTCGGCAGGGACGCCTGGAACCTATTGCCATGGCTGCCGTTGCTGCAAAAGGATCCTGACCTTGAGTTTGAGGGCAATACAGGGTCGTTGTTTTTACAGGCCGATGGCAGGTTTTTCAGGCAGCCTGCCTGGGCACAATTTTCCGGCGGTCAACCCGTACCCTACCAATGGCCGCAAAGCCCCTGATCCAGAGGCGGCTTTGAACAGCAGACAGTCAGGGGCGAAGTGGGAAAAGACTGCCGAAACTTTTCTGCTGGATCATGGCCTCACGTTGTTGGAAAGGAATTTTTCCAGTCGCTTTGGGGAAATTGACCTGGTCATGCAGGATGATGAAACCATCGTGTTCGTCGAAGTAAAATACCGCAAACTGAACCGGCATGGCAGCGCGGCGGAAGCGGTGACATTTCATAAACAGAAAAGAATCTCACGGACGGCTGGCTGGTACCTGGCGAGAAACCCTCACCGGGCAAACCAATATTGCCGCTTTGACGTGATTTCGATTGACCGCTCAGACACGCACCAGCGCATCAACTGGATAGAGAACGCATTCTACTCAACGATAGGATAGAACAATGCAGGGAAGCTCCAAAAACTCATGGGCAGGCAGGCCGGGCAAGGCAAAAGCACTGTTTTCAATATTGCTGTTATTGATGTTGATCCTGACTGCCTGCTCCAACTCGCCTCGCCGTACGACCGGTACAGTGCTCAACGACCAGAAGCTGGAATTCGACGTTATAAGCAGCATTCGCTCCAACCCAAATTTCAGCGAGGCTGATCATATTAAAGTGGAAGTTCACCAGGGTGTGGTCCTGCTCGCCGGAGAAACAGTATCCGAGGCCAACCGCACACTGGCGACGGAATTGGCTGAAGAATCCCGGCTGACGGAGCGCGTCGTCAATGACCTGAAGGTGGGCGAACGGGCCGGTTTTGGCGGCAAGCTGGATAATTCCTGGCTGACCAACAAGGTCAATTCCAAGCTACTCACCAAGAACCCGATATCCGGCAATGACGTTTCACGGATCAAGGTTGTCAGTTCACAAAACACGGTTTACCTGATGGGCATGGTCACTCGTGAAGAAGGCGATGCGGTTGCCGAGGTGGTACGCAATATCCGTGGTGTGGAGAGGGTGGTGAAGATTTTTGACTACGTGGATTGAACGTCACCAGAGATACTGAAAAACGCCCATCAAGATCACTGCGAACAACGCCGCCACAACGTCATCAATCATAATGCCAAAACCGCCACTGACCTTTTTATCCAATTGACGGATAGGCCAGGGCTTGACGATGTCGAAGAAACGAAAGAGCAGAAAACCCACCAGCAACCATTCCCATTGCAAAGGCACAAAGGCAACTGCGAGCCAATAACCGACCATCTCATCCCAGACGATGCCGCCGTGATCATGCACGCCCAGCTTTTGGCTGACACGCCCGCATAGCTGCACACCCAACAGGAATAACAGGACAAGGGCTATCCAGAAACCCGTCTCACCGAGGCCCTTGAGCGCAAACACAAACGGTATGGCGACCAGTGTACCCATCGTGCCCGGCGCGACCGGAGACAGACCTGAACCAAAGCCAAATGCCAGCAGACCCGCAGGTGAACCCAGGGCAACTTTTCTCAGGTTCAGTTCTCGCGGGTCGGTCGTGTCTCTTTGTTCTGGACTCATGGGATTTGTTGAAAGTGTTCATAACCGGATTTCACGGGGTCATAATCCATGCCACCCGGAGCTGTGCAACGACAACCTTCCTGTGCCTCGATCTCACCGATGACGCTCAGGCGGATATCCAGTTGCCGCCGCAATTTTGCCAGCATCGACTCGTGCTGTGGGGGCAAGGTGAAGAGTAATTCGTAGTCATCGCCACCTGCCAGCTGGTAATTCCACCTGGTTTCATCATCAAGTTGCGCCATGGCGTCGGACGCGGGCAGCTTGTCCAACTCAAGCCGGGCCCCGCAAGCAGATGCCCTGAGAACGTGCCCCAGGTCTGCCAGCAGCCCGTCGGAAATATCGATACATGCGTGCGCAAATCCTGCCAGCGCCCTTCCCAGCCTTACCCTGGGTTGCGGGCGATCCAGCAAATGCCGTTCTTGTACCGCTTTGCCCGCCTGCAACTGCGCGAGCGCATAAGCAGCGCCGCCGACGGTGCCGGAGACAACCAGCACGTCACCGGCTTTTGCCGCATTGCGTTGCAGTGCTTTTCCCGGCTCGACAATACCCAACGCGGTCAGGCTGACTGATAACGGCCCGCTGGTCGTATCACCGCCCACCAGCGACACGCCATGACGTTGCGCCAGTGAACTGAATCCATCGGTGAATGATTGCACCCAATCAGAGCCGGCTTGCGGCAACGAAAGTGACAACAGCGCCCAACGCGGGACAGCGCCCATAGCCGCCAGGTCGCTCAAATTAACGGCAAGACATTTGTAGCCTATATCAAAGGCGGGCGTATCCGTTGGAAAGTGGATACCTGCGTTAAGCGTATCCGTGGCGGCGACGAGTTGATACCCTGCCGGGACTTCCAACACTGCGGCGTCGTCCCCAATGCCTACGCTGACCCCTGCATCTGAAGCATTGGCCAGGGCTGCAGATGTCTGCTGCTGAATCTGTCGAATCAGCTGAAACTCTTTCATGCTACGCGGGCCGGTTGAATGGGGAAAGGGTCGCGGGGTCGCGCCATTCTTTGGCCGCCTTATCGAGTACACCGTTGATGAAGCTGTGCCCCTGCTCAGCGCCGAATAACCTGGCCAGGTTCACTGCCTCGTCGATGACCACCTGGTGGGGAACTTCGATGCAATACAACAGTTCGTAAGCGCCGACGCTCAGAATCACGTGCTCGATTACATCCAGCTGGCTCAGCGGGCGGTCAAGAAACGGTTCGATTTTCTCATCGATACCGGCCTGGCCCTGGCTGATCTTCCTGACCAGGGTCGTAAACAGCTCGGTATCGACATTGCTGAAATCCTGTTCCTCGCGAAACTGGGTAATAATTCCTGCGACGTCCTGACCGGTCAGGTGCCATTGGTACAGAGCCTGCAACGCGCGGCGGCGGGCACGGCGGCGGGCTTCAAATCTGCTTTCTGCTTTATTTGCCATGCAAGCGATCCAACAGTGAAATCATCTGCAAGGCCGCAACCGCGGTGTCGAAACCCTTGTTACCGGCGCCGGAACCCGCTCGCTCCAGTGCCTGGTCAATGTTATCTGTCGTCAAGACACCGAATATGACGGGCAAGCCATGTTTAAGCCCAACCTCGGCCAAGCCCCTGCTGCACTCCCCTGCAACATAGTCAAAATGGGGTGTACCGCCTCGAATGACAGCTCCCAGTGCAATGACGGCGTCATGTTGGCCTTTGCCTGCAAGTACCTCAGCGGCCAGCGGCAATTCAAATGCACCGGGCACCCAGGCGAGGGAAATATTGCTCTCTGACACACCATGCCTGCCTAAAGCATCGAGGGCGCCGTCGACCAGTTGCTGGACGATGAAATGATTGAACTCAGCCGCCACGATGGCGATGTTGCATGCGCGTTGCGGCATTTCCAGGGGTAATTCATTCATTGCGCCTATTCCTCTCGAGACGCATTCGCGCCAGGTTCACTTTCGACATATTCCACCACCTCGAGGCCGAATCCCGCAAGTCCTGTCATGCGTTTGGGCGCACTCAAAACACGCATTTTCCTGATCCCGAGGTCATAGATGATCTGGGCGCCAATACCATAAGTGCGCAACTCGTTGGACTGACGGCTGTCGCCACCACTCAACACACTGGGTTCGGGTTGTTTCTGAATGCGGCGCAAAAGGTCTTCTTCGTCTTCATGCCCTCCCAGAACCAGCACCAAGCCAGAGCCGTGGCGTTCAATCTCGGCCATGGCCAACCTGAGCGGCAGTCCGAAATCGTCACGTTTGATGCCGAGAACGTCGCTCAGGTGATTTTGAACGTGTACCCTGACCAGTATCGGCTCATCAGGATCGACATCGCCTTTGAGCATGGCGAGATGCAGGTGGTCATTGATGCTGTCACGGTAGGTAATAAGCTGGAAAGGGCCGAAATCCGTTTCAACATCATGCGTTGAGAGGCACTCCACGGAACGCTCCGTCTCCAGGCGGTAGCGAATCAAGTCGGCAATGGTACCCACCTTGAGCCCATGCTTGCGCGCAAAAGCTTCCAGTTGCGGCCGCCTCGCCATGCTGCCGTCCTCATTGAGAATCTCCACCAATACAGCCGCCGGTTCAAGGCCGGACAACATGGCCAGGTCCGCCCCGGCTTCCGTGTGGCCGGCCCGCGTCAGTACGCCGCCGGGCTGGGCCATCAATGGAAAAACGTGGCCGGGCTGGGAAATATTGTGCGGACCCGCATCCGGCCGGGCCGCAGTGCGTATGGTATGGGCCCGGTCATAAGCGGAAATACCGGTGGTGATACCTTCCGCAGCTTCTATCGAAACGGTGAAGTTGGTGGCGAACCTGGCCTCATTCTTGTTCACCATCAGTAGCAGGTTCAGCTGCTCACAGCGCTCTCGCGTGATCGGCATACAGATCAGGCCACGGCCATGATGGGCCATGAAATTGATGTCCTCGGGCCGAACCATTGACGCCGCCATCACCAGGTCGCCTTCATTCTCCCTTTCCTCGTCATCGATCAGCACGATCATGCGGCCTGCGCGAATATCCTCGATGAGTTCCGGTATGGTGTTGTGTTCCATATTCCTTACTTTCCTTTAAGCCTCGTCAGGCGCTCTCGCCGCCCACATTCCCATACTGGTTGAGGCGGTCGAGGTAACGGGCGATCAGGTCCACCTCGAGGTTGACGTTTTCTCCTACGCCAAGATTGCCAAGCGTGGTTACCTCGAGGGTGTGGGGGATAATGCAAATTGAGAAACGGTTGTCATCCACCTCGTTGACCGTCAGGCTGACGCCGTCAAGGCAAGCCGATCCTTTGGGGGCAATGTACTTTGCCAGGCTGCGTTCCGTCTCGAAGACAAATCGTTCGGAACGGGCGTCCCCTTCCCTGGATATCAGCGTGGCTAGGCCATCAACGTGGCCCGAAACCAAATGACCACCGAGGCGGTCGGATGCCCGCATTGCCAGTTCCAGGTTAACGCTGTCGCCCGGGCGGCGGTCGCCGAGGCTGGTTTTGTCCAGCGTTTCAACCGACAAGTCTGCGCTGAAGCCTGTTGCATCCGGATCCAGCATGGTCAGACAAACACCGGAAATACTGATGCTGTCCCCGACGTGGCAGCCTTCCATCAATTCCTTCGGCACCTCGAATCGAATCCGTAAATCACCATTGAAAGATTCGCGGGACTGCAGTTTTCCCGTGGCCGCGACAATTCCTGTAAACATTATTGAAACACCTCTGAAAAGACCATGGTTGACCGGTTCAAACCGGGCTTGCCATCTTTAACCTTAAACGCAGGTCACGGCCAATGCGGCGTGAGTCCACCCAATTCAAATGGACGCGATCATCCATATTATCAAGTCGCGGCGCGGCAAAAGGACTGATGGCGCCGCCACCCAGCAGGATCGGCGCCTGGTAAATTAAAACCTCGTCCACCAGGTCCTGTTGCACCAATGCGCCACAGAGTTTTGCCCCGGCCTCGACCTGGACCTCGTTAATCTCGCGCTGCGCCAGTTCGGCCAGCAAGGCGGCCAGGTCTACTCTGCCGTCACGGGCAGGCAAAACCAGGCACTCCGCGCCGGTTTTGGCCAGTGCGTCCGGTAGCAGCCTGGCTCCCAGCCCGGCAATAATCGTATTGCCCGGCAGACCAAGCAGCCGGGCCCCGGCAGGCATGCGCCACTGGCTGTCCACAATGACTCGTGCTGGCTGCCTGGCAGCTTTTTGTGAACGCACATTCAGTGACGGGTTATCTGCCAGGACCGTGCCAATGCCGGTTAAAACAGCATCCGACCTGGCTCGCCAGTTTTGCACATCAGCACGAGACTCGGGCCCGCTGATCCACTGACTACTGCCGTTTGCCAGCGCAATATGGCCATCCAGGCTCTGCGCCAGCTTGATACGTACCCAGGGACGTCGCTGGCGCATGCGCTTCAGAAACCCGCAATTCAACTCTTCTGCCTGCGCCAGCATTAATCCGCTTTGAACCTCAATACCAGCCTGCTGCAAGCGCTGCATGCCCGCACCGTTGACAGCCGGATTCGGATCTTCGACGGCGTAGACCACCCTGGCAACCTTCGCCGCTATCAATGCATCGACACAGGGAGGCGTGCGCCCGCTATGGCTGCAGGGCTCCAGCGTTACATAGGCCGTGCCGCCTTGAGCCAGTTCGCCGGCTTCGCGCAGCGCATGGATTTCAGCATGGTCCCCACCGGCCTTGTCGTGCCAGCCGCTGCCAACGATTTCTCCATTAAGGGTTATGACACAACCGACCCTCGGGTTGGGATGGGTCGTATTCAATCCCTTTCGGGCCAATCGCAGGGCGAGGGCCATGCACTCGTGGTCAAAGGCGGTAAAGCTCACTTCTTTTGCCGTTTTTTCCTGGCCTGCATATCCAGGAGGGAAATTTGTCTCGAGTCAAGGCTGCCGGGGTGCTCTTTTTCCAACTTTTCAATTTCATCACGGAAAGCCTGGATGTCTTCGAACCTGCGGTAAACGGACGCGAAGCGGACGTAGGCAACCTGGTCCAGCTGGCTCAGCTCGCGCATGACCCATTCACCGATCAGGCTGCTGGGTATTTCCACTTCCTCGACGCTGCGGATTTCCCGCAGCAAGGTACGTATTGCCCGTTCGACTTCGCGCGTTTTAACCGGCCTTTTCTCCAAAGCCCTGAGCATGCCATTGCGCAGTTTTTCTTCTGAAAAATCTTCGCGGATACCACTTGCCTTGACTACCCGTGGAGCAATCAACTCCGGTGTCTCGTAAGTGTTGAAACGTGAATTACAACTGGCGCATTCACGCCGGCGCCGGATCTGCATGCCGTCACCCGTTACCCGGGAGTCCACCACCCGGGTATCATCATGATTGCAAAAGGGGCACCACATTATTCAGTTCCAATGATCAACGCGGATACACGGGGTATTGGCGGCACAGGTCGAGTGCGGCTTGCCGGGCGGTCTCCTCGACAGACGCA
>JABDPJ010000054.1 GCA_013042835.1 Lysobacterales bacterium
GGCACTTGACTCTGACCCCTTCGATCTACCCCTTCGAACTAGCGTTTATCGCACTTCTGTTTCTTTTCGTCGAATAGCCAACGACAATCGCTTCGTCACGGCGCAGAATTGCCCTCGAGTGTTGTCGGAGCCTGCTTTTTGAGCGGGCCAGAGGGCCGACTCCTTATTTACCGTACCGGACAAACAAGGAGTTCCGATGAAAAAGTTCGTTGTTTTAGCTGTGAGCGCCAGTTTCCTGCTGGTTTCCCCTTTCACGATCGCCGATGAAACACTGCCCCTCAAGGCAGTCAACCGCGCGGGCGAGGTCATCGATGCCGCACTGGAAGCCTATGGTGGTACCGAGGCCATCGCCAACCTGAATAGCGTGGCGCGCAAGAGCCACTTCACCACCTGGGCCACCAACCAGAGCCGTTCACCGGGACCACCCTGGGATGAGAACGAGCAGATGAATTTCGCCGCCATCGATTTCAAACAGAAAACCTTTGTTGGCAAGAACAAGGGCAGTGGTAACGGCTTTGACTTTGACGGCAGCCAGATTATCAAGGGTGATGAGGGCTGGCAGATCAGTTACCGGGCAGGCACCGTTACGCCGCTCGCCGAGCCCGATTTCGACACCACTTCCGGCCCGTTCATCCGCGTAACCGCCCCGCTCTTGGTCAAACAGCTGCAGGAGCGGCGCCACACCTCCCACTGGCTGGGTGAAGTGGATTTCAATGGCCGCCCGCACGACGTTATCACGCTGGTCATGGAAGTGGGGCCGGCATTGAGCCTTTATTTTGACCAGGAAACCCACCTGCTTAGCCGCAGTGAACGGGTTCTGCCACCGTTCGGGCAGGTCGACTACCGTTTCACCGAATATGAAACCATCGACGGTATTCCTTTCAGCAAGAGCTTCAAGCTGTATGTGAATGACCAGCCCAACATATACATCGATTACAAATCCACCAAGATTAACGCGCCCATCGACGCTTACGCGAGCGTACCGGACAACCTGCAATGGGTCGAAGCCGCTCCGCCGCCACCCACCGATGTGGAAGTGCAGGAATTCAAGGAAGGCGTATTCCTGGTCGGCGCCGGCACGACCTACGCGATGTTCGTTGAAATGGAAGACCATGTGGTTGCCGTGGGCGGCACCGCCGGCATCCCGGAGCGCATCAAGGCGCTGCGCGAAGTCGTCAAGGACAAGCCGATCAAGTTTGGCGTCATGACCCACCACCACAACGACCATGTACTCGGCGTACCCGCTTACCAGGATGAGGGAGCAACGGTACTGACCGTTAAAGAACACGAAGCCGTGGTGCGTGCCGCAGCCTCGGATGCGGACTCACTGAAAGTGCAACTGGTGGAGGACCGCTACGTATTTGACGACGGCAATCGTCAACTGGAAATCATCGACATCGGCCCCACACCCCACGTCAAACACCTGCTGGTAGCCTGGTTACCGGAAGAAGGCGTTCTTTTTGAGGCCGATCACTTTCCGAACCCCACCAACGGCCGCATGCAACCAGCGCAACCGGTCACAAAACGGTTGGCTGAGGCCATTCAACAAATGGAACTGGATGTGAAGTTGATCGTCGGTGCGCACAGCCCGCGGGTCGCGACCATTGATGACCTGCGCCAGGCACTTGCGTTGAGCCCGGTTCAGGCGGCGCAAACGAGTCCCTGATCAAGCATGGTTTGCCGGTAAAGACCCCGCTTTCGGCGGGGTTTTTACTGTCTGGTTGAACGGCGGTTCTAGGTGTTCGCGTTGTTCTCGCGGCACCAACCGCAAGCCTGGTTAGAAAACGACCCTGCACCCCGGGGAAAACGCCTAGAGTCGTTCGTAGGTCCCAAGCAACCTGTTCATTCCAACAAGATTAGGCTCAACGCGTTTCAGCAACTGCCACATCGTCAGGCCCGGCTCCAGTTCAACCTGCTCATCCAGAGCCAGCACCCAGAAATAATAATGATGTTGGCCGTGACCGTTGGGCGGCATGGGTCCGCCGTAGACCTCGGCCCCAAAGTCGGTCTTGCCATTGGTAAATTCGCTGCTGCCTTCATCCAGGCTGGTGACATCAGCGGGAATGTTGTAGAGGACCCAGTGTACAAAGCCATAAGTTCCGCCGGGGCTGACAAGCGGTGCATCCGGATCGTGGCAAATAATGGCAAACGCCTTTGTTCCCTCGGGTGGATTGCTCCAGGACAATGCCGGTGATACGTCAACGCCCTCACCTGTATGCTGTTTTGGAATAGGCCCACCCTGTGCAAATGCGGTGCTAGTCAATTGCATGTCGGATAATGCAAAACCCATGACAACCTCCTTTCTGTTCAGACAAAGTGAAGTGTTAATAATAGCGCTAATCTGCGGGTTGGATCACGTTAAATTGGGAAGCAGTTGAACTCAAAATTCCACCCGGTCGTTGATTTTCATTTTTGTTTCCCTTTCTGTTATCCCGGAAAGGGCCAATATAAATAGCTAATGAAACTGGCCTCTGATCGCGCCTGGATTGACGGTTTGGACACGTCTCTCCCTGGTATGATTTATTGACCTTCTACTCTCATTGATCCAGACTTGCGCCTAGGGCAAAAAAAGAAAATATAAATTGCTCTTTCACTCTTCAATAAACAGGGAATCGAAAAATGAACAAACGCTTATGGGCAAAGACTGTTGTTATTGCATTGTTATCTCTATCCGTTTCTTACGTTAATGCGGCTGGATGGGATCAACAGGGTGTTCAGAAAACCGAAAAGAGCGGACTGACAAATCCCGATAACAAGCTTATGGCTTCAGATTTTTGTAACAGCTACAACGTTTCCGGCGCCGTCTCAGGCCCGGGATCAACGAATGGCAATTTCGGCGATGTTTTGGCTGGAGACACTTTTACGTTCACTGCGACGGGTAACGGCACGGGAACCTGGAGAATTGTGGGCGACCCCGAAGGCACCATCACGTATGCCAGCGGGGGCGTTTTTCCCCGCACGCTGACATATACTTTTCCGGCGGATGAAACAGGTGTTGGAATTGGCTTCTACGTTGATACTTACACCGGCGATGGCGATAGCATTTCTGGCGTATGCGGAGATGGCGAGGCAACAGGGGTTCCGACAATGACCTCATGGAGCCAGATTCTGATGATCGCCCTGCTCGGATTATTTGGGTTAGCTGCCTTCCGCTACGCGAGACTGCAATAAATTAGATAATACCCCGCAGTGGCGGGGTTTTATCTTTCCAATTGGTGAAAGCCAGGTTATATGATCAGCCTGTTCACAGGCTGATCATTCTGCAAATACTATTTCTAACGCCGCCGCCCGCCACTACGGTTCGGGCGGGACATTTCCCGCGACCGGCCAGTCTGTCGCGCCTGGTGGGAACGGTTCAGGCTGCCATGATCGATGGATGACCTCGAGTATTGGCGCGATGCCGGTTGGTTGGCAGGCCTGGTAGACGGGCGTGCTGAAGGCGTGATCGCAGATTTATCTCTGCTCTGAGACTGTTTCCAATCGCCGGCTTCACGCGTCTCCCGCTGGTTGCCGTTCCGCCTGGCCACCGCACCACTCTTATCGGCATAAATATTGTTCTGACGGTCAGTCGCCGGCCGGGCGCGCTGCAAATTCTCCCTCGCAATCGTGGGTTCAGCCTTGCGGGCACGGTTTTCGGGGCGGTTGTAGATGTTCCTGTTCTGCAGACGGTTATTGTTGCCGACCTGGTTGCCGATTTTGTTCCTGTTGCCAATATTGACATTGTTGCCGATGTTGATGTCGCCAGTATTAATCACCACCGGCCTGCGGTATCCCCCGCCATAAAAGCCACCACAGCAACGCCCGGGCCGGTAACCGCCGTAATAGCCACCGCCCCAGCCGACACCGATGCTGAAGAAGCCGTTGCTCCAGCTGAGCCCGAAACTCCAACCGGTCCAGGGGTTGTAACCGACATTGAAACCCCAGGTCGACGTACGCGGGTAGTAGTAGCGGCCCCAGTAAGGCGGGTAATACCAGCCTGTGCCGTAAACCGGAACGCCGTAATAGGGAGGATAAGCGGCATATTACTACAATCACCCCGGAAGATATGCCTGTGCCGCGTGGCCGGTTTTTCGCATTGCGGTTTGGTTGATCCTGCTTCTTGCCGGCATATTCGTCCGCACCCCTCGCCTATGTTATTCTTAGCGGTTCATTTTCATCATTCAGGAAGTACACGTGAAAAAGCTGATTGCACTCATCCTGCTGCTGCCGCTTGCAGCCTGTAATAACGACTCAACGCCCGCAACCGCGAGCGTAGAAGAAGCACCGGCCGTTGCGGCCGCAGAGCCCGGCCTGCCTGCCGGCATCACGCTCATTGATGAGTTCAAGGGCGATGACAGCGGTATTGCCATTCCCTATGCCAAGTACAAGCTGGCCAACGGCCTGACAGTGATATTGCATGAAGATCATTCCGATCCCCTCGTACATGTAGACGTGACCTATCACGTCGGCTCCAACCGCGAGGAAGTCGGCCGTTCCGGCTTTGCCCATTTCTTTGAACACATGATGTTCCAGGGCTCAGCGAACGTTGGCGACGAAGAGCATTTCAAGCTGGTATCGAATGCCGGCGGTACGCTCAACGGTTCAACCAACTCGGACCGCACCAATTATTACCAGACCCTGCCGGTCAACCAGTTGGAAATCGCCCTCTGGCTGGAAGCCGACCGCATGGGCTTCCTGCTGGAGGCCGTGACCCAGGAGAAGTTCGAAATCCAGCGCGAAACGGTCAAGAACGAGCGCGGCCAGCGGGTTGACAACCAGCCTTACGGGCGGGCGTTTGAAACCCTCAGTGTTTCGCTCTACGAGCAGGACCACCCCTACTTCTGGCCCGTCATCGGCTGGCTGGAAGACCTCAACCGCGCGGATGTCAACGACCTGAAACGCTTCTTCCTGCGCTGGTACGGCCCGAACAACGCCGCGCTCACCATCGGCGGCGATATTGACCCGATGAAAACGCTCGAACTGGTCAACAAGTACTTCGGCCCCATCCCGGCCGGCCCCGATGTCGAAAACCTGCCAAAAGAACCGGGCATGCTCGAAGCCGACCGCTATGTCACGCTCGAGGACAACATCCACCTGCCTGCGCTGGCCTTGATCATCCCGACCGTTTACGGCAGCCATGCCGATGAAGCGCCGCTGGATGCCGCCGCCAAGATCATGGGACAGGGACAGGCTTCATTGCTGTATCAACGCCTGGTGCAGACCGGCCGCGCCGTGCAGGCCAGCGTCAGCCACCGGTGCCGCGAACTGGCCTGTGAAATGATGTTTATCGTTATCCAGAACCCCGGTTCCGGCGAAACGCTGGCGGACATGGAAGTCGCCGTACGCGAGACGCTGGACGAATTTGCCAACCGCGAGGTTTCGGCCGATGACCTGCAAAAATTCAAAGCGCAATACGAGTCCAACCGTGTCTTCGGACTGCAGAGCGTTTCCGGCAAGGTATCCACGCTGGCCGCGTTCCAGACCTACACCGGCAGCCCGGCGGGGATCGGTGAAGAAATCCAGCGCTACCTGAATGTCGAGGTCGCCGACGTTAACCGTGTTTTTAAACAGTATATTGCCGGCAAACCGGCCGTCATCCTGAGCGTTGTGCCCAATGGCCAGTTGCAACTGGCGGCGGCAGAGCAAAACTATGCAGCCCCGGAACGCGATATTCCTGAGAGTTTTGGCGATGAAGGCACCGACCTGGCACTGCGCCCCGTCTCGGATAACTTCGACCGCAGCCAGACGCCGGTACCGGGCACCAACCCGGCGGTGGAATTGCCCGCCATCTGGGACACCACCCTCGCCAACGGCGTCCGCGTGCTGGCAGTTCCCAATGCGGAAACGCCAACGGTGACCATCCGCGCGACTTTTACCATGGGTCAGCGCGACGAACCGGCCGGCAAGGCCGGCTTGACGGCCCTGACAGCGGACCTGATGGGCGAAGCCACGCTGGAAAGAAGTGCGGCTGAATTCGCCGAGGAACTGGAGCGCATCGGCGCCAGCATCAGTGTCGGTTCCGGTCAGTACGAAACCAGCGTGACGGTCAATACGCTGACCAAGCACCTCGACAAGGCCATGGAGCTGATGATGGAACGCGCCCTCAAACCCGCGTTCACGCAGGAAGACTTTGAGCGTATCAAGAGCCAGACCATCGAAGGACTGCTGGCGGCCCGCAAGACGCCTGAAGGCCTCGCCGGGCGTGCGATAGACTCCGTGCTGTACGGCCCCACGCACCCGCTATCCTACCCCTCGTCAGGACTGCCCTCAACCGTTGAAGCGATTACGCTGGACGATGTCAAAAGCTACTACGCGGCGCACTTCCCGGCGCATTTGACCGGCATACTGGTCAGTGCCAGTCTGCCGCAAGAAGAAATTATCTCTGCCTTGAACGGTTATGCGACGCTGGATGTCAGCGAAGCTTTCCGCCAACCTATCGAAGGCCTGCCGGAGATCAGCGGGCGCACGCTTTACCTGGTCAACAAGGAAGGCGCAGCCCAGTCCAGCCTGCGGACGGCCCAACCTTCGATCAAGTACGACGCACTGGGTGATTTCTACAAGGCCGGCCTGGCCAACTTCAACCTCGGCGGCACCTTCAACAGCCGGATCAACCTCAACCTGCGTGAAGACAAGGGTTATACCTACGGCGCGCGCAGCGGTTTCCGTGGCAACAAGGAGCTTGGCAGTTTCAGGGTTTCAACCGAGGTCAACAAGGAGGCGACCGCAGCCTCGGTCACCGAGGTTCTGAACGAACTGCAAAGCTATGCCGCCGATGGCATGACGGAAGAAGAGTACGACTACATGCGCTCCGCGATCGGCCAGCGCGACGCCCTGCAGTATGAGACCCCGGGCCGCAAACTGGGTCTGCTGGGTAATATCATGCGCTACGACCTGCCGCTGAATTACCGTACGCAGCAAAACAATATCCTGAAAGAAACCGACCGCGAGGTTTTGAGCGCGCTGTCGAACGAACTGATCCAGCCTGACAACATGGCCATTGTCGTGGTTGGTGACGAAGCCGCCATCCGCGGCGAACTGGAAGCCCTGGGGATGCCGATCAAGAAACTGGACGAGGATGGTTTCGAGATTGAGGATTCGGCCGAATCTGAATAAGCCGTTTCTCTCACCCATGAAAAAGGCCGCTCACGCGGCCTTTTTTATTGCTCGATGCGTAACGCTCTACACTGGGGTACCCC
>JABDPJ010000058.1 GCA_013042835.1 Lysobacterales bacterium
AATATCTGGAAATCACATATTGATCATCACTTCCGCGACTCCAACAAAGGTTACGGCGTATCATCTCCGCTCTGGGACCGTGTATTCGGCACCCTGCAAACTCCAAAGAAATCTTCCGGGTAGTAAATCATCCCCGTCACGTACGAATTTCTGGTTGCCAAGATGAAAAACAGGATCATTCACATGGGCGGCAGGTTACTCCGCATGGTGTTGTCTGCTGTGCTGGGCGCGCTTGTCATGGTCATTGTCTTTCTCGTGATCGAACTCAACAACCGGCCCGACCTGAAGGTGTGGCACACGGCGGAGCTTGAACAGGAATTCCGTGCTGATTCCGGTTTGATTGACTTCGATCAGTACCTGGAATTGGAAGAACGCCTGTTCGAGCAACTCGATAAACGGGTTTACAGCAGGATCGACCCGCAAGACCAACGCGATATCAACCGCTATTACCGTGGCAGCCGGTCCGATCCCGGAAACTGGCCGACCAATTGGAACCGCAGCTTCGTCATGCCGTCCGCTGCACCGGAAATCGGTGTGTTGTTGCTGCATGGCATGTCTGACTCACCCTACAGCCTGCGCAGTATTGGCGAGATGCTGCACGACCGCGGAGCTTACGTTATCGGGCTGAGAGTGCCGGGGCACGGGCAGGCCCCGTCCGGGTTGCTTGGTGTGGAGTGGGAGGATATGGCTGCCGCTGTGCGTCTCGCGATGGCTGAATTGGCACAGAAATCAGGTGGCAGGCCCTTGTATATCGTGGGCTATTCGAATGGCGGAGCGCTGGCTGTCCAATACACGCTGGATTCCCTGGTGGTTAATGATCTCGCACCGGTCGATGGCCTGGTTCTGTTGTCGGCTGAAATCGGCATCAGTAAATTGGCTGCCCTGGCAAAATGGCAGGAGCGCCTCGGGCACCTGTTGGGCCTGGAGAAACTGGCCTGGAATGCACTACTGCCAGAGTATGATCCATGGAAATACGGATCATTTGCCCTGAATGCCGGGAAGCAGGCTTACCGTATCACCCAGGAGATTCAGAAACAGCTGAACGGCAGATCAACGGATGGGACATTGAATCGGATGCCGCCGGTTTTGGCCTTTCAGTCCGTGGTGGATTCGACGGTGACAGCGCCGGCGCTGGTGCATAATTTTCTCGACCGCCTGCCGGCAAAAACCGGCGACCAGGCCGATGCAGTGCGGGGGAACGAGTTGGTGTTGTTCGACATCAACCGTTTCGCAGATATTCATTCGTTGATTAAGCAGCACCCCTCCGCGTGGATAGAGCCCATGCTTTATAGTGAAGAGCATACGTTTACGCTGACATTGTTGAGTAACAGCAGCAAAACTGAACAACAGTTGTATGCCTACAGCAGGGCGCCCGGATCGGCTTCAGTCGAGACCTGTGAGACGGGTCTGTTTTGGCCCGAAGACGTTTATTCGTTATCCCATGTGGCATTGCCGTTCCCGCCCGACGATCCCGTCTATGGGCGGGATAAGCCGGCAAACAGCCAGGGAATTTTCCTCGGCAAGGTGGCTTTGCGTGGCGAAAAAAATATCCTGCATGTGCCTGCGACCGACATGTTGCGCTTACGCTATAACCCCTTTCACAGCTATATGCGCCAGCGGATGCTGAGTTTCCTGGGGTTTGAAGTCAATGTGAACAATGCCTGTAAAACGCGTGCGCCAACTCCGCCGGCAACTGACACATAGCGCATCATACCTGCCTTCAGCAAACGCCTGGAATGAACTCGGGAAGTACGCTCTTCTGTTGAGGTTGCATTGAATGCAGCCAGTCTTTCCCGGTGTCTCCAGACATAGATTTCCCTGCAACAACGGCTTCGCACAATTTGGCTGATAGTGGAAATTCCAACGACTTAGCCATTACACTGCATCATTCATTCTTCAATACCGACAAAAAAAGTATGGATAATTCAGTGTTTAAGCAGCATTCCTACAACCGGGAAGAACTGATCGCTTGTGGCGCCGGTGATTTATTTGGCCCGGATACCGGCAAGTTGCCGTCCGGCAACATGCTGATGATTGACCGCATAACCGGAATCAGTAATAGCGGCGGACAGCACGGCAAAGGTGTAATTGAGGCGGAACTGGATATTACGCCGGACCTCTGGTTCTTCGATTGTCATTTCAAAGACGATCCCGTCATGCCCGGTTGCCTGGGCCTTGACGCACTTTGGCAGTTATGCGGATTTTTTCTGTCCCGCGCAGGATGTGAAGGCAAGGGCCGGGCACTGGGTTGCGGCCAGGTGAAGTTTACCGGCCAGGTTTTACCGACAGCCAGCAAAGTAACCTACAACCTGGATATCAAGAGAGTTATCACGCGCAGGTTGAGCATGGTGATCGCCGACGGTTCGATGTCTGTCGATGGCCGCGTGATTTACACGGCAGATGACCTTAGGGTTGGTTTGTTCACCTCCACTGACAGCTTTTAGGAAAATTCAAATGCGGCGAGTCGTTATTACCGGTATGGGCCTGGTTTCCTGTTTGGGGAATGACAAGAAAAGCGTAACCGAATCATTGCGCGAAGGGCGCTCGGGTATCAGTTTCAATGAAACATTCAGGGATATGGGCCTGCGCAGTCAGGTCTGCGGTTCCGTGGATGTCAACCTGGCTGAGAGTATTGACCGGAAACATTTGCGTTTTATGGGCGACGCGGCGGCTTATGCCTATGTTTCCATGCAAAGCGCAATAGCCGACGCCGGACTCAACCCGGTCGAAGTGTCCAACCCGCGTACCGGCCTGATCGCTGGTTCCGGCGGCGCTTCCAGTGGCAATATCGTGCTGTCTGCGGACAAATTACGTGAAAGGGGCGTGCGCCGTCTGGGTCCGTATATCGTACCCAAGACGATGAGTAGCACCGTGTCGGCCTGTCTCGCAACGCATTTCGGCATCCGTGGCCTCAACTATTCCGTTACATCCGCCTGTGCTACCAGCACCCACTGCATTGGTACTGCCATGGAGCAAATCCAGTGGGGTAAACAGGACCTGATCTTTGCCGGCGGGGGTGAAGAGGAGCACTGGTCACTGGCGATGATGTTCGATGCGATGGGGGCATTGTCATCCAAATATAACGATACCCCTGACAGAGCATCCCGGGCCTATGATGAAGACCGCGACGGTTTCGTCATTGCCGCCGGCGGCGGTGTGCTGGTGCTTGAAGAGCTTGAGCATGCAAAAGCACGCGGCGCGAATATTTATGCTGAAATCATCGGTTATGGGGCGACCTCGGACGGCGACAATATGGTCGCCCCGTCAGGCGAGGGCGCGGCACGCTGTATGCGTCAGGCCCTGGGCACCGTGGATAAGCCCATCGACTATATCAACACCCATGGCACCAGCACACCAGTGGGTGATATCGCTGAACTGGACGCCATGCGGCAAGTTTTTGGCGATGCCGTTCCGTCGTTCAGTTCAAGTAAATCGCTGTGTGGCCATTCGTTGGGTGCGGCAGGCGTGCAGGAGGCTATCCATTGCCTCTTGATGCTGGAGAACGGATTCATGGCGGGTTCCGCCAACATTTCCACGCTTGATCCCAAGCTTGAAGGCTTGCCAGTTTTGCTGGAAAGCAGGGACAACGCCGGCCTGAATACGGTCATGAGTAATAATTTCGGCTTCGGCGGCACCAATGCCTGCATCGTGTTGCAGCGCTACGGGGCCGGTTCTTCAGCGGTTTGAGTGTCCCGTCCGTCCTACATTCTTAAAACCAGTTGCCCTGACGCGGTAGGCATCGTGGCGGCCGTTAGCGGGTTCCTGGCAAAACGCGGGGCCCTGCTTACCGAGGTGTCTCACTTTGTCGACGACGAGAGTCAGAAATCATTCGTTCGGGTGGAATTCGAAGATGACGCCAGGGGTGAGGCCGGTCTGGCCGAAATCGTGGCGAGCTATCGGCAACATGTCGCCTTGATGTTTGGGATGGATTTTGAAATTCATCCCTCGGAACGTAAGTTGCGGGTATTGGTTGCGGTTTCCAAGCAGAGCCATTGCCTGAATGCCTTGTTGCATCGGTGGGCGGACGGTCATCTGCCAATTGACATTACCGGGATCGTATCGAACCACGATGACCAGAGGTCGCTGGCTGAATGGTACAAGCTGCCATTCCACTACCTGCCGATTGAGAAGGGGTGCAAGCCGGAGCAGGAAAATAAGATTCTGGCCTTGTTTGAAAAAAGCGGCTCCGAACTGTTGGTGCTGGCCCGCTACATGCAGATTCTCACACCGCGTGCCTGCGACCTGTTGGCGGGGCGGGCGATCAATATCCACCATTCTTTTTTACCCGGCTTCAAGGGCGCCCGCCCATATCACCAGGCCTATGAGAGAGGTGTGAAATTGATCGGTGCGACGGCTCACTACGTCACTACGGAACTCGACGAAGGGCCTATCATTGAGCAGGGTGTGGAGCGGGTAGACCACACCATGAAGCCAGCGGATCTCGAGCGCCTGGGGCAGGATGTGGAAAGCTCCGTCCTTAACCGTGCAGTCCGCTGGCATGCTGAGCACCGCGTATTCTTCAATGGAAACCGCGCCGTCGTGTTAAGGCACTAGGCGATTCCTTGCTGCAGTTGGCGGGTCAACTTGAACCCGCCGTTATTCTTCCAGCACAACCCCGAGCGCCTCGATAAAGTAGTCCATGTTGCTTTGATTGAATGAAGCCACGTTGACCCTGGCTGAATTAACCGTATAAATCGCAAATTCCTCGCGCAATCGTTGCACCTGCTGCACGCTCAAACCCATGAAGGAAAACATGCCGGTCTGGCGTTCGATAAAGGAGAAGTCACGCCGGATGCCGGCTGCAGCGATTTTTTCCGCAAGGGTCTTCCGCAGCCCGTTGATGCGGTCTCGCATTTCAGCAAGTTCGGACTGCCATTGCGCCTTGAGTTCATCGGAATGCAGGATGATGTCGATTACCGCCGGGCCGTGTGCCGGTGGCATGGAGTAGTTTTTGCGGGTGACGTTGTGAATCACGCTTTCCGCCGCCGCCGCCCTTTCCGTGTCACGGGTAATGACGGTGATGGCGCCGACGCGCTCCCGGTACATGGCAAAGTTCTTCGAGCAGGAACTGGCGATGATGACTTCGGGACACTTTTCGGCGAACAGGCGCACCGACAGGCAATCTTCCTCGATACCACGCTCAAAGCCCATATAGGCGATGTCGACCACCGGCGTAAAGCCACGCCCGGAAGCCAGTTCGGCAATGGTTTGCCACTGCTCGGGGTCGGGGCTGACACCACATGGGTTATGGCAGCAGGCATGGAACAGGACCGCATCACCCCGGCCGCGTTGCTCGAGGGCCTGGATCATGTCATCGAATCTCAGGCTGCTGCTATCAGCATCGAAATACGGGTAGCTGTGCATTTTCATTCCGGCGCCCGGAAACAGCGCCAAATGATTGGCCCAGGTGGGATCGCTGGCCCATAGCTCGGCTTCCGGCCGGGCGACCCTCATCAGGTCGGCTGCCACCCTTAAAGCGCCGGTTCCACCCGGGGTCTGCACGGTCCGGACCCGGCCTTCGCTGATGGCTTGACTGTCTTTGCCGAGCAGCAGTTCCCCCATAGCCTGGTTGAACCCGGCCACCCCCGGAGGACCCAGGTAGGTTTTGGTCGTTTGCGTGGCGAGATGAATTTTCTCAGCTTCAACCACACAATCCAGTATGGGCGTATTGCCATGCTCATCGCGATAGACACCGATGCCCAAGTCGATTTTCTTCGGGTCAGGGTCGGCGGCATAGGCAGCAATGAGCCCCAGGATCGGATCGGGTGGAATGGCTTTGATATGTTCAAACATGGTGTGCTGTCTCTTTCGTTAATCCAGTGTGTTTCGCTCTTGGAATTGTAACGCTTTAGGATCTAAACATCTGTAGAAATCGATTGATTGCCTGAGACACGTCTGCTGCTATCAGGAGAGCGACAAACGCAACGCCCAGGCAAGTAAAAACACATGAACCGCCAGAACAGGGGCGGGTATGCTTGCTCAGAATTGTGAGCGACAAGGATGTCGCGACCGAGCCCCCATGGATGGGTTCAAGGCGTGTTCTGAGCCAGCATACCCACCCCTGTTCCCCCCGCCTGAGCAGAGAACAATAACCTCAGCCCCACAACACCGGTTCAAACCCATCCACCACACCCTTTCTGTATCTGAGACCCAGGGGCTGGTCATATTTCAGCAGCAGTGGCCCGTCGATATCGACAAAGTCACACAGTTGCGCAATGACAAAAGCGGGCGCCATGCTGAGCGACGTTCCTACCATATTACCGACCATCAACTTACAGCCCTTCTGCTTTGCAGCCTTCGCCAGTTTCAATGCTTCGGTGAGGCCGCCGGTTTTGTCCAGCTTGATATTGATCATGCTGTAACGCCGTGCTGCGATGTCCAGTTCTCCGCTATGCAGGCAGGATTCATCCGCAGCCAGCATGATGGGGGATTCAAATCCTTCGAGCATTTCATCGGCGCCACGCGCAAGTGGTTGTTCGATCATGGCCAGGCCCAGGCCGGCGCATTTTGGTAACACTTCCTTCAGCAGGTCAAAACTCCAGCCCTGGTTCGCGTCGATGACCAGTTCAGCGTCAGGACGCGCTGCTCGGATGGCGGCCAGTTTTTCATAAGGCATGTGGTCGTCGAGTTTTACCTTGAGCACCCGAGCCTCTGATGCTGCGGCTGCCTTATCTGCCATTGCCGCCGGGGTGCTTTCCAGCCCGATGGTAAAGACCGTTGTCACCGGTTTCGGGTCGATGCCGGTAAGTTGCCAGATCGTTTTCCCGGCTCGCTTGCACTCCAGGTCCCACAGCGCGCAATCGAAGGCATTGCGTGCGCCACCCGGCGGCAGGAGGTCCTGCAGTTGCTGGCGGGAAATGCCCCGGCTGACCTCTGTGGCGACGGCATGGGCTTCTGCAAGAATACTCTCGGCGGTTTCATCCAGGTAAAAAATACCCTGGGCTTCACCGCGCCCCACGAATCCGCCGTCGCTGAGTTGTACTACCAGGCAGCGTGAATTTATCCACTCATTGCCGGCAATGCGGAAGGGTTGGCTCAGCGCCCAGTCCGAAATATGTAAACTGACGTCCATGATGTTAGTCCTCGGGAAACAACTGCTTGATATGCTCGACGATGGCCCCGCAACCATCAACCATGGGGTCGACGCAGGGCAGGCCGGTTTCAAGCTGCAGTTGATGCAGGTAATCCAGGCGCGTTTGCGGGGGCAAGGTCGAGGTGTTGACGCTGATACCGACGCAGCACACCTCCGGGTTGGTGCGCCTTGCCATGGCAATATGCTGGTCGATGGCATCTCCGATAGAGGGCAGGGTGTAATGCTCCCAGCCGGAAATGTTGGTCCGTGTTGCATCGTGGCACAGCAACAGGGCATCCGCTTGTGAGCCGTGCAACAGGCCCAGGCTTACGCCCGAATAGCCGGGATGAAACAACGAGCCCTGGCCCTCGATCACGTCCCAGTGCTTTTCATCATTAGCGGGTGAGAGCGTCTCAGCGGCGCCGGAGATGAAATCCGCGACCACCGCATCAATCGGGATCCCTTCGCCCGCCAGCATGATTCCGGTTTGGCCCGTGGCGCGGAAAGTCGAATTCATACCGGCCTGACGCATGGCCTCGTGCAAAGCCAGCGCAGAATACTTCTTGCCGATGGCGCAGTCGGTGCCTACCGTCAGTACACGCTTACCCGGTCTCCTGAGGCCGGTGCCAACGGGCAGCTTGGCCGGTGGTTTTCGAACATCTATGAGGCGTGCTCCCGAGATTGCCGCGGCATCGGCAAGCTCAGGAACGTCCGACAACCTGAAATGCAGTCCGCAGACGATATCCAGACCGGCGCCGGCAGCCTCGATGATCGCTTTCCACCAGTTATCGGGTACGACACCGCCAATCGGGGCGACACCGATGAGCAGGCTGCCTGCCCCGGCCGCAACAGCCTCGGTGACAGTCAGGTCCGGCACGCCAAGATCAATTTTGCAGCCTGCAAAGCGCAATTGTCCGACAACCAGTTCGGGCCGCCAGTGCACGATACCAAACCCCGTCTTGGCATAGGTGGGGTCGGCCAGGTCACCTATCAGAATCAGGTAGGGTGCCTTCAGCTTAATTCTGGTCAGTTGCGCCATGCGTGCAATCCGGGTTCCGGGATATTGATTCTAATAGGTTTCAGCCAAGTTTACTGCTACTGACACAACACCGGGACAACCGCATTGCCGCCAGTCGATGCTACTATGCAAAATGACGATCAAGGTAAGGCGGGAAGACCATGTCGATTGAGAAACTCTGCAAGAATGATGTCGCACTGATCGGCATCATGTCCGATGAAAACTCGAGCTTTCTGCGTGGTGCGGCTGCCGCTCCCGGGTTTATCCGTAAAGCGCTCCACTGCGGGTCCGCGAACCTCTGCTCTGAACTGGGTGTCGACCTTGCCGGAAACCCGCGTTTCGTGGATGTCGGTGACAGAAAGATTGCGCGCGGAGATGATAATTTCCTGAGCATTGAGTCCGAAATCTGCACAGTGCTGGCCACAGGTGCATTGCCGCTGGTACTGGGCGGAGACCACTCGATCAGCTACCCGGTTCTGCGCGCAGTGTACCGT
>JABDPJ010000059.1 GCA_013042835.1 Lysobacterales bacterium
GTCGTTCCCACTGACACCGAGTCAAATACCGCGTCGACCGCCACGCCCGCCAGGCGGGCGCGCTCGTGCAGCGGCACACCCAGCTTGTCGTAGGTTTCCAGTAGCTTGGGATCCACTTCATCCAGGCTCTGCGGACGATCCTTGTCGGATTTCGGTGCCGAAAAATAAGAAATGGCCTGGAAATCTATCGGGTCAATCTTCAGGTGCGCCCAGTCCGGCTGTTGCATGGATACCCAGTGCGCATAGGCTTTCAGACGCCATTCCAGGAGCCATTCCGGCTCATTCTTACGCGCTGAAATAGCCCGGATAACGTCTTCAGACAAACCGGGCGGCAAGGTATCCGACTCGATATCAGTTACGAAGCCGTGCTGGTATTTCTGCTCGACCAGGCTGTGAATAGTTGAATTGTCGCCGCTCATATAGTCATTAATCCCGATTTATGCATTGAAAGTCGTAATGTGTAAGGGTGCTGCTGGTGTCTTCACCGGCTGCGCCATTTCCGCCAGTGACACAGCTTCCATCGCTTTGGCTATCGCCAGGCTGATGCGCTGCCAATTACCGCGCAGGCCACAGACCGCTTCCTGGGCGCAGAGTCCCTCTTCCACGCTGCACTCGGTCATGGCAATAGGCCCCTCGATCGCTGCAATGATCTCGGCAACGCTGATTTCCTCTGCGTCGCGTTCCAGGCTGTAACCTCCGCTAGGCCCTCGATAGGAAGCCACCAGGTCTGTTTTAACCAGCAATTTCAGAACCTTGCTGACCGTCGGAAGTTCCAGGTGCGACCGCTCAGCAAGCGCGTGGGCGCTCAGGACCTCGCCGCGCAAGCCGTGCAGCTCAACCATGACCATAATGGCGTAATCCGTCATTTTGCTGATGCGTAACATGCTGGCCTGTTAAATTCCCGTCGAAAACTACAAGAACTATATAGTACCATATTAGTACCATTTAAAAATAGGCAAAAAGTCATCATCATCATTTCATCGTGGACCGGTTTCCGGCAAAATCCCCCCATGGAATCATCCGCCGCGAAAAGACCGACCAATCTGGACCCGCGCCTCGATCAGGCCCGGGCCTGGCTGACAAGCCTGGGGGTCAAGTTGCAATCAGACTTTCAGGACGTCGCTGGGGATGCAAGTTTTCGCCGCTATTTCAGAGCCGATATTGAAGGCAGGTCACACATCCTTATGGATGCCGCACCTCCCGGCGAGGACGTCAGGCCATTCATGGATGTGAACCGGCGCCTGCGCACAGCTCAGCTGCATGCACCGAAAATAGTCCACGCTGACCGCCGTAACGGTTTTCTCCTGCTGGAGGACCTCGGCGACGAGCTTTATCGTGATTTGCTGGACAAGAACAACGTTGACGAACTGTTTCCCGGGCTGTTTGACATCCTGGAGACATTTGCACTGACGGTAAACACTGATGACCTGCCCCTCTTCAGTGTCAGGAAGCTACGCAGGGACATGGACCTTTTTCCGGAATGGTACCTCGGTCATCATCGCACGGCGATACCCCGGCATAGACTTGACGCGGTCTGGGACGGTTTTTGCGACCACATCATTGACTCGGCATTGACTCAGCCCCAGTGTTTCGTGCACCGGGATTTCCATTCCTGCAACTTACTCAGAACAGCTGCAAACGAAATCGGCATCATTGATTTTCAGGACGCCGTCATTGGACCGGTGAGCTATGACTTCGTGTCACTGATCTGGGACCGCTACATCCACTGGCCGCGGCCACAAATCGAAACCTGGATGGAGACGTTCAGACTGAAACTCGGTCTTGAAATGGAGCCGGAACAATGGCGCCGTTACTGCGACCTGATGGGGTTGCAGAGAAACATCAAGATCGTCGGAATTTTTGCCAGGCTCTATTACCGCGACGGCAAGAGTGGCTACCTTGAAATGATCCCGCGATTTTATGAGTACGTGACCAGTACCTTGCGCCTGTACCCCGAGTTTGCGGAGGTTTTGAGCCATATGGAGCACCCTGAATGCGTGCCATGATTTTGGCTGCGGGCCGGGGCGAACGCCTGCGACCGCTGACAGACAAGACACCCAAGCCTCTATTGGAAGTTGGTGGAAAACCGCTGGTCGAACACCACCTTGAAGGACTGGCCAACGCCGGTTTTCGTGAAGTTGTCATCAACCTCGACCACCTGGGTGAAATGATACGCGAGATACTGGGTGATGGCTCGAGGTGGGGCTTGAAGATCCGCTACTCTCCTGAACCCGCCGGCGCCCTCGGCACCGGCGGTGGTATCGCACAGGCGATGCCGCTGCTGGGAGATGCGCCATTCGCGATCATCAACGGTGACGTTTTCAGCCACTACCCCCTGGCACGCCTCAGAGCCATCAAGTGCGACCACGCACATCTCGTACTCGTGCCCAACCCGGCACACAACCCTGACGGCGATTTTTCCCTTCGTGGCGGATACGTTTTTGCCGCAGGACAACCGCTGTATACATTCAGCGGAATCAGTGTTTATCACCCCCGCTTTTTCGCTAATGCCGCCACCGGCAGCTTCTCCATTGTGCCCATGATGAAGGCAGCGATGGCCGTGCAAAATGTAACGGGAGAACTGTTTCGTGGCGACTGGTATGATATCGGCACGATAGAGCGACTCGAAGCCCTTCGCGATCATTTAAAACAGCAACTTAATCAAGTTTAATTGACCTAGGTCGTAGTTCTTTTGGGTTTTCTGAGTATACTCACGCCCGACTGAAGAAATCCTGATGTCAGGCAATAAAAACAAGCCTGATTGGCACAGAGCGCAAGGACAATTATTCCAAGTTAACCAAGCTTTAAACGGCAAATCATCCGGAGATTTTTATGAGAATCGGAGTACCGAGGGAGATATATACAGGCGAGAAGCGTGTAGCCACAACCCCAGAAGTGGCCACCCAGTTAATCAAGTTGGGTTTTGATGTAGCGGTTGAATCCAATGCAGGTGCCGCTGCAAATTATTCAGACAAAGCCTACGAAGCAGTTGGCTGTAGTGTTGTCGGCCTGGACGAGATCTGGAACGATTCAGATATCGTTTTGAAGGTCCGCGGCCCCGATGACGAGGAAGCGGCGCGTCTGAAATCTGGTCAGACACTGATCAGTTTCCTTTACCCTGCACAAAACCCCGATTTGTTGCAAAAACTCACTGAGCGCGGTGTGACTGCCATGGCAATGGACAGCATTCCACGCATTTCACGCGCCCAGAAAGTAGACGCCCTGAGTTCCATGGCAAATATCGCGGGCTACCGGGCCGTGGTGGAGGCTGCCCAGCATTTCGGCCGCTTTTTTACCGGCCAGATCACTGCTGCCGGAAAAGTATTACCCGCCAAGGTGCTGGTAATCGGCGCAGGTGTTGCCGGACTCGCTGCTATCGGTGCCGCCAAGAGCATGGGCGCCATCGTGCGCTCTTTCGATACCCGTCCTGAGGTCAAGGAACAGATCGAGAGCATGGATGCAGAGTTCCTGATGCTCGATTTTGAAGATGAAGACGGCTCTGGTGAAGGCGGCTATGCCAAGGTCATGAGCGAGGAGTTCATCGAGGCCGAGATGGCATTGTTCCTCGAGCAGGCGAAGGAAGTCGATATCATCATCACCACTGCACTGATTCCGGGCAAGCCCGCTCCGCGCCTGATTACTGCGGAGATGGTAGAGGCCATGAAGGATGGCAGCGTCATCGTTGACCTGGCTGCCGAACAGGGTGGTAACTGCGAACTCACCGAACCTGAGCAGGTCGTCACACACCACGGTGTGACCATCATTGGGTATACGGACATGCCCAGTCGGCTGGCTGCACAGTCCAGCCAATTGTATGCAACCAACCTGCGTCACCTGCTAACCGATTTAACACCTGAAAAAGACGGCCAGATTGTGGTCGACATGGAAGATGAAGTTTTTCGTGGCGCCACTGTATGCAAGGATGGTGAAACCACCTGGCCACCACCTGCCCCTAAACTATCAGCAGCACCGCCGAAGAAGGCGGCGCCGGCACCTGCGCCAGTAGTGAAAGAGGAAAAGAAAAGGTCAGTCGCAGGCCCCGTCATTGGCATGGTGGTTGCCGGTCTGGCACTGCTTGGACTTGGGTCTGTCGCACCAGCGTCATTTATGAACCACTTCACCGTATTCGTACTGGCATGTTTTGTCGGCTACATGGTGATCTGGAACGTAACTGCTGCACTGCATACACCGCTTATGAGTGTTACCAATGCTATTTCCAGCATCATCATCATCGGTGCCCTACTGCAGATCAGTTCTGATGTTCCGCTAATCAAGTGGGTTGCGATCGGAACCGTTTTGATTACTGCGGTCAATATCTTTGGCGGCTTTGCTGTTACGCGCCGTATGCTTGAAATGTTCAGGAAGTGAGGTCGTCATGTTTGAAGTAAACGAAGGAATTATCCAGGTCTCGTACATCATCGCGACCATTCTATTCATCCTCGCCCTCGGTGGCCTTTCCAACCAGGAAACTGCCCGGCGTGGTAACTGGTACGGCATTATCGGTATGGCGATTGCCCTGATTGCTACGTTTGTTGGTGATGTCACCCAGCATTACGAGTACCTGATCGTCGCACTGCTCGTTGGCGGCACGGTGGGCATCATCGCTGCCAGACGCGTGCAGATGACCCAGATGCCGGAACTCGTCGCAATCCTGCACAGCCTGGTGGGCCTTGCAGCCGTGGCCGTTGGCTTTGCAAATTTCATGGATCCGGCAAGACTGTCCCATTATTTGGGTGTCGAATTGACCATTCACGATATTGAGACCTACCTCGGTATCCTGATAGGTGCGGTGACGTTTTCCGGCTCTGTAATTGCGTTTGGAAAGTTATCAGGCCGGATCGGTGGCAAACCGCTGACTTTGCCGGGAAGACACTGGTTAAACCTGTTGCTGCTGATCGCATCTTTCTGGTTTGGCTACGAATTTGTCGTCCAGTCAGCGGCCGGTGGCGGTATGCAACCCCTCATCATCATGACGGTTATCGCCCTGCTTTTCGGTATCCACATGGTCATGGCGATCGGTGGTGCTGATATGCCCGTGGTCGTGTCCATGCTCAACAGTTATTCCGGTTGGGCCGCTGCCGCAACCGGTTTCATGCTGGGCAATGACCTGTTAATCGTTACCGGCGCCCTTGTCGGTTCCAGTGGTGCGATTCTGAGTTACATCATGTGCCGTGCAATGAACCGCAAGTTCCTTTCTGTGATAGCCGGTGGCTTTGGAACCAGTGAAGGAACGCAGGTGGCAGGAGCAGAGGACCAGGGTGAAGTCGCACCCATCGAGGCCGAAGAAACGGCAGACCTGCTTACCAATGCCAAAGAAGTGATGATCATCCCGGGTTATGGTATGGCGGTAGCACAAGCACAGCACATCGTCTACGAAATCACCAAGTCGCTGCGTGCCCAGGGTGTCAATGTCCGCTTTGGCATCCACCCGGTTGCCGGGCGCATGCCGGGCCACATGAACGTATTGTTGGCCGAAGCCAAGGTACCTTATGACATCGTCTACGAGATGGATGAAATCAACGACGATTTCCCGAACATCGATGTGTCCATCATCATCGGCGCCAACGATATCGTTAACCCCTCGGCGCTGACTGATCCGGATGGCCCGATCGGCGGCATGCCGGTACTGGAGTGCTGGAAAGGCAAGGTTTCCATTGTTCTCAAGCGCAGTATGGCAACGGGTTATGCCGGCGTGCAGAATCCCTTGTTCTTCCTCGACAACACCCGCATGCTGTTCGGTGATGCCGGTGACACGCTGGACAAGGTATTTAAAGAGCTCTAAGCAATTTGCCTGTTAACAGGTGTTAAGCCCCCAAAGCGCAAGCGATGGGGGTTTTTTCATTTTGAGGCGAATTTTGTTATCCGGCCAGGGGCCGGAACCTGGCAGGTTCCTACATGCCGGATCAATGCGCGCAGGACATGACCCCGTAAACAATAATGCGAAAGATTCACTTTTGGGTAATAATGTTAGTCATCAGCCTCATTGGAAGAAGCTGATTTCTGACAGGGAGGAGAGTTCATGTCGCTATCTGTTGCGGTGCTCAGGGAACAGGCCGATGGGGAACGTCGCGTCGCACTGGACCCGGCCAGCGCCAACCAGCTTGCCCGGAGTGGATTCCAGGTGCTGGTTGAAAAAAGCGCTGGTGAAGCGGCAGGATTCGCCGATGAACAATACGCCGATTGCGTACTTCTGGATGATCCTGAACTCATAGTCACCATGGCTGACATATGGCTGTGGGTGCAAATGCCGGCGACAGAACAGCTGGCAAACCTGCCTGATGGCCGGCTCGGTATCGGCCTTGTTTATCCGCACCGGAGCCCGGCAATCACCGCTACACTCAATCAACATCACCATACCTGCCTGGCGATGGAACTCGTACCGTGTAATAACCGCACCCGGTCCATGGATGTACTCTCCTCGCAGGCTACAATTGCCGGCTACAGTGCAGTACTGAGAGCGGCCCAGCTGGCGCCGCGCGTATTTCCCATGTTGACCACCCCCGCCGGCACACTGAACCCGGCTCGAGTAGTCGTTATTGGCGCCGGTGTAGCGGGTTTACAGGCGATCGCGACGGCGCGACGGCTGGGCGCCCGTGTCGAAGTTTATGAACCGGGACCCATAGCCCGTGAAACAGTGGAATCCCTCGGGGCATTATTAATCAGCGCGGATACTGCAAAGGTTGACGGCACCGGATTGGATGAAAAGCCGGCCCGGGATGATCAGCACCAGGTGTCCGAAAAGTTGACGGAATGCCTGGCCGGGGCAGATGTCGTCATATCAACCGTTGCACTGCCCGGGATTTCGGCACCAAAGCTCATCAGCAAAGCCATGCTCGATGGCATGCAAGCCGGCTCCGTCATCGTCGACCTGGCTGCCGAATCGGGCGGTAATTGCGAGCTGACCGTGCCGGGTGAAACAATGACACACAATGGGGTTGTTGTGGATGGGCCGCTCAACCTTGCCAGTGAAGCCGCCAATCACGCGAGTGTTATGTATGCGCGGAGCCTGCTGGATGTGCTTGACCTCGTGGTCGATGGTGAGAGCATCGTCGTCAATCGCGACAGCGAGGTGATCGATGGGATCCTGTTGACACATGACGGAAAACTGGTTCAAAGAGACGCCATTGAGCCACCGGCAAACGCTTGAACCGGGGGCTGAAATGAACCTGCTGTCAAGTTCCTGCGTTAGCGTTCTTCCGGGAGGGAAATAGCCGTCATGGAATTGTTCCCCGTCCTGTTGATCGTGGTGTCCTCTCTGGTCATCGCTTTACTGATTTTCGTCGCGGTTAAACTGACACTTGCACACCTGTCAGAGCTTCGGGCAATCGGCAAGGACAGCGACACAGAGGCCGAGGCACCTGCACCTGCACCTGCTCCTGCTCCTGCTCCTGCTCCTGAACCTGAACCTGCACCTGCCCCGCATCCCGAAACCATTGTGGAAAAATCGGATCTGGCCAATACGCTGCTGGCGGCAGAGAATATTATCGTGGTTCCGGGTTATGGCGTGGCAGTTTCGCAAGCCCATTTCCAACTTGGAGCCTTGGCAAGGTCACTTGCAGACAAGGGGATCGAGGTCAGTTTTGCGATTCATCCCGCCGCCGGACGCATGCCCGGGCACATGAATATCCTGCTTGATGAAGCGGAGGTACCACATGCAGGGATATTTGACCTTGAAAGCATCAACCACCGCTTTCCCGCGTGTGACCTGGCGCTCATCGTTGGCGCCAATGACGTGGTTAATCCGGCGGCCCGCGAAGATACGGACAGCCCAAATTACGGCATGCCCGTCCTCGACGCTGACACAGCCCGGCGAGTGTTTGTCTTGAAACGTGGCGACGGAAACGGTTATTCCGAAACCGACAACCCGCTATTTTCACGGGATAACGTCCGTATGGTTTATGGCGATGCCAGGGATACCCTGCAGAACCTTCTCAATGAAGTGCAGACAGACCAGGATTTGCCCGCCAGGAACTGAAAAAATTGCTACCGGCAAATTGAATTTTTTCCAAATTTACTTGTCTTTAGTGTTGTAGTGGTGTATAACACCTATACATAGTTCAAAGACAGGACATCAAGACCATGAAAATTGCCCGAACCCTAGCACTCATTGTTGGCGCCACGCTCGTGGTTTCAGCCTGTAACAGGGATGCTGAAGAAGCACTCGTCAGTATCGAAGCGAATGCCAATCCGCTGCTTGCCCATGTTCCGGCCGATACGACCTACGTTTTTGCAACCGTCGAACCGGTTCCCAAGGAAATTACCGATGTCTACATTTCACGCTTCCAACCGGTTCTGGACGTCATGTCGAAACAGGTCGACAAGTTCCGGGCGGATTATGAATCAGGTCAATTCGAGAACGACCATATGGCCCGGATCGCCAGTGCCGTTCTTGACGAACTTGGCGGCGAAGTGAGCGCGGAAAGCCTTGAGAAATTGGGCATCAGCCTGCAGGCCAACTCCGCCTTTTATGCCAACGGGGTCTTTCCGGTCATGAGGATAAGCCTTGCCGATACCGGCAAGCTTCGCGACGCCATTGCCCGGATTGAAACCAAGATGGGCTTTACACTACCTGAAAAAGAACTCAACGGCACCGGCTACTGGCATGTCTCCGAGAATGATACGCCGGTTGGTGTATACCTCGCCATCCTCGACCAGCAACTGGCCATGGCCGCATTCCCGGTCAGTGCCGAGGACAAATTGCTGCCGGCATTTCTTGGCCAGGAAATGCCCGCCACGAGCCTGGCGTCAACCAATGCACTGGCGATCATGAACAGCGCAAAGGGCTACACCGGATACGGTTCAGGCATCGTGGACCTGCAAAAACTGGCTAACGAAATGCTTGATGAAAACAGCGCGACGCGCGCATACATGGGTGCGGACCTGTCCATGCAGATGAAGTCTCTCGATCCGGTATGCGTTGCCGAGTTCCGCTCGATGATCGACAAGGCGCCGCGCATGACCATGGGCACCACCCATCTCACTGCCAATGAAATCGGCATGCGTTACGAACTGGAAATTGAGAACTCACTGGCAAGCGGACTCCTTGGTCTCGTATCCGATACACCGGCTGCCATTGAGGGAGACCAGCTGGTATCGGCATCGCTCGCTGTCAGGGTTGGTAAACTGCGTAACTTCCTGCTGGAGAAGGCCAACGCCATGATGGCGGCGCCTTACCAGTGCGAGCAGTTGCAGAAACTCAATCAGAATGCGGAGGAACTCGTCACGCAACTCAATATTCCCATGCCCCCAATGGTGAACAACTTGATGGGTGTGCGAATCAGCATGGATGAGTTCGATCCAAAAGCGGACATCGTCAAAGGCAAGGGGCTCGTGGCATTGCACGTAGACAAGCCCGAGATGTTTGTCGGTATGGCCAGCATGATGGTGCCGGGATTCGATCAACTGGACCTCGCCAATCAGACCGAACCCGTCAGGATTCCGGAAAGCATTCTTCGCATGGAAGGCCTGGAGGTCTTCGCGCTGATGGGTGACAGCGCAATCGGCGCTTCCGTTGGTGAGGAAAATTCCGGCGGCCTGGAAGCATTCATGAATCTGAAGCAGCAAAATGACGGTACATTCCTGTCGGTTTCATATGACATGGCGAAACAAATGGAGATTGAGGCGGCAATGAAGGATACGCTGCAATTCAGCACCGAAACCGCCGCACATGAATATTCCGAAGCGGTTAAAGAAGCGTATACCGCCATGCTTGGCCGCTCACGCGTCGACATGCGTTTCACCCCCAGCGGCCTGGTCATAGACAACAAGGTCACCTTCAAATAAGCGTGTGAAAACAAAAAGGGCCGCAGGTGCGGCCCTTTTTCTGCTCTCAGTACATAAAGTGTTTTATTTTCTCACCCTTGCGGCCGATCTCGGTCATGGCCTCGATGCCGATTTGCAGGTGCAGGTCTACCCAGTTGGCGGTGACCTTCCTGTCGGATTCCTCGGTTTTTACACCATCAGGCGTCACCGGCACGTCCGACACCAATAACAGGGCGCCGTGCGCAATCGCATTGGCGTGTCCGACGATGAACAAGGTCGCTGTTTCCATGTCGATGCCGATACAGGTCATCTCCTTGAGCCGCATGTGAAAATCCTCATCGTGTTCCCAGACACGGCGGTTGGTCGTATAGATCACCCCGGTCCGGTAATCGACGCCATGTTCCAGAATCTTGTCTGAAACGAACTTGTGTAATTTAAACGACGGCAAGGCCGGCACTTCGGGCGGAAAATAGTCATCACTGGTGCCCTCCCCGCGGATAGCGGCTATCGGCAAGATAAAATGGCCGAGTTCAGTGGACTTTTTCAACCCGCCACACTTGCCCAGGAACAGGACGCCCTTTGGTGACACCGCCGTCAACAAATCCATAATCGTGGCGGCATTGCTTGAGCCAATGCCGTAGTTGATGATGGTCAAACCATCGGCGTTGGTGGAAGCCTGCATCGCGCGGTCTTCGCCATATATCTTGCTGTCGAATTTCTGCGCAAAACGCCGAACGTAGTCAACGAAATTGGTGACCAGGATGTATTCGCCGAACTCATCCAGCGGCATGCCCGTGTATCGTGGCAACCAGTTACGGGTAATCTGGGACTTTGTCAGCATCACTGTTTCTCCTGATCTGCACCGGCTGCCTTGAGAACTTCGCGCGCCAGTGGGATGGTTATTCTTCTTTTGTGGGTCAGCGCCGCATAGTGCAGGTTTTCAACGGTTTGCAACAGCGCTGTCATACTGCGGTCGTGGTGCTTGAGCAGGTAGGTTTGCACTTCTGCAGGCAGGTCGAAGCCAAGCGCTGCGCTGCGCTGATTGACAACCGCCAGCTTATCGTCATCCTCCAACGGCATAAGCGGCAACCGCAGTCCCCAGGCCAATCTCGATGCAAGGTCGGGCAAGCCAAGATGCAGGGCGGACAGCCGTAGCCGGCTGCTTACGAGCAGACGCCCGCCAGCTTCCCGAATGCGGTTGAAACAATGAAACAGGGCCTCTTCCCAGGCCTCCTGACCGGCTATGACGTGCAAGTCATCCACGCAGACGAGATCGAGTTGCTCGAGGCCCTGCAAAGATGCGATCGCATCTTTTGGCAATCGTTTCAGGGCCAGGTAAAACGCCCGCCCCTGGCGCTCGCGCACCTCGTAACACAGGGCGTTGAGCAGGTGTGTCTTACCGCTGCCTGCGTCACCGTACAGAAACACATGCGAACCGGGTTCATCCGGCATATGTTTCAGTGCATCTACCACAGCGGAATTGGGCCCGCTTACAAAATCAGCAAAGCGGCTTTCGCGATGAGGCATCAACTGCAGGGGAATTTGTGGAGAAAACAACATGGATATTTCAGGCTTCCGGCTTTTTCGATGCATTGTATAACGCACTTTCCCGGTACTTTCCATGTGCGTGCCGAACCAGCACATTCAGTGCTGCAGCTACCGGCAGAGCCAGCAAAACACCCAGAAAGCCAAACAGCTGTCCGCCTGCGAGCACTGCAAAAATGACGGCTACCGGATGCAGACCTATCTGGTCACCGACCAGCTTGGGCGTCAGGTACATGCCTTCGGCTGATTGGCCGACTGCAAAGACGACCAGCACAAGGAGCGGGTGAACGACATCCTGGAACTGAAACACGGCGACGCCGACCGCCACCAGAACACCGACGATCGAACCCAGGTAGGGAACGATGCTGAGCAAGCCCGCGCCCATGCCGATCAGAACCCCGAACTCGAGCCCGAGCACAGACAGGCCGACCGAATAAATGACGCCAAGAGCGAACATGACCAGTAGTTGCCCGCGGAAAAATGCTGCCAGGACTTCATCCACATCACTTGCCGTGCGGCTGACCTCATCTTCCAGGTTACGTGGCAACAAATCCCGAATTCCCCGAACCAGTAAATCCCAGTCCCGCATCAGGTAAAACGTGACCACAGGAATCAATATTAGGTTGGTCAGCACGGTCGCCACGGCGACGCCGCCCCTGGAAATGACATCCGCAACCTTGAAGGCCGCGGAACTTATCTCACGCCAATAATCTTTCATTACCTGGGAGAATTGTGCGGAATCAAACCCTTTCAATTCAAACCCGGCCTTGTCAGCCAGCCAGGGCAAGGCGCTCGCTGAAAACCATTCGATCCATTCGGGAAAACGATGGACCAGCTGCCGCACCTGGTCGGTGAGCAGCGGGATTAAAATCAACAATACGATGCCCAGCAGCGCCAGCATCAGCACAAATACGATACTGACCGCCACGGTCCGGCCTATTTTCCAACGCCATATGGAAACCTTTTGCAGACGGTCAACCAGCGGGTCGCCGAAATAGGCCAACACGGCGGAAATGGCGAATGGCGTTATCACGGGTGCCAGCAAGTAGACGAGCCAACCGCCCGCAACCACAAAAGCCAAGACCAGCCAGGTGCGCGAATCGGAAGCCATCAGCAACTCCTTGGTTTAGCGTCAGGGAAGAAATTCATAATCATAGTTACTACCGGCTTTTGCAGGCAGAAGAACTGTGCCCCGGTCGAATGTTTCGGCAAGATAAGCTGCCGGCGCGTTGATTTCCAGGCGAAAGCGGATTTGCCCCGGCTCGGCGCCCAGCACTGACACGGCCGTTACCAGGCTCAGACCCTGCAGGTAGTCCAGGCAATCGACGTAATCATCGGAACTGTCCAGTTCACCGACGATGATCTCGACCATCCGCGACCCCTGTTCAGCCGCTGCAATGGTATTGGCCTCCGCGATCCGGTCAGCCATCCAATGCGTGCCTTGCGCCATTGCGAATAAAAATTCCCGGTCACTGTTGTTCCAGCTCAGTTTCTGTTTACCGCTGACAATATTCCAGCGCAGGGTCCACCGCGGGCCTTCACGGCGGGCGGCGACAATCGCCACGCCATCTGCAGGTGCGCCGCGCTCTACAAGGTAATCAGTAAAGCCGCCCCATACCAAACGCATATCGATTAGTTGGACCTCCTCCTCGTCCAATTCAGGCCAACTCACGGGCAAGCCTCGCAGCGAGGCAATATCTTCCAAGGACTGCCACGCGTATTCGAACTCGACCGGCTTCAACTGCCTGTTCTGCCCATCGTCGACAACCACCCACAGCTGCACGGCCGGCCGCTCCTGTTGCCACCGGGGTAACGCGAGTTGTTGCACAAGCCGGTCTACCTCGGGCTGCATAAACGACGCAATCAGCCGCAACTCCTTTTCAACAGCGCCGTCAGGTCCTACCCGCTCAAAGTTCGTGTAGCGGTATGACAGCAACATCCGGTTGGCGTTAACAAGGGCTTCATCCAGCACTGGCGTCAAGGGCAGATCCCGCCGACCGCTGAGCTTTTGCAAGACCTGGATGAGGGCATCGGGAACCGCCTGATTGCGATCCTCCTCGGCCTGGCTAAGAACGGCGACTTCGCCTGAATAGAGATCTGCCCCCGCTGCTGCTTCGGCGACCGAAAAATGCAGAGCAATCAATATTAGCAGTAAAAATTTTATCCGCACAATTCAGGGCCTGTAAACGTAGATCCACTTAAAAATAGGGTTTTTCAAAGCGCTAATAAGATAACATAGGACACTGCACGCAAGCATGAATTAACGGGATATCAATTGAAAAGCAAAACGGAAAACACAGCCGGACTCAGTTACCTCGATGCCGGCGTGGATATCGATGCAGGTAACGAGTTGGTGGAAAGGATCAAGCCGGCGGTTAAGTCCACCAACCGAAGCGGTGTGATGACCGGCCTCGGCGGCTTTGGCGGCCTGTTTCAGCTCGACACCGACCGCTACAGGGAGCCTTTACTGGTTTCCGGCACCGACGGAGTCGGCACCAAGCTGCTGCTGGCCAGGCAACTCGGGCGCCATGACACGATTGGTATCGACCTGGTCGCGATGTGTGTCAATGACATCCTGACCTGTGGCGCAGAGCCGTTGTTCTTTCTGGATTACTACGCTACTGGCAAGCTCAAGATCGACGATGCACAAGCGGTTATTGAAGGCATAGCGGAGGGTTGCCGACAGGCCGGTTGTGCTTTGATCGGCGGGGAAACCGCTGAAATGCCCGGCATGTACGGGCAGGATGAATATGACCTGGCAGGCTTCACGGTGGGCGTGGTGGACCGGCCCCGCTTGATCAGTGGCGATGGAATCAAGGCAGGCCATGTTGTATTGGGGCTTGAATCATCCGGACCCCATTCCAACGGTTATTCGCTGATCCGTAAAGTGCTGGAACAATCCGGCGACAGCCCGGATATGCCGCTGGGTGAAAGCACACTCGGTGAAGCACTGCTGGCGCCTACCAGAATTTACGTCAAAACGTTATTGCCCTTGATTGAAAATCAACAGGTCGATGGCCTGGCCCACATTACCGGTGGGGGGATCAGTGAAAACATCGTCCGCGTGATACCCGCCGGACTCGGCCTGGAAATAGACCTTTCGTCATGGCAATTACCGGCGGTTTTCAACTGGCTGCAAAGCCGTGGCGGCATCCAGGAAAAGGAAATGCTGCGCACCTTCAATTGCGGTATCGGCATGGTGGTGCTGGTAGATGAGAAATCGGCATCCGACATTCGCCGGGCATTGAATGCGACCGGTGAACCAGTCCATCAGCTGGGCCGCGTTGTCAGCCAGCGGGACGGTGAACCCCGGGTCAGCTATATTCGTTCATGAAAAACGCTCCACTCAAGGCAGCTGTCCTCATCTCCGGCACGGGCAGCAACCTGAAAGCGCTGATTGATGCCATCGGACGTGGACAACTGAATCTCGACATCGTCCAGGTGGTTTCAAACCGTCCCGAAGCCGCGGGGCTCGGCCATGCCCGGGCCGCCGCCATCCCTTTCAGCGTTATTGACCATACCGATTATCCTGACCGGCAGGCCCACGATGCCGCGGTCGCGGATGTACTGCAGCGGGCCGGGGCCGAACTCGTCGTCCTGGCGGGTTATATGCGCATCCTGGGCGAGGAGTTTGCCAATAAGTTTGCCGGTCGCATGATCAATTTACACCCTTCCCTGCTGCCCTTGTATAAGGGTCTGGATACCTATGACCGCGCCCTGGATGCCGGTGATACCGAGACAGGGGCAAGTATCCATTTTGTAACGGCCGGGCTTGATTCCGGCCCGGTTATCACGCAAATCAGGATACCCATCCTGCAGGGTGACGACGCGGCAACACTCAAAGCCAGGCTGGGGCCGCTGGAGCACGAGTTGCTGGTGGCGACAGTCAGATTGTTCTGTGAGCGAAAAATCCATTGTACTGACAGCGTAGTTTCATTTGATGGCAAGGAGATAGAGCAGCCCTTGCAGTTGAAACCGGGCGGATCGTTCTGACACCGGCCGGCGACCCGGCAGACTGGTTAACCGGGCGCGGCCTTGACTGAAAGTGTAGTTGGTTATTCCGGTAGTTCAGTGCGTAAGCCTAGTGCGTGAATTTCATTCCCCATCAATTCACCCAGGGTGGCATAAACCATCCGGTGTCGCGCCAGCGTGGACTTACCCGCGAATTCGGCCGTGCGCACCACGGCTTCGAAGTGCACGCCGTCATCGCCGGTCACGGTGACCTCCGCACCGGGCAAACCCTTACGTATCATTTGCGCTATTGTTGTGCTATCCATAAACTATCGTGCTCCGTTACCGGGCAATCCTTCAAATAATTGAATCATTGAGCCGGGAGATAAACTAACATACATGAACCGCATAACCGGTGAGGCAAACGGATTTGACCTTTCAGAGACACTTATCATAATGGATTCCAATGCCATTAAAAACTCCCCATCCGTGAGGAATTTTCCGTTGATCAGCGCACGTCTTCGCGTACGCAGTCACCGGAACTCAAGTCTCGCATGCTGATTGCAATCACCCAATTGGCCGCCGGCTTTTTGTTACTGGTCTGGGGTGCTGACCGCCTGGTCGCCGGCGCCTCGGCCACGGCCCGGAACCTGGGTGTTTCACCGCTGATCATTGGCCTGACCATTATTGGGTTCGGTACTTCGGCACCCGAACTCGTGGTCTCTGCGGTGGCAACCATGAAAGGCAACTCGGGATTGGCGATTGGCAATGCCATCGGTTCAAACATTGCGAACATGGGACTTGTGCTGGGCGCCACGGCACTCATTTATCCCCTGCGCATGGAATCCACGGCATTGAAACGTGAGTACCCGATGTTGCTCCTGGTCATGCTGGTTTGTTTCCTGATGGCGCTGAATGGCCTTTATAGCCATTACGAGGGCTGGGCTTTGCTTGCCGGCCTGTTCGCTGTGGTCATATGGATCATACGCATCGGCCTGCACCGGCCTTTGTCAGACCCGTTGGCAGAAGAGTTTGATGCGGAGATTCCCAAGGATACACCGACCAAAACCGCCGTATTCTGGCTCCTGGTTGGACTTGTTGTCCTGCCCATAAGCTCAACGTTCCTGGTCGACGGGGCAATTACCATTGCCAGGCACCTGCACGTGTCAGATACCGTCATTGGCCTGACCGTAGTGGCGCTGGGCACCAGCCTGCCCGAACTTGCAACGGCTGTAACCGCCGCGTTGCACAAGGAAGACGACCTGGCCATTGGCAATATTATCGGCTCCAACATCTTTAACCTGCTGGGTGTGCTGGGTATTGCAGCCGTCATCCAGCCGGTAGAATTACTCCCTGTTATCCTGGCGCGTGACTTTCCCGCCATGTTCCTGATGACGGGGGCGCTGTACCTGATGGCCTCGGACTTCCGCGGTCCGGGGCGCATCGGCAGACGTTCCGGCAGCGTGCTGTTGATCATGTTTGCATTCTACTTCACCCTGGTGTGGATGAGTTCCTTTGACGTTCCTTCTACGCTGGCAAACTGAAACACGACAAAAACACTTCGAAATATCCGCCCAATACCATCATCTATAATCGATTGACTTAATTCATTTCAGGTTAGAATACGTCCATGGACAGTCATGCCCTGAAAAGCCCGTCATGGGTAAGCTTGAACTTTAATGATCTTATCCGGCAAGGAGTTGTCTGAATGACCATGATGGATGCGGCGCTCCGGGAACGGGCTTCAAAAATACGCATGCTGGTGCTCGACGTGGATGGCGTACTGACCGATGGCAAGTTGTTTTTCGACCATGCCGGTAATGAAACGAAGGCGTTTCATACCCGTGATGGCCTCGGGATGAAGGCCCTGCAGCGCAGCGGAATCGAGGTGGCCGTGATCACCGGCAGGAAATCAGAGGCTGTCGCGCACCGCATGGCGCAACTGGGAATCGAGCATGTTTACCAGGGCCGGGAAGACAAGTTGAATGCGTTTCTGCACCTGCTGGACGCTACCGGGCTGGATCCGCACCAGGTCTGTTTCGCCGGTGATGACTGGATAGACCTTCCGGTGCTGCTGAGGGCGGGACTCGCCGTATCGGTGGCGGACGCCGAAGAACGCGTCAGGGAGAGCGCCCACTACATCACAAGTCGAAATGGCGGCGACGGTGCAGTGCGGGAAATTTGTAACATGATCCTGTCTGCACAAGGAAAGGACAAAGAGATTTTGGACCAGATCCTGGCTTCATGATTACGCGAAAAACAAGGCGTGGCATAATTTTGCTGGCATTGCTGACGGTTGCCAGTTTCTGGGTCAGCCGTTCACAGGATAAAGACGCTGCAGATCCCGTGGCCGGCCTTGACCCGAGGTTGAATTACGTTTTGCGGGATTTTGAATTGCAGTTTTATGATGAAAACGGCGAGCCAACCATCAATATGAAAGCCCCCATCCTGAGAAATGATCCCGAACAACAACTAGGTACAATCGAGCAACCCGTCGTACAATTGCATCAGCCCGGAGAGGTTTGGGATATAACCGCGGACACAGCCACCGTCACAGCCGATAAGGAACACGTGCGGTTATTGGGCCGGGTCAACGTTCGCAGGGTAGAACCTTCCTCAGGAAATTGGCTTGAACTCAACACCCGGGAGGTTCAGATCGAGGTAACACCTCAAACGGCCACCACCGACCAGCCCGTGCGCATGTTCGATGGCCGGAACGAGGTCAATGCCATCGGGCTTGACCTGGATTTAAAAGCCAATACATTCAATTTGAAACAACAGGTTAAAGCTACTTATGTCGTCAATTGATCAGCTGATAAATACCCGTTGCGGCCTCTGGCTGTCACTGGGACTGTTGTGCGCGAGCATGCCGCTGATGGCGCTCGAATCAGACCGCCAGGAACCACTCGAGGTTAGCGCCAATTCGACTGATGGAACGCTGGGTGACGGTGTCACCACCTTGCGGGGTAACGTGGACATTCGCCAGGGCACTTTGCGCATAACGGCCAATGAAGCCGAGGTTAAGAAAGTTGACGGGCGCGTTAATTCTGTCACATTTCGTGGACAGCCCGCGTCACTTGAGCAGGAGATTGAAGAGCAGGGCCTGGTGCGCGCGATTGCCAATGTCATCGAATACCAGGTGGCCAGCGGATTGGTCACGCTGTCCGGGGACGCTGACGTCAAGCACCCCCAATACCAGATTAGTGGCGACCTATTGACCTATGACCTGAATATCCAGCATTTTCAGGGCAGCAGTGACGAAAACGGAAATGGAAGAATCCATATCCTGCTGGACCCGGAGGTCATCAACACAGACCAGGTAAAAGACGAAGAGAAAAGCGGCGACGAATTGAGCGATCCTGACCCGGAAACAGGTGGAGAAACCGAAGCGCCGGATAAGAAAGATTCCAAAGAGGAAACCAACTGATATGCTCAAGGCCACGAACCTGCACAAGTCCTACCGTAAGAAGGAAGTTGTGCGCGGCGTCAACATCGAAGTGGAACGGGGCCAGGTGGTTGGCTTGCTCGGGCCTAACGGTGCAGGCAAAACAACCTGTTTTTACATGATCGTCGGACTGATTCCGACCGAACAAGGGAACATATTCGTTGACGACGTGGATATCACCCACAAACCCGTCAATATCCGTTCGAGCCTTGGCGTAGGCTACCTGCCGCAGGAGGCGTCGGTGTTTCGCAAACTCTCCGTAAGCGACAACATCATGGCTATCCTGGAGCTACGCAACGACCTCGATGATGACGAACGCAAGGAGATGCTGCAGACACTGATGGAAGAACTCGGCGTTGCGCACCTGGCAAGCCAGATGGGCCAGGTACTGTCGGGAGGAGAGCGGCGCAGGGTAGAAATTGCCCGCGCATTGGCTGCGAAACCGAGGTTTATCCTTCTTGACGAACCATTCGCCGGAGTGGATCCGATTTCAGTCAGGGAAATCCAGTTAATCATCAACCAGTTGACAGACCAGAACATCGGCGTTTTGATTACAGATCACAATGTCCGGGAAATGCTCGGTATCTGTCACCATGCCTACATCATGAATGATGGACAGGTACTGGCGGAAGGAAATGCCGAAACCATCCTCGCCAACAAGGATGTCCGGGAGGTTTACCTGGGCAACGAGTTCCGGCTTTAATTATTCGCTTATCGTGACCTGAAGATGGCCAACCCCTCTCTGCAAATTCGACTGACCCAGAAGCTGGCGATGGCGCCGCAGTTACAGCAAGCGATCCGCTTGCTTCAGCTCAATCGCATAGAACTGCGTGATTATATCCAGGAAGTGGTGGATGCGAACCCACTGCTTGATCATGATGAAAATTCAGCCCAACCCAAGGAGAAGGGTGAAGAGGTTTCTTTTGAAGCCGGGATGGCGGAAGCGCGCAAAACGGAGGGCGAACAGGAATACGCCGGCGATGATTTCGGTGCAGATCAATGGTCGACTGAAGGCGATACATGGACCGAAACGGCGGGCTGGTCCGACGATTTTTCTGAACGGCAGATAGCCGACACCAGTTCCACTTCCTTACGCGAGCATCTGCTTACCCAGATTCGCCTTGCACACTTTAGCGAAATGGACGCCGAGATTGCCAAAGCCATAGTGTATGCACTCGATGATGACGGTTTCCTGCATGGTGATATCCCGGATATACGTGAAAGCCTGTTGCCGGAAGTGCGGGTCGGGGAAGATGAGATCCTCGCAGTTTTGCACCGCGTGCAGCGACTGGAACCGGTCGGTGTCGCCAGCAGAACCCCGGGAGAGTGTATTCAGGTTCAGTTGAAGGCGCAGCCCACAGGCACCGCCGGTGTCGACCTGGCGCTGCGGCTGGCGCGTGATCACCTGAAGTTGGTTGCTGCCAATGATTACGATGGGATGCTGAAGGAGACCGGCGCGACATCCGACAATCTCAAACAGGCACTGGAACTGATCAGGGGCTTGGATCCCCATCCGGGATCGCGCTTTGATAACCGCCAGGATGAGTACCTGATACCGGATGTTTATGTCCGTCAAAATGGCGATGAATGGGAGACGACGCTGAGCCCGGAAAGCAACCCGGGTTTGCGGTTGAATAAATACTACATAAGCCTGCTGCGCAAATCAGGCGGTAAGGATGCTGATTACCTGCGCGGTCGATTACAGGAGGCCCGCTGGCTGCTGTCCAGCCTGGAATTGCGCAATCGCACGTTGCTGAGCGTCTCCCAGTGCATCGTCGATACCCAAAAAGACTTCCTGGTCGATGGCGAGATCGCGATGAAACCCTTAATATTAAAAGAAGTTGCCGACCGGGTCGGTGTGCATGAATCCACTGTTTCCAGGGCGACTACACGAAAGTACATGTTGACACCAAGGGGTATCTTTGAACTGAAGTACTTTTTCTCGAGCCATGTGCGGACGACCGACGGCGGCAAAGTAAGCGCAACGGCCACCAAGGCCAGAATTCAAATCCTGATTGACAACGAACCTGCCAAACGGCCCCTGAGCGACCAGGAGATTTCACAATTGTTGAGAGAAACAGGTATCCGGGTTGCTCGCAGGACCGTTGCCAAGTACCGCGAATCGCTGGGTATCGGATCATCCAGCGAGCGCCGTCGCGCATACCGCAGGACAATGACGTTCTAGTAAGGGAAAAAATAGAAAATTGAGTTCACCGCGTATAGACTGTAAGTATAAGAGTCAAACATTCGGCACACTGTGAACAAGATTAAATATGTGCTTTGCAAATACCCGTACTACCCGACACAAGGCCTCTTGCTATTGACCTAGGCCTGATTGACCTTACATTGATGAGTAAGGAATACACTAAAAAGGAGATAGTTGATGCAAATTAATATTACCGGACACCATGTTGAGGTCACCCCCGCACTGCGTGCATACACAACGGAAAAATTGCAGAAACTTGGCCGTCATTTTGACCAGGTCAAATCTATCAACGTTATTTTGAATGTGGAAAAATTACAGCAACAGGCGGAAGCAACCGTCAATGCAGCCGGACGAACAATATTTGCAACTGAAACAGCAGCGGATATGTATGCCTCAATCGATGGACTGGTAGACAAACTGGACCGCCAGGTTCGCCGTTACAAAGATCGCATCACCGACCACCATCATGTGAAACATGAACCCATTGAATCGGGTGGCGGCTTCTGATTCCGCCATACCGGTAATTATGACCACCGATACCTGACGACCTGAAATGCTTGATAGAGATCTAATAAGCCCGGGTCGTATTTTTGCGAATGTTAGAATTAACAGCAAGAAACGCCTGCTCCAGTTGATCGCCACGACCCTGGCCAAAAAGAACAAGGAGCTGAATTCACGGGAAATTTTTGAAAGCTTTTGTGACCGTGAAAACCTTGGTAGTACGGCACTCGGCAACGGGGTCGCCATCCCACATGGACGCATCAGCGGCACCGATGAGGTAGAGGCCCTCTTTCTGCAACTGGTTCAACCCTTGTCTTACGAGACCGACGATGGTCAACCGGTAGACCTGATTTTCGCGTTGGTAGTGCCACAGGACTACACCGAAGACCATGCAAAATTACTGTCAAGCACCGCAGAGCGTTTTAGCGACGCCGACTTCCTCGAACAGCTGCGCAGCGCTGAAGATGCCAATGAAATCTGGCAACTGCTTTCGAACGCTCAATGATCCGCGTGCCTCGAATCATATGAAGTGCATGACAGACGGTACCCGGTGAAGACCAGAATGGGTGCGCAGGATCAAAGTGTCATCATTGTCAGCGGCATGTCCGGCGGCGGTAAATCTACCGCCCTCAATGCGCTTGAAGACCTTGGTTATTACTGTATTGACAACCTGCCAGGGGCCATGCTGCCCTATTTTGAACCGCAGATCGAAGCCAACCCCAAGCTCTATAAAAAAGTAGCCCTGGGAATTGACGCCCGCTCACATGAATCCAGCCTCCAGGTCGTGCTTGACTGGATGACCTCGTTGCGGGCCAATGGCCTGAACTGCAAATTGCTGTTTGTCACCGCTGAAAAGCCGGTGTTGATCAAACGTTTCAGTGAAACACGACGACGGCATCCACTTACCGGCAGCGATAAAGTCCTGCCCGAAGCCATCGAAAACGAGAGGAAACTGCTTGAACCCTTGCGTGACCAGGCGGACCAGGTCATTGACAGCAGCGACACCAACATCCATCAACTCAGGCGCCAGGTCTGGAACTTCGTCGACCGGCGCTCCAGCGGCATGACCATCGTCCTGCAGTCCTTTGCGTTCAAGAAGGGCGTACCGCAAGATCTCGACTTCATGTTCGATGCCCGAATACTTCCTAACCCTTTTTGGCAGGAAGAGCTCAGGTCTTTGACCGGCAGGGACCAGGAAGTGATTTCGTGGCTTGAAAAAGAGACCGGTGTTCTGAAAATGAAACAGGATATCGGACAATTCATGGAAACCTGGCTGCCCGCATTCCAGGACGCGCAGCGCAGTTATGTCACGATCGGTGTCGGCTGCACCGGCGGTCGGCATCGTTCGGTATACCTTGCTGAAAAGTTAGCGGCTGCGATTGGCGGAAAACATGCTAACGTGCTTGTGCATCACCGCGAGCAAGGTTCCTGGGGCGACTCCTGAAACGCAGTAGTTTCCGCCGCCGCCGGGAGACTTCCCTGCCCCGCATTTCACTCGTTACGGATTACCCCTAATTTCCGGCTCCTTGTTACAATAGGCAGGTTTTCGGGACCACCGAAGGATGTTTGGCGGTCTTCCATGAATCCCACGAAAGGTTGACGACAATGATGCGGGAACACCAACTCGAAGAAAAAACAGCCCGCCACCTCGATCGCTTGTCCGAAGCACTGGACAGCGGCGTTCAGTCGAAGGTCAAGCACCTGCTCAATAGCCTCAGCGGCGCGGAGATAGGTGACCTGCTGGAATCACTGCCGCATGCGAAACGCCAGGCTGTTTGGGAACTGGTCAAGGTAGATCTCGATGGCGATGTACTGGTCGAGGTGAATGACGAGGTGCGTGCGGGATTGATCAGGGACACCGCTCCCGATGACCTTATCCAGGCCATGGGTGAACTGGATATCGACGACCTTGCCGATATCCTTGACGATCTGCCCGATGACGTGGTTACAGAGGTATTGCGCGCCATGGACAGGCAAGACCGCGAGCGGCTCGCTCAGGTCATGTCCTATCCGGAGGATTCAGCCGGTGGCCTGATGAACCCGGACGTCGTGACAGTGCGCCCGGACGTCAGCCTGGACGTCGTATTGCGTTATTTGAGACTCAGGGGTGAGCTGCCGGAAGTCTTTGACCAGTTGTTCGTCGTTGACAGGGCTGGCAAGTACCTCGGACAACTCAAGCTGTCGGATGTGTTGACCAAGGAACCCACCAGCGAAGTTTCCGAGTTGATGGATACCTCGAAAGATGCCATTCCGGTGGAGATGTCCGCCAGGCAGGTAGCCATTGAGTTCGAGCATGCTAACCTTGTATCAGCGCCGGTTACCGAACCGAACGGCTTGTTATTGGGCCGCATAACCATTGATGACGTCGTCGATGTCATACGCGAAGAGGGCGAGCACATGGTGCTGACTGCCGCCGGCCTCGATGAAGAGGATGATATGTTTGCACCGGTGATGCAATCGGCACGACGGCGCTGGGTCTGGCTGGGCGTCAACCTGATCACGACCCTGTTGGCAGCCCTGGTCCTGTTTGCCTTCCAACCTACCCTCGACCAACTGGTGGAACTCGCCGTCCTGTTTCCGATCGTCATGAGCATGGGCGGAATTGCGGGTACACAAACACTGACGCTGATGATCAGGGGTATGGCAACGGGGCAAGTCAGCGGTCGTAACTCCATGGCCATTCTGCGCAAAGAGCTCGCGGTCGGTATGCTCAACGGCGTCGTGTTCTCTATCATCCTGGCTGCCATTGCCTTCCTCTGGTACGGCAGTTTCGGTCTCGGCCTGGTCATGGCCGTCGCCATCATCGTCAACTTGATTGCCGGTGCGCTGGCGGGTGCGTTAATCCCGGTGATATTGCGCCGGATGTCCATCGACCCGGCGCTGGCCGGCGGCGTTGTATTGACCACGGTGACAGACGTCATCGGCATTTTAGCCTTTGTCGGACTGGCAAGTTTCCTGCTGCTGACGACCTAGTTACCGGTTAACTGCACACCAATACCGCCATGCACATCTTATTGATCACACAGGAACCTCCGTTGGCGCCGGCGGCCGTTGCCACGGGCAACGCCATTCGCACGGCGCAACTTGAAGGCGCGCTGCGGCGGGCCGGCCATTCCACTGCACAGGTTTGGCTGGAGCGGCAAAACGGTAGTCATGCCAATGCCTTCAAGTCGCTGGACGATTTGCACGCAGCCATTACCCGCACCAACCCGGACGTGATCCTGGTCATGTACTGGGAACTGCTTGAATTTCTGCCGTTCGATTTACCCCAAGCAGTGGTGCTTGATTTTGTAGCACCACGGCCGCTGGAAGTGCTCTATGAAAACCCGGAACTGGTCAGTTTCGAGCTGCAACGTCTACAGGGCCTGCTTGCAAAATGTGATTTGCTTTTAACCGGTAACGAGTCACAGCGCGAGCTGCTCAGGTTTGCGTTGCTGGAGGCGGGATTTGACTTACGCTTCAATGATCCGCTACTGGTCGTGCCATTGGCCGGCGAACCTGCCGGTCAACCCGAGTCCGATCCCCGGGAAACCGGCTGGACCCTGGTCAGCGGCGGTGTGCATTGGCCATGGCGCGAGTCAGAGGCTTACTGGCAGGCCATCAGACGCATGCAGGATGACCCGCACGCCTCGACACCACGCCTGGTTTTGTTCGGTGGACCCTACCAATGGCAAGCCGTGCTGGATGGTGAAGGCGGTCAAAAGGCGCCTCTCATGCATAGGGGTCCGGGGCACGCGACCAGCGAAACATTTCAGACGCATGGGCTTGCGCCCTATGAGCACTTCAGCCGGTACCTCCTGGAGCACTCGCATATCGGCCTTGAAGTTGCCGAAGCGAATATAGAAAGACAGTACAGCCAATCTTTTCGTTCACTGGAGTTTCTCCGCCATGGCTTACCGCTGATCTGCAATGATTACCTGCCGATTGCAAAGCTGATCGAACAATACAAAGCTGGCTGGACGGTAAAAAGCCCTGAGGACATTGCTGAGCTGTTACGCGAAATCATGCGTTCACCGGATGAGTGGAAGGCCCGTTCCGACAATGCGTTGCGCCTGGTCAAAGAACAACTGAATCCCGATGTCGCTATCAGGCCTTTGCTTGATTGGCTCAAGACGCCCCAAAAAGCTGTCAGGTTACCCGTGGTTCAGCAGTTGCCAACCCCGGTTGATCTGGCAACTCCGCCCTGGGGTGAACGAATCAAACGTCAGTGGCGAATCATCAGGCGACTCTGTCTTGGCCGGATTTTTGCTCCGGATTCGAAAACCGGACCCGGTGAAAACATATTGATTGTCACCCGCAGAGACCTGTTTCCCGCTGACCACGGCGGGGCGGTCAAGATTGTAGAAACTGCACGGGGTCTGTCACAACACGGCCGCAAAGTGGGCATCGTAAGCGATGACCGTAAACACTGGTGGCTGTTCGAAAATGGTGTCGAAAAACGTCACCGCTTGCCCCTCTGGCTGCGGTTTTTGAGCCTGCCACGTACATTGACCCGTCTTCTGCACTTCAGCAAGGACCTGCCGGAAAGCAACAGCTTTTTGTACCTTCCGTTTACCGATGGCAGTTTTTTCTGGCATTGTCTGTATGTGGGAAAACGTCTGAATGCCGGTATCCTGCAAGCCGAATTTCCGGCCTATGCCAAGCCTTGCATCGAGGCCAGGGAGATCCTGAACGCGGCGGTGGTGCTGGTTGAACATAATGTTGAATACGCACGTCTCAGGGCACAGGTGCCGGAACTTACAGACCAACAATTTCAGAATCTGCGTGCCATTGAAGTCGATCTTTGCAACCGGTCCAATGCGGTTGTCTGCGTTTCAGACAATGATCGCCAGCAATTGTTGAATGACGGTGTCAAGCCGGGATTGCTCAATACCATTCCGCATGGTTTCAACCCCGAGCCTTACAAATTGCCGGCCATCAACACGATCAGGGAAGATTTTGGTATACCGGCCGATGCGGTGCTGATTGCATTTCATGGTACGTTTTCCTATCCGCCAAACCGCGACGCGCTGCAGGTTTTTGCCGATATTCTGCTGCCTCAATTGAAAGGCAACCGGACCCCGTTTCACGTGATTGCAATCGGGCGAAATCCCCCCCAGGCAGGTTTACACCCTAACATGCACTGCACAGGCAGCGTTAAAGACGTCGGACCCTGGCTGAAAGGCTGCGACCTGGCAGTTGTTCCCCTGCAGGAAGGCGGTGGAACACGCATGAAAATCATCGATTGTTTCGCTGCCGGACTGCCGGTCATCAGCACTTCCAAGGGCATTGAAGGAATACCGGTTGTCAATGGGCGCGAAGCCGTGATCTGTGACGACTGGCTGAGCATGACCAATGAAATCATCGGCCTGGGCGAGTCCGAAGAACGCCGTGAGCAACTGGTCAACGCTGCATTGGAGTTTGCATCAGGCATGGACTGGAAAAGCATATGCGGTCAATATCTCGACGTTTATTCCACCATCCGGCCGGCGCCAAAATGAAAATCCCGGTGTTTTATGCCACGCTTCACACTGGCAGACGCCGGTATACTGACTCTTACTGGAATTGAATATATGAACGATCTTTCCGACACGAAGGTTGAAATCAGGGAGGTTTCCGGGAGGAAGGCTTTGAAAGCTTTTATCCGGGTTCCGTGGAGTATCTATAAAAACGACCCTAACTGGGTGCCGCCCCTGATCATGGAGCGCAAGGACGCACTTTCGCCGAAACATCCGTTCTTCAGACACGCGGAATACTGCGCATGGATCGCCTATCGCGACGGCCAACCGATCGGGCGCATCTCGGCACAGATCGACAAGAACCACCTGGAACAACAGGAAACCATGACGGGCTTTTTCGGCCTGGTTGAAGCGCCGGATGATGACGAGGTCTTTCAAGCCCTGCTGACAACCGCCGAAACCTGGCTGCGGGACAAAGGCATGCACAATGTACTGGGGCCTTTTAACCTCAGTATCAATCAGGATCTGGGCATACTCGTCGAAGGATTTGACTCTCCGCCCTATATCATGACAGGCCACTCACCTGCCTACTACGGTCCGGCGATAGAGCGTTGCGGCTACCAGGGAACACAGGATTTGCTCGCTTATGGTCTTGATGCGAAGGACATCAACATTCCGAGGGTCATGCAATCGCTATTAACCAGAAGCGCCGACCGGATCAAGGTAAGGAAATTCAATAACAAACAGAAATTCGCGGAGCTGGAGTCAATGCGCGACATTTTTAACGACGCATGGCAGAACAACTGGAATTTTTCACCATTTACCCCCGAGGAGTTCGATCATATTGGCAGCGAGTTACTGATGGTGACGCCAAAAGACTTCATCCATATTGCGGAAGTTGATGGAGAAGATGTCGCGTTCATAGTGCTGATGCCCAACATCAATGAAGTGATCGCTGATTTGAATGGCCACCTGTTGCCATTCGGATGGGCTAAATTATTGTGGCGCCTGAAAGCCGACTTCCCTAAAACAGGCAGGGTCGCGTTAATGGGCGTCAAGCAAAAATACCAGAACACCCGCTTCGGTCCGGCACTTGCTTACGTGACGATTAAGGAAGTGATCGAAGCAGGAATCGCCAGGGGATTGGAAACGGTGGAAATGTCCTGGATCCTGGAACACAACCACGGTGTAAGAAATATTATTGAAAGCCTGGGTGGTGAGATCACCAAGCGTTACCGCATGTATGAAAAGTCCCTGTAGTGCGGCCAGCTGAACAATCCAGCATCGATGATGGTTGAACAAGCCGGTAAATTTCGCTCTGTTATTCTCGCGGGTGAACGCCCGGGTGGCAGCCCGTTGAGCCATGCGTTCAACGTGCCGGCCAGTGTTATGGTTCCGGTCGCCGGAAAACCGTCTTTGGCTCGTGTCATACAGGCAATCACCGATAGCCGGGCAGCGTCGGGCGGCATTATCTGCGGCCCGTCAGCTGATGTCGTCGCGAACAGCAGAGAGTTAGAAAAACTCCTTGAATCACCGGGTTTCAAATGGCTGGCGCCGGCCAGCGGCCCGGCCGCAAGCGCGCTGTCCGCCCTGGAAGACCTGGACCATTATCCGGCCTTGCTGACGGCGGGCGACCACGCGTTACTGACCCCGGAGATTGTTGATGCCTTCTGTCAACAGGCACTCCCGCATGGCCGTGACCGGTCACCGGAAGCGCAGTTCCCCGCCAGTGAGCAAGGCTTCGACCTGGTTATCGGCTTTGTCCCGCATGAGCTTGTCAAGGCGGCGTGGCCGGACAACAAAAGAACCGTGCTGAAATTCTCACATGGCAAATACTGCGGCAGTAACCTTTTTGCCATCCTGAATTCGCGCGGTCGCAATGCATTGCATTTCTGGCAACAGGCGGAAGCCGACCGCAAACACCCGTGGCGCATTGCACGCAGGTTCGGGCTCGGCGCCCTGCTGCGCTACCTGTTCAGGCGACTGACCCTTGAAGAAGCACTACAGGCGCTGTCAAAGGCCGCGGATTGCCGTATCGGCTCCGTGGAAGTGGAGTTTGCCAGGGCAGCCGTGGATGTCGACTCCATTGAGGATCAGAAGCTGGCTGAACAGATTCTCTCCGCAAAAGAGTAAATCACCCCGTCGCTACTCAGGATTCCTTATCCATCAGACTGTTCAGATGGTCGCCGAGCCGGTGTGCCAGGGCCAACAGGGTCAAGGTTGGATTCGCCCAACCCCCGGTGGTGAACACGGAACTGCCGGCGATATGCAAATTGTGATATCCATGTACCGTGCAGTTGGCGTCCACTACCCCGTTCTTCGGCGACGTGCTCATTCGGGTCGTACCCATATGGTGGTAACCACCGATTGGATGGTTGCCGACGGTCATATCGACCGGCCACTCGGGCCTGCCGTCCTCGAGCCACTCACAGGTCGTCAGTTTGCCCAACCCCAGGCGGTCAAACTCCTGCCCCAGCACCCTGCCGAATTGCAGCATGGTTTCCTTGTCCAACGCGCAAAGCCGCCAGTCGAGATCCGCTCTTTGGCAACCCAGGGCGTCTCTCTCAGCCGACAGGCAAACCCGGCTATCGGGATTCGGGGCCTGTTCGGCCCTGGCCATCACATAAAGATTCATACGCTTGGCCTTGACGACCGTACGCAGCAGGGGCATGGACACGTGCCGCTGCAACCAGTTGAGACCACCACGCCAGGTCTGCCACAACAGGCGCTTGGACGTGGTGGGGGACAATGCATGCTTTAAATTCATATAGGTGCGTTTACTTAAACTGGCGCCCCTGTCAGGGTCCTTCTGCAAATTAAAAGTGGCAGCACTGTTGAGAATGCCAAGTTGCTGCTGCAAAGCTGGCGGCAACACCATCGCTGGCGCCACTGGCACACCTCCTTCCGGAAACCGTTTGCGGTGCAGCGCCCAAAAAGCTGCCGGGTCGCTTGTTTCGATATGCGCCACCCTGCCGTGCGGGTGCTCCATGAAGTAACGGCCAACCTGGTCAAACTGGTTGCCAATTCCGTTTTTATCCACATCATTTGAGCTGAGTAAAAGGCGTGCATTTTCAATCGCTCCGCAAGCCAGCACGAAATGGCCTGCCTTCACCTCCAGTCGCCGGCCATGCATGGTGCTTGCACTCAGGCTATCAATGCCAGCGGCATTTTCAGCGGCACGCAGCCCGGTGGTATTCGCATGCAGAACTATCCGGACATTCTGTGCCCTGACCAGGTCTTCACTGCGCTTGCTGTTGAATCGCTCTGCCAGGTGATCGAAGCGCCAGAAGCGTGTCCGGATTTTTTGCTGATCAAAATCAAGCGGCGTCAATCCCAGCTTGTCCCAATTTGAGGCCTCGTAGTCATATTCACCCAGCTCAAGCGAGTCATGGGCAATGCGGTAGTATTCTTGCAGGTCATCGAGCGTCAGCGGCCAGCCGCTATGCGGCACCCAGTCGCGTTTTTCAAAATCAATCGGGTCCAGGGGAATACTGCGACCACCCCAGATATTCGTGGTCCCACCAAAAAAACGCAGACGGGAATGGTCAAGGTCATAGTATTCCATGCCAATGTTTCTGCCTTCGAACAAAGACTGCGTATTGGCGTCGTAATCCATTCCGCCACCCTCAAGCAGACACACATCGCGCCCGGCTTTCATCAGGTCCCTGGCGAGCGCAACCCCCGCTGCCCCTGCTCCCACGATGCAGATTTCGGCTTCCAGCGTGACGTCGGCCGTGGCCTTTTCAAGATCGATTAACATGTCACTGATCCATGATTCATTGAGCTTTCCGAAGTGAGGGTGTACCAGTCGCTTTCCGCAATTCTGCACGCACCCGATGTTACAGATTGTCGCGTGGAGCATTGTATCAACTTTGCATTTTGCAGAGTGGTAAAATAATGTTTTAATGCGTCTCTTTTTCCGCAAGCTGAAACAGTAAAAAGGATATTCTTTGAAAGCGATCATACTAAGCGCCGGCCAGGGTCGCCGGCTGATGCCGTTAACCTCAAATATGGCAAAGTGTTGCCTGACGCTGCACGGCAAATCGATCCTGGAGTGGCAATTAAGCCAGATCGCAAAGTGCGACATCGATGAAGTTATCGTTGTCACCGGCTTCGCGTACGAAATGGTCGATGCCATTGTGGACAGGGTCAAGGGTATCAAGGTGCGCACGCTACACAACCCGATGTATGCGCATACCGACAACCTGGGAACCTGCTGGGAAGCGCGCGCCGAAATGGACGGGCCATTCGTGCTCATGAACGGCGACACCCTGTTCGAAGCCGCTGTTTTACAGCGCCTGCTGGATATGGAGAAATCCTTTTCAATCACCCTGGCAACCAATGCGAAACCCCACTTTGATCTCGACGACATGAAAGTCATCACGGACGGCGACCGCTTGTTAAAAGTCAGCAAACAGCTGGAAATCAGCCTGGTCAGTGCGGAAAGCATCGGCCTGATGGTCTTTGATGAGCGCGGCGCAGAAGCCTTCACAGGAAAACTGGAAGAGATGATGGACAAATCAGACGCACTCAAATTGTGGTACCTTTCAGCCATTGATCAACTTGCCAGTGAAGGCCTGGCCGGTGTCTGTCCGATCGACGGGTTGAGCTGGTGCGAAGTGGATGATGCGGCGGATTTTGCGGCAGCGGCAGATGTTGTCGAGTCCTGGGTGGGATAGAATTACGGAAAGGGTTATCTCTCTTTTTCCATGATGGTTGTATGACTTGGTTGGTGAAGAATATGAATTCAAGTACACGTTTATTTCTCGGTTTGTTGATTGCAGGGCTGTTTATCCAGTTCGCACAGGCAGATGAAACAGGTCCGGATCCCGACTCCATTGAGGGTTCGAAAGCGCACATCCAGACCCTGCAGGATGAGTTGAAAGCAGCAAAGCAAAGGGTCGCGGAACTTGAGACTGAACTCGTCAAGGCGCAGAAAACCATTGAACAGATGGAAGATAAAAACGCTGCGCATATCGCCGCTTCAGCCCCCCAGGGGACAACTTCCACGCCAGATGATCCTTTAATGCGAACAGTACGGGGTCAACCCTTGTACGATGACACCAATCCGCAACTCCCCGTCGAGCAAAAGACCGTACTGGCGGAGAAATTTCCCGCTGCAACGCAGGGCCAGCCGGTAGCAATGACCCGCTTGTTTGAAGACGACCTCGTGCGCAGCCGTATCAGGCATATTGACCGTATCGCCGACCAGGTGCCGAACATGCAGTATGGGCAGTCGGGTAACGAGGCCCGCATAGCCATTCGCGGCACGCGGACCAACCGGACCGGGGCCGAGGCGGATCCGGTGGTGGCGATATTTGAGGACGGCGTTACCGTGGCCACGACCACCCAGGCACTGGAGCCCTACGTGGACATCAACAGAATTGAAGTTCTGCGCGGGCCACAGGGTGTCATGTACGGCCGTAACGCCTTCGGTGGTGCAATCAATATCATCAGCAACGAGCCGGACCCGAGTGGCTGGGATGCCGCTTTCGAGGGTGAGTTCGGCTATGCCGACGGTACCCGTTTTGACGCCATGCTGAACGTGCCATTGACGAAAACCGTAACCACCCGTTTCGCGGCCCGCTATGACATGCATTCGGGTTATGTGAATAACCGGGTGCTGGATGGCGATGCTGATGACCTGCGCGACAGGAAGCAGCAATTTGTCCGTTGGATGACCAAGTGGCAACCCACGGATACATTCGACCTGATGGTCAACCTCGTCTCCTATGACCAGAATCAGACGGGTTCCGGAATGTGGGGTTATCAGCAAGTTGGCGCTTATGTAAATGGCGAGTATCTGAGCGGTCACCAGTTTGCCCCGGACGGTGCGCAGCCGGATATCGAGCCGTTGATCGTGAGTAGAAATTTTGCGTCGCTTGAAGACCAGGAGAACCTCAGCGGCACAATCAAGGTTAATTGGGATATCGGTTTCGCCGACCTGCAGGCATTCATCAATAAATCCACTTTTGAAAACCAGCAGGTATTCGACAGCGATTACAGTGATGGCGGCGACCCCCGCAACAGCGACTTTAACGGCTGGAAGTCAAACAGGGATACCTGGTCAGGCGAGTTGCGCCTGGTTTCGAACGAACAGGGCCGTTTCGATTGGATGGCCGGCGTTTACTGGATGGACATGGAGTCAAGATGGCACTGGCTGGAAACCGTTGACGGCCTCTTTTACCGGCCCGATTGGGATGCCCGCGGGCGCTACAAGACCGACTCAACTTCTGTTTTTGCCAGTGTGGGTTACGAATTTACCGACGATTTGCGGCTGGCTGGCGGATTGCGCTGGTACGATGACAGCAAAACTCTCAGGACCGGCAGCAGTGACAGTTGGAACGGTGTACTGTGGAATGCCGCATTGAGCTACAAGATCAACGATGACATGGACTCGTACTTCAGTGTATCTACCGGCTACCGGCCGGGCGGTATCAACGAAAACCCGGGCATACCAACCGGGGTTCCGCTCAACTACGATTCTGAAACAGTCACCGCTTACGAGATCGGCCTCAAAAGCACGCTCGTGGATAACACCCTGGTAATGAACCTGTCGGCGTTTTACAACGACTACAAGGACATACAGGCGCAATCCTGGAGGATATTGCCCTTGCCCGGAACTGCCGGGCTGATGGACTATCTTGATACCGCCGGTGACATGGAATCAAAGGGTGTTGAAGCAGAGATCCAGTGGTTACCGGGCTCGCACTGGAATATTTCCGCCAACCTGGCATGGCTCGATGCGAAGTTCAAGAATTACGAAGTACCTGCCCTTGCCGGGCTCGGCGACATCGAAGGCCATACCATGGGTGACACATTGTTACTGGACGGTTGGCGGCCGAAACTGTCTCCCGAGTGGTCCTTTGGTCTGCAGGCAAGCTATGTATTTGACCTGAAACGTAGCGGCAGATTAACACCAATGCTGCAAACGACCTATGTTGGTGAACATTACGCCAATGACCTGAACCTCGAAGGCGCCCGTCAGGGCTCCCAGACAAAAACTGATTTCAGGCTCTTCTGGGATCTGCCAGGCAACAAGATCAATTTCCAGTTTTACGTGGAGAATATAGAAGAGGCCGACACCCTTAACAACGTGATGATCTACAACCCCGAAGAACAGCCCGACATCGCAACATTTCTGGCTAATTGGGGCGACCCGATGACCTACGGGTTTTTAATGTCTTACAGGTGGTGACGGCGCATCTGCAGAACCGGTTGGTGGGACGACGATCAATACGCCATCGGCCCCACCGGCCCGGTAGCGCCTGGTTTCGATATCGTATTCTATCTCTGTGCTTTGAATGATTTCACGGTCCAGCACAAGCGTGGCGTTGCCGGACAAAGTCAGCTTGCCGGTGGCGCGAACGTACTCGACCACCATGGCTGCTGCCTCTACCAACTCCGGTTCGGGGCTATCTTCCCGGCGGACGTGAAACCGGGCTGGCGCGCCTTCGAGCCGAACCCTGTCAGGCCGGTCGGGGCTGCCGTAAACCGTAGCCTGCGTTGAGGTCAACCGCCAATCGTTGCTTTGCAACAGGAAATTTCCCTTGAAATGCAATATTCCGGGGCGCTCATCTTCCTCGGCCACGTCGGCGCTGATGCTGATCATGTCAAACTCGTCCACTCCCAACAAGACTGCGTTGCTGTGAGAGCAAACCAATGTCAACAAACAATAAAGGACTGCCTTTTTCATACTTTAATACTGGATTTGGGCCCCTAGCTAGTTAATCATAACAATTATGCCCGCAATCAACCCCGCTCAGAGCACTTAACACAGAAAATAAAGCGCCAATGCCTGCAAAAAAAATCATAGATCATTACGTGATCCGCGAAGTAGCGCAGCCATTGGCCGTCATCTGCCTGATTCTCGTCGTCATATTCATCACCTTCAGCCTCAGCCGGTTCCTGCTGGATGCCGATGCCGGCTTGTTGCAGCCGCGTGAAGTGGCTTTGCTCACATTGTTCAAATCGATCATCTCGCTGGACGTGCTGCTGCCGCTCAGCCTTTTCCTCGCCATCATGACAGGACTCGGCCGCCTTTACAGTGATTCAGAGATTTACGCCATGCGCTCCAGCGGTGTCAGTGAGGCCCGCCTGCTGCGCCCGCTAATGCGGTTAGCGCTGCTGCTGGCCATCGTGGTCGGGGCATTGTCGACCCTGGCAAGGCCATGGGCATACGAACAGGCCTACGCGGTCAGGGCGGCCGCGGAGGCCTCTGCCGAGACCGGGCGTATACGTGAAGCACAGTTTTACAGCTTTGGGGAGGATAAACGCACGGTGTTCATTGAGAACATCGCGGACAACGGCAGTGACCTGGATGGTATCTTTGTCAGGACGCGCAAAGGCGACGACCTGCAGGTCATTACGGCCAGCAAGGGCGTCTTCGAATACTTTTACGATCCCTTATACCATCGCCTGGTACTAACGGATGCGCAGGTTCTGAAGAAGATTCCTTACGGAACCGACTTTTCAGGACGTTTCGGCACTTTTACCATTCTGCTGGCGGCCAGGACTCCCGAACCGCCCGGCTACAAGGTCAAATCGGCTTCAACAAATCAACTCCGGCAATCGACAGACAGTGTTGACAAGGCGGAATTCCAATTTCGCCTGTCCACACCCGTTTCAGCGCTGCTGCTGGCGCTGGCAGCCATCCCCCTGAGCCGCAGCCGGCCGCGGCAGGGCCGCTATGCCAAGATGCTGGCCGCACTGGGTGTGTACGCTGTTTACTTCAACCTGCTCGACGTCAGCCGCAGTTGGGTCGAACAGGGCAACAGTGACTATATCTGGTGGGTGCCCGGACTGTTGTCACTGGTGGTAGCCGTCCTGTATGCACCGGCGTTTTTGAAAATGAGAAAGGACAGACGTGCGCAGGATTGACCGTTACATCATGCAGCAATTCCTCGCCGGTATCTTACCGGTGTTGCTGCTGCTGACCATCCTGTTCAGTTTCATGTCACTTGCCGAAGAACTGGAAAATGTCGGCACTGGAACGTTTACGCTGCCCGATGCCTTCATGGTCGTACTACTGACCACCCCGAAGCGCATCGTAGAACTGCTGCCGGTTACCGCCCTCCTCGGCGGTTTGATCGGGTTGGGGGCCATGGCCAATAACCGTGAGCTGATCGCTATCCGGTCGGCCGGAATCTCCAAGCAACGCATCGCGCAGACCGTAGCCGCCCTGGCAGGCTTGCTGTGTGTATTCATCACGTTATTACAATTTGCCATCGTTCCCGGATTCGAGCGGGAAGCTGCTACTTTGAGGGGACAGGCGTTACAAAACACGGAGTCCAGGAGCCGGTATTCCCAGGCCTTCTGGACAAGAAACGACCAACAATTCATCCATGTCGACAACGTCAATCCGGATCGTTCATTGTCCGGCGTAGAAATCTACTCCACCGATGAGCTCGGACGCTTGACCCGGCTGACCCAGGCATCCGGCGCGTTCTACACGGGCGAGGAAAACTGGCTCCTCATCAATGTGCTGGAAAGCCAATTCCAGGATGACCAGGTGATTGAAACCACCCATGACCGGATGCAGTGGAGTTCCCTGCTTTCTACCAGGCAGGCATCAATACTGATCCTGCCGCTGGAAGCCCTGGCGCCGGATGATCTGATTGATACCATCACGAACCTCAAGAGCAACCAGCTTGACACGCACCAGTATGAAGTCGTCTTGTGGCAACAAGTGAGCCTGTTACCCAGCTTGCTGGCCATGTCCCTGTTGTCTCTGCCGCTTTTACTGGGTTCGGTCAGGTCGGTGAGTGCCGGCCAGAGGGCGATGACCGGCGGTTTGATCGGTATCGGTTTTTACCTGTTACAACAGCTCAGCGGCCACCTCGCCGGCATCCTGGGACTGAACCCTTTACTGGTAATCCTGACACCGCCGCTGATTCTGCTGGCAATCGCAATCGCTGCAATTCGCCACCGGACTCTTTAACAATACCTGCGCAATTCACGCTTTTGAAACTTGCCAGTATTGCTCGTCGACGGCCAGGAATTCGACTTCCTTGCGCGCCCCGATGGCGATCGATTTCAGCGTCATGCGAAAATTCCAGGCATCACCATCGTCATCGATATCAATAACCCGATAAGACGCATCGGCAACGCTCGATCCTGCTGCGGTGCAATAGATGCGTGAATTCCCCCATTGCAGTTCGCGGTTATGGTGCAGGTGACCGTGGAAGAGCAAGAGCGGCGGGTGGCGCTCCAGTACAGCCTGTAGCCTGGCAGCATCATCCAGTGACTTGCGCCATTTTGTCATGCCGGTCAGTGGCGGGTGGTGAATCAACAGACAGACCAACTGACCCTGTTCGGCTTCCTGTTCGAGCAGTCCGGCCAGTTTCTCCAGCTGCACGTCCCCCAATTTCCCAGTGGCCATGAACACCGGTGTAACACAGGCGCTGGAAAGCCCGACCAGGCTCAACCTGCCGAGCTTGCGCATGACCGGAAACCGGTCATTCATACCCGCGTCATCGGTACTGACGCCGCTGTAGAGGTACTCTGACCATGCACCGCTGACTGACTCCGCACTCCCCCCTGCGTAGATATCGTGATTTCCCGGCACCAGCATGACCTGCTCGGCAGGACCCAATGACCTTAACCACTCGGAAGCCTGTTGTATTTCTGCTGGCAAGCCAATCTGTACCAGGTCGCCGGTCAACAGTATTTGATCAGCATTTTCCGCCCTGACCGACGCTGTCAGTTTATCGAGCACCGCCGGCAGAAACCGTTTGCTCCTGTTCTTACGCCAGGACAGGTAGCCGGACCAGCGCTTGCCCCTTAACGCGGTGAATTTTTCACCGGCAAGGCTGCTCAAATGCGGGTCGGTCAGGTGTACCAATCTCATCAAACCCTGCCCTTGTCTTTGCCGACAAATGCAGCACTGTCTATAATCCAACCTTGCATAAGCACCCGAATCACCAACCGGCCGTCCTCACTTCAAATTCGAGTCGCAATATAACATGACCATTTACGCACTTGTTCCTAAACATTCCCCGGTTCTTCTTTGGGGGCTTAGCTCAAAACAGCGCCTGAAGCGGCAGTTGGAACAGATCAGCAACGAATCCGGTCCCGGGTTTCGTGACATTCGCTGGCTCGAAAGCACCGCTGACCTGCCCGCCACGGGCCAGGTTTTATTGCTGAACGGTACCTTTCTGTTTGATAGTCGCACCATCAGGCGGGTGCTGGACCATGCCAACTGTATTTTGCAGTTCTCGGATAATGAAACAGCAGCAGCCTTTGTCGATGCCGGCCATGTACAAGCGGTTCTGGCCTTCATTGAAGGCAGCAGCCTGAACCCGCCGAAGGATCTGAAAGTCATGCAGACAAACGAGATGCAGGCTTTTGACCTGACCTTGAGCCGGTCGACACAACCACTGCTGGAACCGGTCAGCCCCGAGCGTAAGAGCGAGCTTGAAAACAACCTGTACGGCAATGCTTACAAGGGTATTACCGACCTGGTGACAAAGTTCGTCTGGCCGAGGCCCGCCAAGCGCTTCGTGCACCTGTGCGCCAGCCTGCACATATCTCCGAACATGGTGACGAGTTTCGGCTTGCTGCTGGTCGTGCTTGCCTGCTACCTGTTTTACTCGGGCCAATACGGCCTGGGCCTGCTGGCCGCCTGGTTTATGACCTTCCTCGATACGGTGGACGGCAAACTCGCCCGGGTGACCATCCAGTCAAGCAAGTTCGGCCACTTGTATGACCATATCATCGACCTGGTTCATCCACCGTTCTGGTATATCTATTGGGGTATGTCACTGGTTAACTTTCAACCTGTGTCCGGCCAGGGACAGGAGCAGATGTACTGGATTATCGTTATCGCTTATATCGCGGGGCGGATTGTCGAAGGTGTTTTTCCCTTGCTGGGAAACTGCGGCATATTTACATGGCGTCCCTTTGATGCCTGGTTCAGGCTGGTCACGGCGCGACGGAACCCCTGCCTGATTTTGTTGAGTTTGAGCGCCGTGCTGGGTAAGCCGGAATGGGGCTTTGTTGCGGTTACGTTCTGGTCCGCCCTGACCACGATCATTCTCCTGCTCCGCCTGCTCCAGGCATTTTTCGTCAGGATAATGCGCGGGCCTTTGAATTCATGGCTCAATGAGGACGACGTGGCAAGCGGACCGAATGCCCGATCATACGCAATGTTTGGATCTACCCGGGGTGCCTATGCACGAAAGTGAAGCAGGCCGGACCCGTTCATCGCCAGTTAAAGTCAAAGATAAAACGGCGGATGAAATACAGCATCAGGATGAGAGCCTTGGGCCATTGCTCGAAGAAATCAGGCTCAAACACGGCGCAGCCCTGCTGGCCATCCTGGTTTACGGGTCCTGGCTGCGTGGCAAGCGCGATACCATGCTGGATTTTTACGTGCTGGTCGAGGATTACCGTACGCTGGATTCGGCCTGGCAGGGATGGATGTGTCGGCTTCTGCCACCCAACGTCTATCACATTCACCACGAGGCCAAAGACGCCAACGGCGATATCCATGAATCCCGGGCCAAGTATGCCCTGCTGACCCTGGACCGCTTCCGGCGCGCCATGCAGCACGATTTTCATTCCTATTTCTGGGCGCGTTTCGCCCAACCCTGTGAGGTTCTTTACGCCCGTGATGAATCGGTACAGGCAGTTTTGGAAGATGCGTTCAAGACAGCATCAAAAACGTTTATACGGCGGGTTTTGCCTGCCATGGAAGACAGTTTCACCAGCAATGAATTATGGATCCGCGGACTGTCGCTGACCTATCAGTGTGAGTTGCGCACGGAAAGCAGCAACCGGGGTGGTTCCATCTATGATTTCAACCCGGCGTATTACGATGGAGTCACAGGCTCCTATGCCCGCGACAACGGGACAATTTCAATGGCTGCGACCGGAGGGCAGTATCACAACCAATGCAGCGGTCTTGCAAGGAAGCTTTCATCGTTGACCTGGTGGTTGCGCCGTGTGCAGGGCAAATTGCTGTCGGTACTGCGCCTTTCCAAGGCCGCTATGACATTCAACGAACCACTGCAATACCTGCTGTGGAAAATAGAACGCCATACCGGCATATATATCGAACCAACCCCCCGGCAGCTTAAACATCCGTTGATATTTGCCTGGCCATTATTGTGGAAACTCCACCGTCGGGGAGCTTTCAGATAATGACCCAAAGCGCCTCGAAAAGGGTACTCAGGAATTTCGGAATTGTACTGCGCGGCCGCGGTATCGCCGCAATTTTTACCCTGCTGGCAACGGCGCTCATGGCCAACGCCCTGCAGGCAACAGAGTTTGGACTGGTCATCCTGTTGCATACCTACGTCCTTGCTGTGCGCGGCATACTCAATTTCCGAACTTACGAGGCCGTTGTTCGGTTTGGTGTTCCGCTGCACGAGAACGGCGATAACAATGGACTCAGGAAACTGTTCCGGATCACGACACTGATAGATCTGTTTTCGGGAATTGCGGCAACCCTCGCCGGCGTATTCGCAGCCGGCCTGGCAGGTCATTTCCTGCACTGGGACGCGCAAATGATTTCCCTGGCTGGTATCTACAGCCTGGTTATGCTGACCACCGTTATCAATACGCCGAATGGCATCCTGCGCCTGTATGATCGCTTCGATGCACTCAGTGTTTTTTACACCGTGGGCCCCGCTATCCGCTTAACAGGCGTGCTGATCGCGTGGCTATTGAATGCCGAAATGCATGTGTTCATTTTCATCTGGGGTGCCGCCTTCGTACTGGAAAACACCTGGCTGATCGTACGCGGCCACCTCGAACTCAAGCGCCACTCAGCCGGACATATCTGGCGGGGTGGGAGTTGGCGGGAAGTCCGTGAAACCAGCAGCGAATTCCGGCACTTTATCGCAGTGGTTTACTGGCAAACCAATATAGATCTGCTACCCAAGCACGTCTCAGTGTTGCTCGCCGGTAGCCTGCTCGGCCCGGCCGCGGCCGGCATGTTCAGGCTGGCACGCGATTTTTCGTCCATCCTCAGCAAGCCGGCAATGATGTTACGCGAGGTGTTGTTTCCCGACCTGAGCCGTATTTTGCACAACGAGGCTGAAGGGTTTCATAAACTGGGATTTCGGGCCGTGCGGGCAGCGGGTGTGGCCGGCTTGTTACTGGTGCTGCTTTCAATACCCGCGGCGGGGCCATTGCTTGGTCTGATCGGGCCGGATTATACGGATGCGGCAACCCTGTTGACGCTGATGCTGCTCGCGGCAACATTCGAACTCGCCGGGTCGCCGTTACGCGCCGCGGCCTATGCCATGGGCAAAGTGGCGCCGATTCTGCGCATACACCTGCTGGGGATCATCGTATTTTTCGCTTTGTTCTATCTCTTGACACCCATGATGGGCCTTGAAGGGCCCGGTGTTGCGGCCTGTGTTGGCACACTTGTGACCCTGGTATTGATGTTCAGATTGCTGCCAAGCCGGAATGAAGAACAGGATTATTAGCGCGGCCTGGTGAACCTGACCGTTTAAATCAGTAAAACTTTCCGCGTCAAAGGTCGGCAAATTTACTGATAATCGTCTCGATTTGTTCCGGAGTGTGAGCCGCGCTGATACTGCAGCGCAAGAAACTCTGACCGCCAGGCGTTGCCGGCGGCAACATCATATTGACATAGACGCCCGCTTCCAGCAGCTGGTTCCAATTGGCCAGGGCCGACTCCCTGTCCTTGCAGCGGACCGCTATGACCGGGCTGATTTCCGGTCCCAGTTCAAAACCAAGCTCATGTAAGCCGTTGTAGAGAAGCCGTGCATTCGACCACAGCCGGTCTTTCAACTCAGGCCGCGTCCGCAACTGGTGCAGGGCTTCCCGGGTTGTCGCCATGACCGCCGGACTGGGTGATGCGGTAAACATGAATGGCCGGGAAACGTAGCGGAACAAGCCAAGTACGTCGTGTTTACTGGCGCAAAATCCACCCATGGCACCAAGGCTCTTGCTGAAAGTTCCGACGATAAAGTCGACCCTGTCCATTACGCCTTGTGCTTCAGCGATACCGCAGCCATGCTCGCCAAAAACCCCCAGTGAATGCGCTTCATCAACAAGCAGGCAAGCGCCATAGCGCTCCTTGATCTCCACGATTTCCACCATTGGTGCACTGTCACCCAGGACGCTGTACATTCCCTCCACGACGATCAGGCAACGATCGGCACGGTCGCCTAACCTGGCAAGCCGGCGTTCCAGGCTTTGCACATCGTTGTGTTTGAAACGATAGATATCCGCGCCGCTCATATTGCAGCCGTCGTAAAGGCTGGCGTGGGCGTCTGAATCCAGCAGAACCGCGTCGCCCTTACCGAGCAATGCAGTCAGGACGCCGAGGTTGGCGGCATAGCCGGTGGAAAACACCATGGCATTGGGAACCTGGAAAAAGTCCGCCAGTTCAGCCTCCAGCCTGCCGTGCGCCGCATAACTGCCGTTGGCCATTCGCGAACCGGTGGTTCCGGTGCCGAATGTCTCCATCGCGGTAA
>JABDPJ010000064.1 GCA_013042835.1 Lysobacterales bacterium
GGCACGGGTCTCAAAGCCATCAACGTTAAAAATGTCCTTTACCGCCACGGGAACACCGAACAGGGCCGGACGGGTTGCCGGGTCCGGATACCGCCCTGTCAAAGTCCGGCCTTCCGTACGCAAGCGCTCAAAACGCCCCTCTTCCGGCAGGAATGCCTTCACCCGCGGTTCATGTGTCCGGATTCGGCTCTCCAGCCAATCGAGGTAATCCTGCAGCGCCACGGTACCGCTGCGCAAAGCCTCCGCCAGTTGGGCAAGCTTGTGCATGGATCCAGTCATTGTAAGGTCCCCGGTCGCGGCTGCCAGCGCGCCCTTGAGGCGCAAGGTCATTATCGAATCTACAGCAGCACCTGTCTACGGTTAGCCGAATAATTTAACGGCGAAGACCGTTGGAAATTACCAATAGCGGGATTAGACTGACCATCCTGACCCAGCAACCGGACACAAGACATTGATGAAGCGGATCCTTAATTGCCTGGCTGTACTCGTTTTCCTGTTCCTGGCTTCCTGCTCAAGGGAACCCGGCCAGGCGCGAAGCCCCGCGCTTAATCCGCTGGCCCAACGCGCTCAAAACGTCACTATTATCCGGGACGATTTTGGCGTGCCGCACATTTATGCCAAGACCGATGCGGATGCCATCTTCGGCTTGCTGTACGCGCAGGCCGAAGACGATTTCAAACGGATTGAGCGAAACTATGTCTGGGCCATCGGCCGGCTTGCCGAAATTGAGGGTGAGGAGGCGCTGTTCAGTGATCTGCGTGCGCGTCTGTACATGACGCACGACGAGGCCAAAGCCGCCTACGCCGCTGCACCGGACTGGCTCAGGGCGCTCTGCGACGCCTGGGCCGACGGCCTGAATTACTATCTGCAGACACACCCCGAAGTCGAGCCCGCGTTGCTGACGCGCTTCGAACCCTGGATGCCAATGTTTTTCTCGGAAGGCTCTATCGGTGGCGATATCGAAAGCATTCCATTGAAGGGCATCGAAGCATTCTACGGTGACGAGCGTTCGCTTGAGTCCCTACCGGCAACGGCGCCCGTGGCAGACGGGGCCGCAGAGCCCACGGGTTCCAACGGCTTTGCCATCGCGGGTAAACTGACGCGCTCCGGTAACGCCATGCTGCTGATCAACCCGCACACATCGTTCTACTTTCGCGGCGAGGTTCACGTGGTCAGCGAGGAGGGCCTGAATGCTTACGGCGCTGTCACCTGGGGACAGTTTTTTGTATACCAGGGATTCAATGAGCACACCGGCTGGATGCACACTTCCACCTACGTGGATTTCATGGACGAGTTTATCGAGGAGGTATCGCTGGACAACGGCCGACTCAGCTACCGTTATGGCGACGAACAGAGGCCGGTCGAAGTCTCCGAGGTCACGCTGAAATACAAAGACGGTGATACGGTCTCTGCAAGGACTTTCCCGATGTATCACACCCATCACGGTCCGGTGACCCACATGCTGGACGGCAAATGGGTTGCTACCCGGATCAACTGGGACCCGGTCAATGCCCTGCAGCAGTCATTCATTCGAACCAAGCAGGACGGCCATGAAGGATTCAGGGCGATGATGGACATTCGCACCAACTCGTCCAACAACACGGTCTATGCCGACTCGCAAGGCAATATCGCCTACTACCATGGCAATTTCGTGCCCCGGCGCGATACGCGTTTTGACTATTCAAAACCGGTTGATGGCAGCAATCCCGGGACCGACTGGCAGGGCTTGCACGCCGTTGACGAGACCATCACGCTGCTTAACCCCGAAAATGGCTGGATACAAAACTGTAACTCGACACCGTTTACCGCGGCGCTTGAATTCAGTCCGAAAAAAGAAGACTTCCCGGACTACATGGCGCCTGATGCCGAAAGTTTCCGCGGTATCCACGCAGTGCGTGTCCTGACCGGCCAGTCCGACCTGACGCTCGACAAGCTTATCGAGATTGCCTACGACCCGTACCTGCCCGGGTTCGAACAACTGGTTCCGGGCCTGATCGAAGCGTTTGATGAATCCGGGCAGCAATACACCAACCTGGCACCTGCCATTGACGTGCTGCGGGCCTGGGATTTGGAGGTATCTGCAGATTCAGTGGCAATGTCACTGGCGCACTTCTACGTGACACGCTACCGCGCAGAAGGCGTTAATCCACGGGGTCTGAAAGGCATGGACCTGATAAATTATTTTGGAACAGACTCCCCGCATGAAGAGCGGTTGCAACTGTTTGCGGCAACCGTTTCGGACCTTGCTGCCGATTTTGGCCGCTGGGACACCCCCTGGGGCGAGATCAACCGCTTTCAGCGCCTGACCGGGGATATAGAGTTGCCCTTCGATGACAATGCGCCAAGCCTGCCGATCGCCATGGCCTCGGGCCGCTGGGGAGCGCTGGCCTCGTTCGGCGCAAAGCGATATCCGGGCACCAAACGTATTTACGGCAGTTCCGGCAACAGTTTCGTCGCGGTGGTCGAATTCGGCGACAGGGTCAAGGCAAAAAGCCTGCTGGCCGGCGGCCAGAGCGGTGATCCTGCCTCACCGCACTTCGATGACCAGGCGCAGCGCTATGCTGACCGGCAGTTCAAGGATGTTGCATTTTACAAAGAAGATGTCACCAGGCGCGCCAAGCGAACCTACCACCCGGGAGAGCCCTGACACCAGGTTATGTTATACGGCCCCGGGCGCCGGTGATCAATGCTTCCAACCGGGGTTGAACCCCGGGTGTCCAGCTAAGCTCCGGCTTGCTGCCGGGTCCAGCGCCCGACCTCGTCCTTGAGTATTTCAAGCGGCACGGAACCAAGCGACAGGATGAAATCATGAAAATCCCGCAGGTCAAATCCTGCACCGAGGCGGCTTTCCGCCTCGCGCCGCAATTGCCAGATCGTGTACTCGCCCAGCTTGTAACTCAATGCCTGCGCCGGCCAGGAAATATAGCGGTCCACTTCCGTGGTGACTTCATGCAGTGACAGGGCGGTATTGCCGGCGAGGTAGTCCAGCGCCTGTTGCCTGCTCCAGCCCTTGGCGTGGATACCGGTATCGATGACCAGGCGGCAGGCCCGCCACATCTCGTAGGTCAGGCGGCCAAAATCCTGGTAAGGCGTTTCGTAGATATCCATTTCAAGGCCGAGCTTTTCCGCATACAGCGCCCAGCCTTCTCCATAGGCGGAAATGTAATCGTTACGCCTGAAATCCGGCTGTTCCCCCTGTTCCATGGCCAGCGCGATCTGCAGGTGATGACCGGGAACCGCTTCGTGCAGGGTCAATGCCGGCAGCGTATACAGTGTGCGGCTTTCAAGTGCGTAGGTATTGACCCAGTAGTAGCCGCCCCGATGGGCCGACAACGGCGCACCCACGTAACGGCCACCGGTATAAAAAGGTGCGATGTTGTCCGGAACCGGCGCGACACCGTAGGGCTGGCGTGGCAGTCTTCCAAAAAGCTGTGGCAAGCGCCCGTCGACCTTCTTCGCAAAATACGAGGCTTCGGCAAGCAGCTCATGCGGTGTTTTTGCATAGAACTGCGGATCGGTGCGCAAGAACTGGATAAAAGCGGCGAAATCGCCGTCAAACTTCAACTCCCTGATGATCAATTCCATTTCCGCCCTGATGCGTGCGACTTCTGACAGACCGAGTTGATGAATGTCCTCCGCGGTCATGTCCAAGGTCGCATAGCGGTAAATCTGTTCCTCGTAAAACCGCTCTCCGCCCGGCAGGCTGCTCGCCCCCAGCGTGGTTCGCGCACCGGTGAAATATTCGTCAACGAAAAAGTCGAGCAGACGCTGGTAGGCGGGCACTACACCCTCCATCACAACCTTGCGGGCCTCTGCAAGCAACGCTTGTTGTGCATCGCTGTCGGACTCGTCCAGGCCTAAAAACGGCTTGTAGAACGCGCTGCGTTCCGGATTCTCCACCAGCTGTTTCTGAATCGGCAGTTCACGCCCGGCCAGGATCACGCGCGGCTGGGTCATGCCGGTCCGCAGGCCCACGCGCATCAGCGCGATGTATTCGTCCATGACCCCCGGCAACGCTTTCAGGCGTTCCAAATAGTTACTGTAGTCTTCGGTCGAATTGAAGTCGGTTTCCTCCCCCCAGCGGTTCCATGCCAGGTAGAAGCCCCAGTCACTGTTGAACGGAATCAGGTAGGCCCGGGTTTCGTAATCCGCCAGGAACTGGTGTATCTGCCGGCCGAACATGCGGTAATTGATACATTCTTCCCGCTCGAGCTTTTCACAAGAGATCGCGTCCAGCTCAAGCTTGACCTGTTTCCAGTACTCGTAGCGCCTGAGCTGGTCTTCTTCGCTGACATGCGTAATCAGCGCAACACTGTCCTGCCTGCCTTCCTGGCGCGCCAGTGAAGGGAATTCACCGAGGCGGAAATCCCACTCCCTCTTCAGCAGGGCCTGGAACACTTCGCTGTCGTCGCCTGCAAATACAGTTGAAGACAGCAGCATGATGAGTAGTGGAATCAGTTTTTTCACAGTTCTTGGCCTCATGTGATGGTCATCAGGAAACGAGGAAACCCCGCCAGTAAGGATCGTCATGCGGATCTACGGTGATGGTGTTTTCCCCGTAAATCCGCGCCCAACCCTCAATGGAGGGAATGATGGCAGGGTGGTCACCTACCCGGGTGAGTTCCTCAACCCGCCCGGTAAACTGGCTGCCAATATAACTCTCGTG
>JABDPJ010000065.1 GCA_013042835.1 Lysobacterales bacterium
CTTTGCTTGGTTTTTGTCGTTTCGGTCATTTTGGCTTCCACTCAATTAAATGCTAATGCCCAAAATTGGGTCTGCCTTGTAACTTTCAAGGCTCAATCGCGTTTCCGCAGATCAAAAAAAAGCCCGCGATGCGGGCTTTTCTTCTGTATGTCGAGATGGTTTAGCTGAGCTTTTCCTTGATACGGGCAGCCTTGCCTTCCAGTCCACGCAGGTAATACAGCTTGGCACGCCGCACGGCGCCCCGTCGTTTTACCTTGATCGAATCGATCAGCGGGCTGTGTGTCTGGAAAACACGCTCCACGCCGGTACCGTGAGATATCTTGCGTACCGTGAAAGCCGAATTGAGGCCGCGGTTCTTGATGGCGATAACCACGCCCTCAAATGCCTGCAGGCGTTCGCGGTTACCTTCTTTCACTTTAACGCTAACGATGACGGTATCACCAGGACTGAATTCCGGTAACTCTCGGTTCGCTTGCTCTGCGTTGATTTGCTCAATGATGTTCATCGTTCTGTCCTTTAAAATGTAAGCCGCTTGCGGGCCTTAACTATCGTTTTCCAATTCATCGCGAAATTCCTTTAACAGCAACTTCGCCTCTTCATCCAATACCCTGCCTTGCAACAGGTCTGGCCGCCGTAACCAGGTCTTGCCCAGCGCCTGCTTCCTGCGCCAGCGGCGGATCGCCTCGTGGTCGCCTGACAACAGCACCTCCGGCACCGCTTTGCCACCCGCGACCTCAGGGCGGGTGTAATGCGGATGATCCAGCAGACCATCCACGAACGAATCCTCGACGGCCGACTGTTGATCTCCCAGTACCCCGGGCAAAAGCCGGGCCACCGCGTCGATGATGACCGCGGCAGCCAACTCACCACCGCTGATCACATAATCGCCTATCGACCATTCTTCATCGATTTCGGTTTCAATGACCCGTTCATCGATGCCTTCGTAACGCCCGCAGACAAGAATCAATCCCTGCCTGCCGGCCAGTTCTTCTATGCCGGCCTGATCCAGTGTCCGCCCTTGCGGACTCATCAGGCTCACGGCTGTACTGGCTGCCTGCTCCTTTCTGACCGCCCGTATGGCGGAACTCAAAGGCTCAACCGCCATTACCATGCCGGGACCACCGCCATAGGGCCGGTCATCAACGGTCCGGTGCCTGTCAACGGCCCAATCCCGCGGGTTCCAGGTCTTCAATTCGACCTTGCCGTCACGGATTGCACGACCGGTAACTCCGACGCCGGTCAAGTCCCCCATGGACTCGGGAAACAGCGTAATCACGTCAATTCGCATGGCGCTTTCCGGTTTCCACTCAGAACTCAGGGTCCCAATCGACCTCTATCAATTTCTCTTCAAGATCAACACGGGTTACGTATTGACCTTGCACAAACGGCACCAGGCGTTCGCGGTCTCCGCGGATGACCATGACGTCATTGGCGCCGGTATCCATCATTCTTTCAACCCGGCCCAGCGACTCGCCGTGGGTGGTCCGAACCTCCAGGCCTTCAAGATCAGACCAGTAGTATTCATCTTTCTCAGTTGCCGGCAATTGCTCCCGCCTGCAAAAGATTTTTTGTCCCACCAGCCTGGCCGCCTGTTCACGGTCTTCATAATCCGGTAACAGGGCCGCCAGCCCTTTTCCCTGTTTACGCCCGTCAACTATGTTGACCGGCTTTTTGTCCTTTTCCAGCAACCATGGCTGGTAATTGAATATCGCTTCCATGGGCTTGGTCCAGGAATGGACCTTGACCCAACCCTTGATGCCATGGACGGCAGAAATATATCCAAGCTCAACCGGTTTATGCGCGCTTTTCACGCAAATCCCACGACATCAGCCAAAAACCTCTCAGGCAGCAGCGCTGCTCCGGGCTTGTTCAACCAGGTTCTGCACCCGCTCACTGACCTGTGCACCTACGCCGGTCCAATACTCAACACGTTCCAGGTCGAGGCGCAGACGCTCTTCCTGACCGCGCGCCAGCGGGTTGAAAAAACCTATTCTCTCAATGCGACGTCCATCGCGCTTGCTGCGGGAGTCGGCTACCACGATGTGATAGAAAGGCCGCTTTTTAGCGCCACCGCGCGCCAATCGAATCTTTACCATTCCATAAAACCTTTTGCTAAAACCAAATAAATTGGCCGGATCATGCCTTTTGACAACATGTCAATTCAGGCCAATCCGCAACTGTTACCGGCGCACACACATGCTTCCGCTGAGCCGGCTCCACGAAACAGGGCATTTTAACTGCATTTGTAGCAAAAGAAAACAACAGCTTGTGTTTTTTTTAAACGGGCCCGTCTTGCCACGGACCGCTTATCGCAAACGTCACGCCGGGGTTATACAGGTTGACGAACATCCATTGCCCGTCCGAAGAAAAGCAGACACCGGCCCACTCGCTGCTCAGGGCGGTCCTGGAAAGATTGTGACCCTTGTAAGTTCCCTTTAAATCCGGGTTAACCTGGCAAAACGCGAACAGGCCGTCGAGCTCACTCAAGCCTGCAATATATTGGGCCTTGGTGAACATACCCAGGCGGTCTTCACATATCATCAGGCTGCCGCGCGGACTGAACACAATATTGTCAGGTCCGGAAAAACTATTGCGGTCAGTCGCCTCGTAGATCAGCTCCAGTAATCCCTGGGCAATATCAAGCCTGAATACCTGTCCCGCCCCGGCCTCTCCACCGGCCTTTGATGTGAAATAAACGATGCCGTCATGAAAAATACAACCTTCAAGGGACAAAAACGCTGTCGCGCCGGCCAGCAAACCCTGGTTGACGACTCCGGCGCCATCATGCGTGCGGGCAGCGTGACCCTGCCCCGGATCGGCGATGTCCACCCAGTCAGTGGCCATTGGTTTACCCCGGGGTACCGAGCGGATCAGTTCGTTGCGGCCTTCCACGCGCAACATCTGCAGTTTACCACCCTGGTGAAGCTGGCCGGGGACATCTGGCAGGTAACGATAAAAACCGGCGTAAGGTGCTTTATCCTCTGTCATGTAGACCACGCCGCTGTCCGGATCGATGGCCGTCGCCTCGTGGTAGAACTGCCCCATGGCCTTGATGGGCCGGGGATTCTGTTCCCCTTCAGGCCGTACCTCGAACACGTAACCATGAGATTTCCGGGCATCTTTCAGGCGCCAGAGTTTTTGCCTGCTATCGCCGCCCAAGTGCCTCAATGCGGGGGTCATGGGGGCTTCCTCACACGACAGCCATGTGCCCCAGGGAGTGACGCCACCTGCGCAGTTGTTGAGTGTCCCGCCCAGGCTGATCAGCGAATCCAGGGGACGTCCGCGGACGGTGTCGAACTTCAATGTGGTGGTCCCGCCACCCGTGTTATCCCAGGCTTTTTCCGGATCACCGATGGGTCCGGAAGAGCCGCGCAGTTCATGGTTGCGCACCAGGGTTACTATGCCATGTTCTTCCTTTACCACCCCCATTCCATCACAGGATGACGGGCTGGGATAGCCATCGCCCAGCGTCTCACCCGCCCAGGCAAAGCTCTGGTATTGAAAACCCTGCGGCAAATTCAGTATCGGCAGGCCACTGGTCTGGTCATTGACCGGCGCCAGCGGCCCCAGTGCCTTGTGAAAGACCGGAGGGGTTCCACCACCCGCGATACGTGACCAGGCAGTCAGGCCAAGCCCCAGGCCACCCGCTGCAATCAGGCCATGTTTCAGAAAACCACGTCTGCCGGTGCGAGCCATCAAGGCATTAACTCAATCAGGAAAACCTGCCGGGCGGCATCTGGCCTTTCAGGCTGGCCATTTTACGCATCATGCCCTTCATACCGCCTTTGCCAAATTTCTTCATCATGCGCTGCATCTGGGAAAACTGCTTCAGCATCCGGTTGACTTCCTGGATCTTGGTCCCGGACCCCAGCGCAATACGTTTTTTGCGCGAACCGCGAATGACATCGGGAAAGCGTCTTTCCTGCGGGGTCATGGAATTAATGATGGCGATCATGCTGACAGTCTGTTTGTCATTAACCTGGTTTTTAACCTGGTCGGGTAACTGGCCCATCCCGGGCATTTTGTCGACCAGCGTGCCGAGACCACCCATGTTCTGCATCTGTTCCAACTGGCTGCGGAAGTCTTCGAGATCAAAACCCCGGCCCTTTTTGATCTTTTTGGCAAGTTTCTCTGCCTTGTCCTGATCGACATGCCGTTGGACATCTTCGACCAGGGACAACAC
>JABDPJ010000069.1 GCA_013042835.1 Lysobacterales bacterium
GTCGGCGCCGTTGTTGTCAGGGATGGTGAGATTATCGGCCGTGGCTGGAACCGGAATATCGGCCTCAATGACCCGACTGCGCATGCGGAGATCATGGCCATGCGGGATGCCGGCCAGGCCATCGGCAACTATCGTCTGCCGGGTTGCAGTTTGTACGTGACGCTGGAACCGTGCCCGATGTGCGTGGGTGCGATGATCCATGCCCGCCTCGAACGCCTGGTTTACGGCGCCAGCGATCCGAAGACCGGCGCGGCCGGCGGCAAGCTGGATTTGCTCGGTGACCCTGCACACAATCACAAGGTAACAGCTGCCGGTGGCTGCCTTGCTGAAGAAAGCTCACGTCTTTTAATAACTTTCTTCAGGCAACGCAGGTGAGTTGATTTTTCAGCGTTGCCTGCCGCGGAACACGAATACCCTCGCCAGCAAATAATTGACCAGCATGCCTGCCAGGCTGCCTGCAGCCACGCCCCAGACCGGTTGTCGGGCTACAAAGACCAGGTAATAGACCAACAGCGCATAGGTGACGTAATTAACGACGCCGCCGCCCAGCATCGTGCCGAAGTAGCGGGCAAATTCGTTGACCAGGGAAAGACCGGAGGCACGGTGGCTGAAGGTCAGGTGACGATTGACCAACCAGGTGGCAAATACCGCGCTGATAAATGAAAACAGGCGGCCATAATAGAGCCCCAGCGATGATTTGAGCAGGTAGAGCACACCGGTGTCGACCAAAAAGCCGATAACACCCGCCACCCCGAAGAAAAACAGTTCTTTTATAACTGTCATTCCAGTTACAGCCGCGATACCCCGGGAATCGAGAGATAAGCGAAGCGCCTCTGCTCCTGGCGCCCGCGGGTCACATTGTCCAGCAACAGGCCGCAACCCAATGACAACAGCGCCGCGAGCATCAGGCCCGTGGACAGGATGGCTGTCGGAAACCGCGGCACCAGGCCGGTGGCGAAGTATTCCTGGAAAACCGGGATCGCCAGTCCAACCGATGTCAGCGCCAGCACTGCGCCGATGATGCTGAAAAACTGCAGCGGGCGTTCGACCATGTACATTCGCATGATGGTCCTGAGGATGCGTAGTCCGTCGCGGTAGGTGGAAAGCTTGCTTTCAGATTCCTCCGGGCGGGAGCCGTATTTGGTCTCGACCTCGCCGCAAGGCATACGCAGTTCGAGTGCGTGAATGGTTAGCTCGGTTTCGATCTCAAAACCCATCGCCAGCGCCGGAAATGATTTCACAAAGCGCCGGGAGAAGGCCCGGTACCCCGACAGCATGTCTGAGAACTGGCCGCCAAATATGCGGCGCACGGACCCGGTCAGCATCTGGTTGCCGAAACGGTGGCCGCGCCGGTAGTTTTCCGCCTCACCGCGGTCGACCCGGCAACCGACGACCATGTCGAGGTTTTCGCCCAGCAGCTTGTCGACCAGCGTTTGCGCAACGCTGGCATCGTAGGTGGCATCGCCGTCCGCCATCAGGTAGACATCGGCATCGATATCGGCAAACATGCGGCGCACGACATTGCCTTTGCCTTTTAATTCAACATGCACCACCGTTGCACCCGCCGCGCGCGAGACCTCGGCCGTACGGTCGCTCGAATGGTTGTCAAACACGAAAATGTCCGCCTTGGGTAACGAACTTCTGAAACCGTCGATGACCTGCACAATGGCGTGCTCTTCGTTATAACACGGCAAGATGACCGCGATTCGAAGATCGTCCTGGGATGGCTTATGCGTCTGCATTATTCTTGCTCCGTAATTTCTTCAACTTCGCAAAACCGGTATTCAAGCCTGCCTGAACCGACATAACCTGCAAGCACCTTGCAGCTGTCATCGAGCAGGGTAAGTCCAAGTCTGGCCAGGTTGGTGTAGGCATGTTCAACAACGGCTGGATTATCCGTTTCAAACACCAGGTAACGTTTGCCGCTCCGGCCTGCGGCAAGCATTCTAGCACGTTGCCAGTAAGCGTCAGATACGGGCATGTTGGGCACGATCTGGATGAAAGGGGATTGGATGTCCAGCGCCGGTACGATCCACGCTATCGGCTGTCCCGCCAGGTACACTGCTGCGGGTTCCGGTTGCGTTGTGAATACACTGGGTTCCATGCGGTAAACCCGCTCCGCCCAGTCAGAGTGCCGCCAGTCCGGGGCGCCACCGAGGTTGAACCCGGTGATTATGGTAATGAACAGGACGGCTCCCCAGGTGGCGAAACGGGTCTTAAAAATATACGTGATGACGACGAACAAAAGCAGCGGAATCAACAGCTCGATGACAATCAGGTAGCGGTAAATGCCAAAAATATTCAGCCAGAAGAAATACCCCAGGCAGAAAAACGCCAGCAGGAAGCTCGTCTCCGGACTCCACTTACTGTTGGCCGTTTCTTGCCTAAAGAACTGCACAACCCGGCTAATGAACAGGGCCAGCACGGCAATATAGGCTGCTATCCAACTGTACTGCTCGTATTTGAGCTCAGCGGCCCGTTGCGGATCCAGGGTAAACAGGACCGGGTAGAAAACCTTGTCAAACAAGGTTCCGGGTAAGAAGCGCACATCACGAATTTCTTCGAATGTCGCCAGTTCACCCTGAAAATAGTTATTGAACTGCGGGAACAGCGGGTTGCCGAAAAGCCGCCACATCTCGAACATCCAATAGCTACCCGTGGCAAACAGGCCGGCCAAAACCGCCAGTCCATATAAAAAGGCGAGTCTGAATTTTTTCAGCCAGGGCAATGGCAGGACGAAAAAAGACAGGCAGATCGGCAAAGCATAAATCGCTGAGACAAGCTTGAGGCCGATGCCGATGCCGGCCACGATACCGGCGGCCGCTATCAGGGCCATCGCGGGCCGCTGCTTACCGTCTTGCAGGGACCGGATCGTGCTCATCACCATCCATAGCGACAACAGCGGGAAAAGCGCTACCAGGCTGTCGTGCATAGCCGTGCCGACTTCGGCCAGGAAACCTACGGTGAGAATGGCGGCCAACGCCAGGAACAAGGCGACTGTGTTCCTGGACTCATGTTGCTTCAGGACCAGCTTTGCAATCCTGTAGACCAGCAGAAAATTGAGGCCCTGCAGAAAACCCAGCAGGAAGCCGACGGTCTTGGGACCCAGGTGGGAAATTGCAAAGAAGTAGATGATGTCCAGCATTGGACTGAAATACGACTGCAATCCGGCCGGCGCCAGGTCCGTTTCAATACGGCCATTCAAAAATGCATAGGGGTTGTAAAGATGGTAGTTCAGCAGGTCCCAGTTCATGTCCTGGCCGCGCACGAGCGCGTAGACACCGCATGCCAGCGCCACCAACAGTGCGGTGATTTCACCGGACGATCTTTTGAGAAATACCGTAGCCTTCACCTGGGCAGGAGTCCTGTCTTGTTTTAGTTGATTCGTATCGCCAGCGAGCACATGCGTTCGAAAACGCTATTATAGCTACAAAAAAAATGCGGGGTGTCGAAACACCCCGCACCAGTACTAAAGGCCGTCAGGCCTGTCTATCTTATAGATTAACGCGCATGAACCTTATCCACTGAATAAGTCTTGCCTTCTCCATGACAGGTTGCGCAGGACTCACCAAAGAAGCTGGTGTTGGCGTACGCGTGTGCTGCTGAGCTATCGTCATCATGACAACTCAGGCAGGCTGCGGCTTCAGGCATGGTCGGATTCCACCAGGTCCTGAGCGTGATCGTCGGCAATAAGCCAGAAGGCAGCGGCAGTTGCTGAGAGTTGTTGACGTGGCAGGCGTCGCAATTGCGCAGGTCACCGGTGTAATGGATATT
>JABDPJ010000070.1 GCA_013042835.1 Lysobacterales bacterium
GCTTTGCTGTTCACGGGTGTTGGCGCGGACTTCCATCCCATCAACCGCTGCCGGAATGGTGGAAGTGACGACCTTGTCGCCCACTTCAACCCCGGTACTCACCAATACGGTCTCATCAGATGTCGAAAGTATCTCAACCGTGCGGATTTCCAGCCGGTTCTGATCATTGATGACATACACCTTGTTGGCGCTGCGCAATGCGAGGCGGGGCAGCACCAGTGCCGCTTTAGTGTTGGCGCTGGCGATATCCGCGTGCACGAACATGCCGACTGCGATGGGTGTGCCATTGTCGGAACCGATACCGTAAGGATCCTGAACTTCGGCAATGGCATAGATCAGGCGGGTCTGCTGGTCAACCGAGGCATGGGTGCGGACAATGCGCCCGGTCCAGCTGTGTTCACGGTTGCCCACGTGCGCGCTGAATTTCACCACCGGGGCGTTGAAAGCATCAGCCATGTAACCCATCGGCAGGTTCAGCTCTTCCAGCTGGACGTCTGTCAGGGGCAGGCGAATTTCGACGGTGTCAGTTGAAAATACACGGCCAAGTGGCGTACCGGCGGTGACGTACTGGCCGATGCCAACATTTTTCTGACGAACCCGGCCGAGGAAAGGCACATTGATCTCTGTGCGTGCGACGTTCAGCCTGGCTTCTTGCAGGTCGGCTTCAGCGGCAGCCAGTTTTGCTTGTGCGTCCAGAACCTGGGGCTTGTTCAGTGCGTAAGGCGTGGGTTCACCTGCATTGCGTTTGTCCAGCCAGTGTTCCTTTTTGATTTTCGCGTTGGCGAGCTCTCTTTCAACGGCGACCTTCGCTTCTGAAACGCGCGCTTCTGCACGAACGACCGCCAATTTATAATTGGTATCGTCTATCTTGACCAGGGTCTCGCCGGGGCTGAACTCGGCGCCTTCAGCAAAAGATTCCGACATTCCGACGATCCTTCCGGAGACCTGGGGAATGAGATCAATCTCGGTCTTGGGGCGAACCTCGCCCTGGGTCTGCACTGAGATGGTCACCGTGTCTGATTTCACTTCGTCAACATACAGTGATATCAGCCGTTGCGACTCTTCTTTTTTCTCCGGTGCCGGCTTGGCAGCGCTTAGTGCCTGCACGACTCCAATGCTCACAACGAGGACAAGTACGGGAGCGATGATCTTGAGCAACTTTTTCACGGTAAACCTCTCAACTGTTTTCCAGGTCGTAATAACCTTTTGTTTCTGTTACGCCCATAAAAATGGGCGGATGTTTCTTTTATCGGCACGTTAATGCGTCTAAAAACACCAGCCCTCGGTAACTATTCAATATTAACTAAGACGTTCTTTTATTGTTTTTGGTTACATTTTACTTTTGCCGCTTGCAGAAGAACGACCAATTCTTCAACGACAGGTTTATGAGACCACAAACGGGATGTCAATGCATGGGCCAAAAGTCAGTGGGTCGGAAGTCATGGAAAGTCCGGGTTCCGGTTTGCCCCGCCGGCATCGGACGACCGCGCTGACGTCGAAGCCGCCGCAAAACACAACATACTCGTGCTGCATGATTTCAAGCACAATACGAACTTTGTCGCCGACAATCAGCCGGTATTGATTGAACCACCGTTAATGGATGGTTCTGAATTGCCGCTGATCGCGACCGGCGAAGGCATCCCCATGGAGCAGAATTGCTTTAACTGTCACCCCGGTAAGATCACGCAGTGTTTCCGTGGCGCCATGTACACGGCGGGCCAGAAGTGCGATGACTGCCATGGCGGCATGCTGGCTACAGGCGGTGAGTTCGTATTGGATACCGGCCTGGTACGGGAACCCTGGGTGGATGAACCCAAGTGCAGTTCCTGCCACAGCGGCCATGGCAATGACCCGGTTGGAATGCTGGCCTATGATCCGGATGACCCGGCGGCCACTCCCATCGAGATGGCGGATTCGCGTTTTGCAGAAAATCCCGGCACCTTGTACCGGAACAGCCTGGATAACCACGCCGGAATTGCCTGCGAGGCCTGTCATGGCAGTCCCCACGCTATCTGGCCCAACCGGGACCTGAACGCCAACGACAATGTCACCGCAATCCAGTTGCAGGGGCATGCCGGCACCATCAGCGAATGCAGGGTCTGCCATGAAGCCAACAGCTTCCCCAACGGCACACTGAACGGACCCCACGGTATGCACCCGGTTAATGACCCGAACTGGATCAAGAGCAAGGGCGATTTCTACCACGAAGACTTTGTCTGGCTTAACGGCGAAGACCAGTGTGCGGCCTGTCACGGTGCGGATCACCGGGGCACCCGCCTGTCACGCGTCCCGGTCGATCGCGTATTGAAGGACGCGGACGGTGTGGTCCGCGCCACGCTTGCGGCCGGTGAAATTGTGTCCTGCGGCTTGTGCCACAGCATTGACAAGAGCTTTGAGGGCTAGGCGGCAGTGAACCGGACAGGCTAGCCATATTGTTATGAATGACCCGCAAAAAAAAGGGGCCATGACGGCCCCTTAAGGTGGAGGAGATAAAACTAGAAACGGAAACCGATGTGGCCGCCGAAAACCCAGGGATCGATATTGACGTTGCCCAGGCTTGCGCCGTCCAGCCTGGCCTTGGTATCGATATCGAGATAGCGTACATTGGCATTGAAGAACCAGTCATCATTGAACATCATGTCAAAGCCAATCTCGCCACCCAGGCCCCAGCTGTCGCCCAGCTTGAGGTCAGTACCCTCGAGTGGACCAGTGGTTTTCTCGCTGGAGAAGGTAGTGTAGTTCAGGCCGATGCCAACATAAGGCTGGAACTGTTCAGTGGGCCGGAAGTGGTATTGCAAACTGACGGTAGGCGGTAAATGCTTGGTGCTGCCGACCTTGGTGCCATCCAGCAACTCGATGTCGTGTTTGAAAGGATAGGCTGCCAATACTTCAATGGCCCAGACATCCGTCATCATGTAGGTCAAATTGATCGTGAAGCTCGTGCCTGGTTCAACCGACACGATGTCGCTGTTATCCGACGCAGGATTAACATAAGAAGCACCGGCACGGACCAGCCAGTCACCCGGTTCAAACGCTGTCGCCGTATTTGCCAGGCCAAGCCCCATGGCAATCGCAGCAGACAGTGCAATTTTCATCTTGGTACGCATATTTCAATTACTCCAGAAGGTGGTTGAGGAATCAAAACCGAATATTAGCAAAGCACATCATGCAGGTGTTGACTTGAATCAATAAAAGGAAAAGATAGGGCGAAACCGTTGCATGATTAAAACAAGTGAATTTCAAGGTTGCGTCCAGGAAATTTGCCGGTATCTTTCGGCAACACCGTTGTTTTGCAATAGAATGGCCGTAGTGACGGTCTTGTTTACCGTTCAATCAACAGGAAAAATAATGAAAAAAGTCTCAACCGGGCTGATTGCCCTGATATTGATGGTATGTTCAGCTGTTGTCATGGCAGCAGACGGCCGCGAAGCAATCCATGAGAGTGCAGAGCTGGTGCAGCCGCTGCTGGTTGGCATGCAGGCGCCGGATTTCACGGTCAGGGACGTTGAAAACAAGCTATTCGAATTTGATGCGCAGTCGCAGACCAGGCCCGTTGTACTGACGTTTTTCCGTGGTGGGTGGTGTCCCTATTGCAACCTGCACTTGTCTGAAATGCGGTTTGCAGAAGAACAGCTGAAGAATATGGGTTTCAATATCTGGTTCATCAGTATCGACAAGCCGGACTTACTGCTCGAAAGCCTCGATGATCCGGGTATTGGTTATACGGTATATTCAGATGCTTCACTGCATGCTACGCGCGCATTCGGACTCGCCTTTCGCGTCGACGATGAACTGAACCAGCGCTATCTTGGTTACGGCATTGACCTGGAAAGTGCTTCGGGTGAGACACACCATGTGCTGCCGGCTCCGGCCACGTACATCATTGGAACGGACGGCATTATCAACTTTGCCTATATCAACCCGGATTACAAGGTCCGCCTGCACCCGGACGTACTGTTGGCGGCGGCGAAGGCTTACAAAGAGAATGCGGACAGCCGCCTGGTCCGTTCTTACAAGAAGACCTCCAAGAAGTAACCACGTACCCGGAGCCCTGTCATAGTGTCATCTGCTACGATATCAACTCCGGTAAGCCTGGCCGCGCCCGGCAGGCAGCACTGGAAAACCGTTCTGGCAGACTCCTTTCGGGATCCGTATGAACTCTTGAAATATTGTGGGATAGATGTCTCAAGAGTACAGCTGGTATCGGAGCACGAATTCGCGTTTCGGGTGACCCGGTATTTCGCCTCTCTAATCGAGAAAGGTAACGCGCAAGACCCGCTACTGCTCCAGGTTTTACCGGGAACACAGGAATTGCAGCGGGTTGAAGGCTACCTGCAGGATGCTGTTGGCGATATACAATTCATGCGGGTGCCCGGCCTGGTTCATAAGTACGCAGGCCGTGTGCTTCTGACCCTGACAGGAGCATGCGCAATTCATTGCCGCTATTGTTTCAGGCGCCATTTCCCTTATGGCGAGGCCCGCGTTGGCTTCGACCAGGGCGGCCAGGTGATGAAATACCTGGCCGAGCATGATGATGTGAACGAAGTGATCTTATCCGGTGGCGACCCGTTGATGGTAAGTGACGGCAAATTAGCGGACCTGGTCGCCAGTCTCAACCGGATTCCGCATATCAAAACCCTGCGTATACACAGCCGCCTGTTATCGGTGTTGCCTGAAAGGGTAACCCGGGACCTGGTTGAGGTTTTACAGGGATTTGACGGGCAGGTTGTAATGGTCACGCATATCAACCACCCCAATGAGATTTCTGAGCGCAACCAGGCGGCATTCCAGTTGCTGTCAAAAACGGGCTACCGGCTCTTTAACCAGTCTGTGTTACTCAAGCGCGTCAACGACAGCGCGTCAACGCTGGTCGAGTTGTCGAACCGCCTGTTTGAAAGCCACATCACCCCCTACTATCTGCACCGCCTGGACAAGGTGCAGGGCGCAGCGCACTTTGATCTGCCAGGACGGGAATGTGCGCGGATTTACGCGCAGCTACGCAGTCGTTTGCCCGGTTACCTGCTGCCGGCAATGGTGCAGGACATTCCCGGCCAACCTGCCAAGACGCCCGCCATCGGGGACTAAGATCTGCGCCGGGTTGTGGCGGATAGCTGATTGTCGTCTGTGCCCGGGTATCAGAAATCGGCCGGTGGTGTCTGGCGCCTTCGCGGCGGGTCAAAGAAAACCCCTTCAACGACCCGCGCCCTGGCCATGACCCGGCTCCATTTCAGCTCTTTCTGATAGTAGATTTCGACCAGGAATTCCTCACCCGGGCGGCCGTGGGGCGCCTTGAGTGTTGCCAGCGCGATACTGGCCTTGGCTGACGGAGACCAGGTTGCCGATGTCACCGTGCCGGCAAACTTTTTGCCAGTGGTAAAGACATATGAATCCGTGGCCGGTTTGTTGCCGTTAATGTCAAGTTTCACCAGGTTGTAGCGGTGGCCACGCTGCTTCTCTTCCAGCAGTGCTTTACGGCCATTGAAGTTCGGCTTGTCGAAGTGGACCAGCCAACCCAGGCCGAGTTCGAATGGTGAGCGGGTATGACTGCTCCGCACGGTCGCGTTTGCATTCAGAAACTCGTGGTTTGCCTGGATAAAACCGGCCTCAACCCGCAGCATGGCCAGGGCTTCGTCGCCCATGGGCTGAATGCCGTACAGGCGGCCGGCCTCGAACAAACGATCCCACAACAATTCAGCGTATTGCGGCTCAATCCATAACTCATAACCCAGGTCACCGGTAAAACCGGTCCGGGAGATCATTAACCCGGTGTTTTCAAGGTCAAAAAATCTGATATCGAAAGGTTTCATGCTTTCGATGTCTCCAAGCCCCATTTTCTTGAGCACAGCGCAACTGGTCGGACCCTGTAAGGCAAGTGCCGCAACCTCGTGGGTCTCGTCCTCTACCGCGACGTCAAAGCCCATGGCGTTGGTGAGCAGCCAGTCGAGGTGGCGCTCCTGCGAGCACAGTCGATACCGGTTTTCCCGCAGATGAAAAATGGTGCCATCATCAACCACCCTGCCATCATCAGCACACCATACTGTATAACCTACGCGGCCAGGTTTTATTTTTTCAACATCCCTGGTAACCAGGCGGTTCAGGTAGGCCAATGCATCCGCTCCGCTGATGCGGTACTTGGTCATCGGAGTCAGGTCGAAAACCGCGCAGGCATTGCGACAGGCGAAATACTCCATGTCAGCGCTGGTGTAGGCGCGTGGTGACAGGTAGTCCGCCCAGCGGCCCCATTCCTTGAGGTGATTCAACGGCTCCTGCCGGGAATAAAAAGGGCTCGGAAACACCTTGGTCCTGTAGTGATCCTTACTCGAGTAATCAATAACGCCGACGGTTTTGTTGCCGCTGATTCGATTCATGGTTGTTGACCTTCAGAACTCTCAAGCGCCAGTATCGCGCGTGCCGCATTGCGGCCCGCACTGCCCATCACGCCGCCGCCGGGGTGGCTGCCCGCGCCGCACATGAACAGACCGTTGAGCGGGCTTGCATACTGTGCCGCACGCGGCACCGGCCTTAACATCATGAACTGGTCCAGGGCCAGCTCACCATGGTGCCAGTGACCGCCGCTGATGCGGAATTCCTTCTCGATATCAACCGGTGTCAACAGTTCACAATGAAGGATTTGGTCGCGGATTCCCGGTGCATATTTCGCCAGCGTGTCTATGACCTGCCCGGTAAAGACCGGTTTCCCGTTGTGCCAGTCAGATTTCAATTGATAAGGAGCATATTGTACGACCGCGGAAAGCACGTGTTGTCCAGCCGGCGCCAGGCTGTCGTCATATAGACTTGGAATAGTGATTTCCAGCACTGGCTGCGCCGAGTGTTCACCGTATTTAACGTGATTGAAAGCACGCTCCACGTAGTCCATATCCGGCGCAATCAGCAGCCGGTCACCCAGCTGGCTTTGGTTCAGCGCTTTGAACTCGGGCGGGCCTTGCAGGGCAAGGTGCAACTTGGCAGCGTTGCCAAAGCTGCGATAATTGTGGATCTTGCGGACGAAGCCGGCCTCCAGGTTTTTCGCACCCACGAGGTTCAGAAACGTCGTTTTAGGATCTGCGCTGGAAACGACCGTGCCGGCCGTGATGCGCTCTCCATCCTGCAACTCAACGCCGCCAACCCGGTCACCCTGCAGGAGTACTTTCGTGACTGCCGCAGACGTCCTTATCTTTACGCCAAGCTTCTGCGCGGCACTGGCGAGCGCGTCGCTGACCGTACCCATGCCGCCGGCGGGCAAGGCCGTGCCCTGCATGCCGCTCATGCGGTGCAGGGCGCAAAATACGCTGTTGTTGGAACGGGGGCCGAGCTTCGCGCCAAGCACGCCTTCCATGCTCAAAGCACCCTTGAGCAGCGGGTTATCAAAATACTCCTGCAGGATGTCATACATATTGATGCCGGCCATGCGCAGAAACTCACGCATGTCCTTCCTGCCCAGCATGCGGATAGCAAGCGCGGTTTTCGCGAGGCCTATCGTGTCGTCGCGGTTGCCGCTGCCAACTCTTGGCGGTATGCGGTTGTTCATACGATGGAGCAGGCGGGCAAAGCGACCCATCAAGCGCCGGTACTCCTTCATCGCGGCCTGGTCCTCTGAGCTGATGTTTGCACCCTGCACTGCGTCTTTGGACATAACCAGGTGGTTGCCGTCTTCAGCCAGCGCCGTGGTTTTCATGTCCTGCTGTGAAAACGACAGGCCGGCGGTATCCAGCGACAGTTCCTTACGAACGTTTTCATCCAGCATGTAGAGCAGGTGGGCGGCAGCAGACACCTTGAAACCGGGCGCAAACTCGCGCGTGATGGCGGCGCCGCCGGGTTGTTCAGCAGCTTCCAGAACCGTAACCTGCCGGCCTGCTCGCGCCAGGTAAGCGGCGCAGACCAGGCCGTTGTGACCAGCGCCTATGACCACGACGTGATTATTCATGTCAGTCATCCATCCAGCCCTCCGGAACGGTATTGGGCTTGCGTATATCCCTGAGAATCTCCCGGGCTGCATTGGCGCCCGGTGCTGCCATGATGCCCCCACCCGGGTGGTTTGAAGAACCGCACATATACAGCCCTTTTGCCGGGCCGCGGTACTGGGCATATCCTGGTATCGGCCGGTTAAATAACAGCTGGTCGATGGTCAGTTCACCGTGGAATATGTTGCCTTCCGTCAAGCCGATGTCATTCTCGAGTTCAAAGGGCGTGCGAACTTCCGCATGCAGGATCAGGTCCCTGAAGCCGGGGGCGTAAGCTTCAATCTGGTTGAAAACGGTCTCTGCAAACTGGTCGCGCAGGTCGCTGGTCCAGTCTTTGCCATTGACCTTTGGTGGTACGTATTGCACAAATACCGACATGAAATGCTTGCCTGGCGGCGCCATGGTCGGGTCGGTCAGGGTGGGTATGAGTATGTCCAGGTAAGGGTCCTTCGACCAGGTGCCGTTTTTCCAGTCATCGTAGGCACGCTCCAGCCGTTCGACGCTGTCAACCACGTGCAAATCGCCCTTGATGAGTTCCGGGTTGTCTTCCAGCGCGGTAAATTCCGGCAAGCCATCCAGCGCGATATTGACCTTGCCGGATGACCCCCGGATTTTGAAATTCCTGACCTTGCGGATGAACTCCGGATCAAGGTCTTTTTCATCCATGCATTCGAGGAAGGTGCGCGGCAGGGTCATGTCAGAGACTACGATATCAGCCTGGTACTCATCGCCATTTTGCAGCGCAACGCCAGTTACCTTGCCATTACGTACCAGGATCTGTTCTACGCCAGCTTCTTTCCTTAACGTTCCACCATGATCCAGGAAGCAGTCCGCCATCGCGCTGGCAATCGCACCCGTGCCGCCGCGGGCAAAGCCCCATGCACCCATGTTGCCGTCAACATCACCCATGGCATGGTGCAGCAACACGTAAGCGGTGCCTGGAGACATGACGCCCATGGCTGAGCCGATGATGCCGCTGCCGGCCTTGGAGGCCTTGATCAATGGGTGTTCAAAGTATTCATCCAGGTAGTCGGAAATGCTCATCGTGTAGAGACGCATCATGTCGTAAATAACGTCTTCACCCATTTTCAGCATTTCTTTACCCATGGTGAACATTTCCACCAGGTCCCTGGGCCTGAAAGAGGTTGGGTCGGGCGCGGTTCGCAGCAGGAACTTCCTGATAAACCGGCTTTGCCGCATGATGTCGCGGTCAAAGCGGAGCTTGGCGTCCGCATCACGCGGACTCAATCGGGCCATCTCGCGGCGCGAGGCGTCTGGATCGACATAGGAGCCGATATAATCGCCGTCCCTGGATAGGGTGGCGTTACCGCCGTAGGGTACGACCTGTAAACCATATTTCGCCAGGTTCATACTGCGGTACACTTCGGGCCGCAACAGGCTGCTGACATAGGAAGCGTTGGAATAAATCCAGTTCTTGTGCAATTCCCGGCTGGTGGATGCGCCACCGATATAATCGTTTTTTTCAAGCAGCAGGACATTGAGCCCAGCCTTGGCCAGGAACGCGCCATTGGTCAGGCCGTTGTGACCTGCACCGATGACAATGGCATCATATTTTTGCACGCTGCTTGGCTCCCAGGTTTTATTCCCGGGTGCATAAATCAGTAACCCGGTCCCTCGCCGCTAGATTCGCACATATTGTAACCGTTGTCCATAATGAATGAATGATCATTCATTCATTGAAAAATTACCGGAATCGAACTATGCTGATCCCCAGACTGATCACTGCCTGAGCTAATTAGAACGAGAACCTGTTTTGAGCCCGCCTGCCAATCCAACCCGCACCAAGCGCCGCACGGCTTCCAAGGAGCAGCGCCAGGCACAGCTGATAAAAGCCACCATACGGTCCATAGCAAAACACGGCCTTTCCGAGACCACCATGGCGACCGTTGCTGGTAAGGCAGGCCTCAGCCAGGGCATTATCAATCTGCATTTTCAAAGCAAGGAACGCCTGCTCGAGGAAACGCTGCGTTTCATCGTCGAAGAGTATCGCACTGCCTGGCGCAACGCCCTTGATTCGAGCGGCGAGTCTGCCGCGGATAAACTGGAATCCCTGGTCAGGGTGGATTTTGACAGGCGCATCTGTCAGCGCAACAAGCTGGCTGTCTGGTTCGCTTTCTGGGGCGAGAGCCGGTCCCGGCTGACTTACCGCAGAATCTGTTCGGAACACGGCCGGGAGTACAAGCAGGTATTAACAGGTCTTTGCCAGGAACTTATCGCTAAAGGCAACTATGTAATGACAGCCGATCATATCGCCACCGGCCTGGTGTCCATGACGGTGGGGTTATGGCTTGATCTGCTGCTCAGCCCTTCAGAGATGAATCCCCAACAGGCGCTGGAGATCAGCCTCGGCTACCTGCGGGGTATATTCCCGGCAAGCTTTGCAGTGCCGGATCAGCACGCGGGAGCGAGCCTGGCCTGAGCCAACCTGACACCGACATGGGACGACATGGACAATAAAGCAATAGCCGCTCTGATTGATGCACAGACCGCCAGGACCTCACTGGATCAGGCCTTTTACACCGATCAGGACATATACCGGCGTGACATCGAGGAGGTCTTCCTGAGAAGCTGGATATACGCCGGTCATGTGAGTGAAATCCCGGCTGTCGGTGACTGGTTCCTGTTTGAAATGGCCGGAGAATCAGTCGTCATCGTGCATGCCGGTGACGGCCAGATCAACGCCCTGATCAATGTTTGCCGGCACCGTGGTTCAAAGATATGCATCGAGGAAAAAGGCTGTTCCCGAAAGCTGGTTTGCCGCTATCACGGCTGGAGCTATGACCTGGACGGCAGCTTGCATGCAGCGGCGCACATGCCGGAGAGTTTCGACAAATCCGGGATCAGGCTTAAGAAGATTCATACCGAAATACTGGAAGGTATGATTTACATTAATTTTGCGGACCAGCCTGCGCCATTTGACCCGGTTCGTCAGCATCTCGGCGAGTATCTGCGTCCTTACCGCCTGGACAGGGCCAGGGTGGCGCACCGCCAGACTTATGCCATTAAAGCCAACTGGAAACTCTCGGTCGAAAACTATACCGAGTGTTACCACTGCGCACCTTCGCATCCCGAATACACCCGTGGCCATTCCCTGGCCAGGCCGGGCGCCCGCGCAACGACCATGATGCAGGAGGTCATGTCACGAGCGGCAGCGTGTGGTTTGAGCGAAAAATCCGTCAACCGCGTGTATGCGGATGAGCCGGCGCTTGGCAGCGGCTATGCCTTTGAGCGTTACCCGCTGTGGCGCGGTCATGTAACGGGCAGCGAAAGCGGACGACCGGTAGCGCCGCTGTTGGGAGAGGTCAAAGACTATGACGGCGGCACCACCGATTTCCAGGTCGGGCCGGTCAGTTTCGCACTGGCGTATTGCGATTACGTGGTGATCTACCGGTTTACGCCGGTTTCACTGGACGAATCCGCGTGCGACATCACCTGGCTGGTCAACGGCGGGGCTGAGGAGGGCAGGGATTATGACAGGCAGAGCCTGGTTTGGCTGTGGGACGTGACCACGCAGGCTGACAAGCGCATCATCGAGTGCAATGCGGAAGGTGTGAGGTCACGGTTTTATGAACCCGGGCCTTATTCCAGCATGGAAGACTACACCTGGAAATTCATGACCTGGTACCTACAGACAATCAAGCCGTAAGCAGGTAAGGTTCACGGGGAGTCCAGAGCACAAAGGTAAAGACTGACCGTGGAACCAGCGTTATTGCCCGCAGAAGCTGACAAGGCACTGCAGCTGCGCCGCATGAAGCGCATACCTTTGCTGTTGTTGCTGTTGATGGCCCTGCTGTTTTTCTTCACGCTTCACCATCCCGCATCCTGGGCTGGCTGGCTGCATGCGTTTGCCGAAGCAGGCATGGTCGGGGCGCTGGCTGACTGGTTTGCGGTGGTAGCGCTGTTTCGTCACCCGCTGGGTTTACCCATTCCACACACTGCCATCATTCCCAACCGCAAGAATGACATTGGCGAGAGCATGTCGCGCTTCGTTGCCGACCACTTTCTCAAACCGGGAGTCGTTCGGAATAAACTGCAGAGAGCCAGGCTGGCCGCCTTCGTCGTCAACTGGCTGAAAAGCGAAAAAGGCCGCCGCAGCGTCGAGGACCTCTCTGCCGCGATGCTCGCCTGGGCGCTGGGTGCTTTACATGAAAAGCGCGTCCGCCGCTTTCTTTCCAGGTTGTCGGCCAGGCAGCTGGCTGACGTGAGCCTGGCGCCGTTACTCGGACATACACTGGATTGGCTGGTGCGAGGGCAAAGGCATCAGCAGATTCTGACACAGATTTTACGTCATACGATCGAACTGGTGCATGATAACCGTGACGCTATCCGGGCGAAGGTCCAACAGGAGAGCCCTTGGTGGGTGCCGGGATTTGTCGATGACCGCATCCTGAAAAAGATGCTTGAGCGCATCGAACACCAGTTATTCGAGATGGCGCTGTATCAGGACCACCCGTTGCGGGAACAATTCAACCAGTGGATACACAAGCTGACACACAACCTCAAGCATAGCCCGGAACACCGCCGGATTGGCGATGAAGTCAAACAGCAATTACTTGCCAATGATGAACTGCAGGATTATTTATACGGCCTTTGGCGCGAACTGGCGGACAAAATCGAGGCTGATCTCGACGCACCGGAATCAGTGATCAAGCAACAGGTCGGCCAATGGCTGGTCAACGTGGCCGATGAACTGGACGGTGATGAAGAGATGCAGGCCTGGGTCAATGCCTGGCTTGTCGATGCCATTACGTTCATCGTGGGGCGCAACAGCGCGCAGATCGCCAGCCTGATCAGTGACACGGTGAAATCCTGGGACGGCGCTGATACCAGCCGCCGGGTCGAACTGGCCATTGGTCGGGACCTGCAATTTATCCGCATCAACGGCACCCTGGTGGGCGGGTTGGTCGGATTGTTGATTCACGCCGTAAAACTGTACATCTGATTTTCCACACAAGGATCGGCGATCATCGGGCTATTCGATCCCGGCCGGATTGTTATCACGGATTGCAGTACCCGCAGGCGACTAATAAACGCTCAGTCAGGCCCGGGAAACAAACTTGCCGTTGCTTGTGTTCACCTTGATATGTTCGCCTGTTTCAAGATACTCCGGAACCTGAATTTCAAGCCCGGTGGAAAGTGTCGCCGGCTTGGTTCGGGCACTGGCACTGGCGCCCTTGATACCCGGGGCCGTTTCGGTAATTTCGAGTACCACGGCCTGTGGCAGTTCAATGCCAACGATCAGGCCATCGACAAGCAATGCCGTTATGCCTTCCAGGTCTTCTGTCATGTAACCCGAGTGTTCTTCCAGGTCTTCCGCGTTCAGCGTGTGCTGGTCGAAATTTTCAGTGTCCATGAAGGTGACCAGGTTGCCCTCGCGATAGGAGAACTGTACCGCGCGCCTGGTCAGGTCGCCGTCCTTGAGAATATCGTCGCCTTTGAGCGTCAATTCCAGCTTCTGGTTGCTGCGCACGTTGGTGAAACGGACCTTGAAAAGGGTCGAAGCACCCCGCGCTGACGGGTTACGCTTGTCGATGTGCTGCGTGACAAACACTTCCCCTTCGTGTTCCACCACGGAACCCTTTTTTAAATCACTGGCTTTTGGCATTTTTACATTCCGGATTGACGCGGCACCACTGAGTTGCCGCCGGTTTTTTATTATAAATGGTGACAGTAGTGAACCGTTGCATTACAAACAGAAAATCAGGAAGGTTCGATTGCCTCAAAGCGATTTTTCTGGCGGTTTTTGCGAACCTTTCGCGGATCCCAAATGGTACCACTCATCGCCACCCAGGCACCGGGCGGGAGTGCCTGCACGGCACCGACGGCGCAACCAATATTGAATACTGCATCGGTGTCACGAAAACGCGCCGGGTTCAGCGCGCCTGTCAGCACGATGGTCTTAGCGGGAATGTCAGTGAGCACATTGGCGGTTTTTATCATGTTATCCGTGCCATGGGTTATCAGGACGTGCTGCGCATCACTGGCCTCAACGACGGAATGGATTGTTTGCCGGTCTTCGTCTGTCATGTGCAGGCTGTCCTTGCGCATGAGTGAGTTGACTTCAAATTCAAATCCGACCTGCAGATGCTCGAGGATTTTTCCAACCAGCGGTTCGCCGATCTGGAAGTCACTCATATCGTCAAAATAAATTTTGTCAATTGTGCCGCCGGTGGTAACAATTAGTAGTTTTTTCATTATTATTGCCTAACAGAATTCATTGTTGCTGCTATATTGCAGCGGTTAGTATAGCTTGCAAGCGCCACGGATAAATAAATATGAATCAAAAGGTCCGGCAGAGTAGAGCAAACTCGACACGTTCTCACCATAACGGATTTAACACCGTATTGTGGGTGCTGTTTTGGGTGTTCTGTTTAAGCCTGCCTTTCGGAGTTCAGGCACAAAACCAGCAACAGGAACCAACCGAACCGGTAACTTCGGAAGCGCTTCCGGAGGCTGCAGAAGAACCTGAAGAGATAACCGTTGTGCTGCCGGACAGCCAGCAAATGGCAATGGCGCTGGCGACACCCCAATTGCGAAATCAAGCGTTGCTTGACCTGGCGGTGGCCGCAAAAATACTGGACCGGACCAGGGGCAATTCCGACCTCGAGGTCGATCACGCCGCCCTGGCGCAGAACTTTCTCGATGACCGGGCCTGGCTGCAGATGCTGGTCGACCAGTTCGGATGGGTCAAACCCCACAGTTCGGTGCTTGATCCGGCTGCCTGGCTCGTGTTGGGGGAACTGCAACAGCATGACCTGGAAGATATGTCGCTGGTATTTCCCGGGCGGACACCAGAGCCCGTACTGATTTACCAGGTTTTTCAGCGGGCCACCCCCCGGCTTGCTGCCGCCAATGTCCCGGTTTTGCTATACGAGATAGAGGCCGACGCTATCGCTACCTGGGATGCGTTCCTGCTTTTGACGGCGCCCGGCGAGACCCGACACGCTGCCTGGAAGGAGGTTGAAATTGCCTGGTTTACTGACCGGCAGCTGCCGGAAGCAGCGGAGCCTGGCAGTGAACCCGAAGCTGGGCAGCTGACGGTCGAGGAGCTCATGCAGGCGCTGTCACGGCTGGTGGTAAGTGCGGTTGATGTCGCGCCACCGGATAGCACGGGCCTGATTCAACTCCGCTATTCTCTGCTGACCAGGCTGGCACAAACACCAACGGTTGAAAACCCCAGGACTCGCGACCAGCTCAGGGATGCCCTTTATCTTGCGGGCCTGATTGATGGTTTGCATGATGGCCGGTATTTTAATTTTGCGCAGGGTTTGCTGGCAATTACATCCAGGTTGCTTGAGCTTCCGGAACAGAATCAGCAGGCTTTTTACCTGGTCGATTGGCTGGTTGCCGAGTTACCTGCCATATCGGCGCATTACGCCGCTGACTTTGCCAGCGTAGACCCGAGCCTGAATGCCGCGATGACGGCAACTTATGAAGTTTTGCTCGAAATTACCGAGGCTTATGCGATTGAGCCAGGTCCGGAAACAGAGGCTGAAGCCAGTGAGCCGGACGGTGAATCACCGGCGGTCGAAGTTCCTGCGCCCAGGACAGTTGACATCAAGGCTTCAAGGGGGGTGCTGGCTGATGCAGTTGCCCAACTGGCTTTGTTGATTCCGGATATGGGTTATTACTTCGATACACCGGTGCGTGGCCGGATTGTCGAAGAAATCAACATCTGTATAAGCATTGCAGCAGGCCGCGATCAGGACGGTCAGCCGACCATGACGCGCCGGCAGTTTGATGGTTGCATGGAGACGCTGCTAAGACTGGCAGAACGGGATACCCGTCTGGCCGAGTTGTCCGGCGATATGAATGGTCCGTTTACCACCGACACGTTACGGCGGGAATTGAGCGTGACGCCCTGGCAGCGAATCAATTTTGCGATCGGATGGCTCGACGAGCGTTATTCCACGCCTTGCCAGCCGCCTGCGAATACATTGCCAAACCCGCTGGAGTGGGCAGTCCTCGCCACCACGCTGACGTGGTTTGCTGAGCACTCACCCGAATTTTTTAATTCGTCAGAAAATGAAGCGCGCCTGACGCAAATGCGCAATATCGGCGGGCAGTTGATCCGGGACATGGCAGAACAGGCACAGTGCCTGGCTGATGCCGGTCCCGGTATTAATGACGTGGTCAGGCGGGTCATGACCGATTATGAACTGGCGCTGCGTGAACTGGAATCAGGTATTGAAAAAGCCGAGGCGGATTTTCGCGCGCAGCGGCTCAGCCCAGGGGCGGATATACTGCTTGATGAGGATGCGTCACAGACAACCGGGTACAGGCCCGTGGAACTGCAAATTGGGCCGTGTGATACCAGGGCGGTATGCGAAATGTCCGGGGCGCTCAGCACCACGCGGGCACTTATCGGTCTGTTTCCGGACGAGTACCTGATTGCAGAGCAGGCGGGTATGGGCCGTATCGAGATTTGTTACCGTGATATGGAGTGGGTGCAACGCCGTTCGGAGCTGGTTCGTGCCGATGATGAAAACGTCGCCAATTACTATGGGCGCCTGGGTTTCAACCTGGTGGGCCGCTATATCGAAGGTGAACAGGAAACCGACATATTCGATTTCCGCTTTACCAGTCCTGAAGAGTACCATTACTTATTTGCGCAGACTTCCGCTGAAGTCCTGAATGACAGTTGCCCCGTGGAATGGGTGGGTAGCCGGGTAGTGACCCCTTTGCGCGAGAAACGGGGCGGAATAGTACCCGACCGACTGACCTATCTTGCAGCGTCAAGAAAGCTGCCTTCACGCCTGATGCAAAATAACTGGGATAGGGGAGCCGAGTGGCGTGATTGGTTTGTAACAGGCATCGGAGTGACAGAGCAGGAAGTTCCGGAGGTTCCGGATATCACGATACGACTTAACCAGCACCTGCAAGCTGTGTACCAGGCGGGACAGGAAGACATTTATCAGCGGGTCCTGTTGCCAAATGCAAGGGATTCACAGGGTGAAGACGTTTCATTGTTCGATGAAATGTCAGAGGTTTCGATTGCCAAGGCAATGATCAGGATGCAGATGATGCTTTTCTATCCGGAATCAATGTTTAACCAGGACACGATCCGGATGGCAGTCGCCGGCGATTCAGGCTTGCTGGACGGGCGCACCATGCGGCGATTCAGGGAGCAGAACGTAGCCCTTACATCCGTGAATGGAATTGCCCGGGAGCGGGTGAACAGATTGCGGGATGTCTGGCTGAAACAACCGGAGGAATTGCGCCGGAAGGGATCGATTCCCGGCAGCCTGATGTACGCATTGACCCGTATCAACCTGCTCTACCGCCAGCTTTTCATAGCGCGTCCGGAACCGTTGCAGGAAATCGAGGTAACGGCTGAGCCGCAGCAATAAACGATACCGGCAGGCAAGGCCCAGGTTGTTATCGGTCGATTACCCTGAACCGGGCCTAAGCTCAGTATCCAGTCAGCCGCGGTTGCGATTTCTGAATGCGACCAGGTAAAAAACCACCAGTGCGACCTGCAGGAGCGCAGGCATTCTCTGCGATGGATTGCTCCACGCTTCCATGATGCCTATTGCAAGATAGAGCATGAGAATTAATCCTGCCCAAACCATGCTGCGGTATTTGAGGCGCACCATGCCTGCCAGTGGTATCAGCAAGGGCAAACAAGCTGCGATCGCCAGCCAGCCGTTGCGCGACCCCCAGGGCACAGGCAGCAGACCATGCCATATGACCTGCCAGGCCAGGGTGGCCAGGTAGGCAGCCAGCATGAGTTGTGTCCAGCGTTTCAGAGTATTTCGAGTATGGATTCGGGTGGACGCCCAATGGCGGCTTTGCCGTTGGCCAGTACAATGGGCCGTTCAATCAGAATCGGCGCTTCCAACATGGCGTCGATCAGGTCGTCATCGCTGAGCGCAACATTCTCCAGCCCCATTGCCTTGTATTCCGATTGGCCCTTGCGCATCAGTTGCCTGGGTTGCAAATTGAGCTTGGCGAGAATCGAGGTAAGCTGTTTCCGGCCTGGCGGGCTTTGCAGGTATGGGACAATCTCGGGTTCAACACCATTATCCTTGAGCAACTGGAGCGTGGCGCGGGATTTGGAACAGCGTGGGTTGTGCAGTATTTGGACTTTCAAGCTGGTAACCTTTGTTTCTGTTTGATCGGACTGTTCATTATACCGCCGTAATCGGCTAATGTATGGTGTGATCAAAGGATTGTCCGCGTGGGGACTGGCTTTATTCTCCAGGGAATCCTGAAGCCAAACAAGGTCATGGGGATCTGGATTTAACTGCTTTTGGAGAAAAGCGTGAACGTACTGGAATCTTTCAGCAGCATTCCCCGTGTCAAGCGGTTGGCAGCCCATGTCTGGCGTCATTTCCAAGAAGACAGGTTGTTTGATGAAGCAGCCTCGTTGAGCTACACCAGCCTGTTGTCTTTGGTGCCGCTGCTGGCAGTGGTATTCGGTGTGGCATCGGCATTCCCGGTTTTCCAGCAATGGAGCGACCAACTGCAGTCATTCGTATTCAGTAATTTTGTGCCCGCTTCCGGAGACCAGGTGCAGTCCTACCTGGCCGGTTTTCTCGACAGCATTGGCAAGCTCCAGGTAACCGGGACGGTAGTTTTGATTCTAACCGCGTTGCTGTTGATGGTCAGGATCGAAAGGGCTTTTAACCTGATCTGGCGGGTGCCCGCAGCCCGCAGCATTCGTAACAGGGTGATCATGTACTGGGCTGTGCTGACGCTGGGCCCGTTGGCCCTAGGTGCCGCTATCGCCCTGAGTGCCCAGCCTGTATTCGAGCAGATGACTTTCGGCGCATCGACGCATTCAGGCTGGCGTGTCATGGGCGTCTTTTCCCTCTCCTGGCTGGCGTTCACGTTGATGTTCATGTTGGTGCCCAACCGCAGTGTCCGCATTACACATGCCATTGTCGGTGCTTTTTTTTCCGCGGTTCTGTTTGCGTTGGCAAGAAAGGCGTTCGTGGCCTTCGTGGCAAATGCCAGTTTTAACGTTATATACGGTGCTCTGGCATCCATTCCCATATTTTTGTTCTGGATATACCTGGTATGGATAGTGGTATTGCTGGGTGCGTCCCTGGCGGCTTCGCTGACGACATTCAACGATCGAAGGGTTGACTGGGGTTGGCCGAAAAAATGGAGGTTCTTGCTGGCTTACCGCCTGGTGGGTTACTTGAGGAAGGCGCAATGCAATGGTGAATCCCTGTCAATGGAGCAACTGCTGGAGTCGCTGGAAGGTTCGACGGAAACCGAACTGGCGGGTCAATTGGGCCAGTTATTCAATGCTGGAATCGTAACGCGCAATGAGTCAGGAAGCTGGCTGTTATGCCGGGATCTGGAAACCGTCAGTTTTTTCGATTTATATCGCGCAGGTGAGTTTTACCTGCCTGTCAATGAGGCGTTCGACGTTCCCAGCAGCAGCGAATGGGATGCGGAGTTCTTCAAATCTGTTAAGCTTGGCGACCTGGCGATGAAGCAGTCGCTGAAAGAAATGTACGCCCGCGCGGGCAACCAGGATTTGGAGCACGAATGATTAAGTCACTGAGCGTTATTTTGGCCTGCCTGATGATGGCGGCAACCGGTTTGCGGGCGGACTATGAGAGTGATGAGCCGATAGATTTTTCTCTCCAGCGCCTGCATGGCGAGGACCTCAGCGTGGCGGAGTTACGGGGCAGCTGGGTAGTTCTGAATTACTGGGCAACCTGGTGTGCACCATGCCGAAAAGAGATTCCGGACCTCTCGGCCCTGCACACGGCTCGTGAGGATGTGGTCGTTCTCGGCCTGGCTTTTGAAGATACTGAGCCGGAAAACTTCGATGCTTTCCTGAAGGAGTTTCAGCCCAGCTACGCGATATTGCTGGTTGATGTTTATGCGCCGCCGGAACCATTCGGTGCGCCCAAAGTGCTACCTACGACCATCATCCTCGACCCTGAAGGATACCCGGTCAAAACCTTCCTCGGACCGGTTACCGGGGAAGACATTGAGTCGTTCATAGACGCCGAATAATTTTCGGCCGGCTTCGCTTCCGCGTGAACTGGTCAGCTTTGACTCACCCTCACCGGGCACTCAAGTTACCCTGCACTCGTATGGCCCTGCGCACGGGCGCGAATGACTGCCGGTGAATGGGGCAGGGCCCCAGGGTTTTCAGGCGTTCCCGGTGAAGGGCGGTCGGATAACCCTTGTGCCGGTCAAAAGCGTATTCCGGATAACGCTCGTGCATTGATAACATGAAGCGGTCCCGGCAAACTTTTGCAAGCACCGATGCGGCAGAAATGGAAGCGACCAGGCCGTCACCACCAATCACTGTTTCGACCTCGCAGCCAAGACGCGGTGCACGGTTTCCGTCAATCTTGACCCGCCGGGGTGAAGGCTCGAGTTTTTCTACGGCGCGCCGCATGCCATTGAGAGTTGCCTGCAGGATGTTAACCCGGTCAATCTCCTCCACCGGCACGAATTCCACCACGAATGCCAGGGCCTGCATTTCAATTTGAGGGGCGAGGCGTTCGCGTCTCGCCGCAGTGAGTCTTTTTGAATCATCCAGCCAGGGCAGGTCATAAGTTTCGGGCAGGATGACTGCAGCCACCACCACCGGCCCGGCCAGTGGCCCCCGACCCGCTTCGTCTACGCCAGCCACCAGCGCGGGTGTCATGGTTGTTTCATTGCAACATGTTGCAGGACAACATCTGCCGCCGTGGCTGCAGCGTTCATTCGCAACTGCCCGTGCAGCAAATCAAATTGATTTTTAAGGTCAGCCCGCTTTTGTGGTTGATCCAGCCAGCGACGGACCTCCTGTGCAATGCGCTGACCTGTGACCTCGCCCTGCAGCAGTTCCGGCACCAAAGCCTTTGAAGAAAGGATGTTTGGCAGGGCGAAAAACCGGCTTTTGACCAGGTTGAACCAGGTCGCAAGCCTGTATGTGGTGCCGGCCAAGCGGTAGCAAACCACCATCGGGCGATTGACCAGCATGACTTCCAGCGTAGCTGTACCCGAGGCACAGATGACGACATCCGCGGCCGCCATAACCCGTTTGCTTTTGTTCGAAAAAATCCGGCCATTCAATCCGGGATAGCGGTTCAGTTCGGACTCGAGGTACTGATGTATCACGCCGTTTGCGGCGGCCAACAGGAACAGCGTGTCAGGGTCCCGGTGTGCCAGTAGTTCCGCTGCATCCAGCATGGGGGCGGTTAATTTCTCAACTTCACTCATGCGACTGCCGGGCAGCAGTGAGATACATACATTCTTCGCATCAACCCCAAGTTCTTCGCGGGCTGCAACAGCGTCAACCTGTAGCGGGATCTCATCGGCCATGGGGTGGCCGGTATAGTCGGCGGCCACCGGCTGTTGCCGATAGCAATCGGGCTCGAAGGGAAAAAGGCACATGACCCGGTCCGTGGCCCGGGCAATTGATTTGACCCTGCCTGACCGCCAGGCCCAGACAGTGGGGCTGACATAGTGGATGACCGGTATGGATTTCGCCTTGAGTCTTTTCTCCACGCCGAGGTTAAAGTCCGGCGCGTCGATGCCAATAAAAATGACCGGGTCGAGCTGCACAAGCCGCTTGACCAGCTGCTTCCTCAGTCTCACTAGCCGGGGCAGATGCGAGATGACTTCCACGAGCCCCATCAGCGAAAGTTCGCTGGTATCCCACCAGCACTCCATACCTGCTGATTCCATCAGCGGGCCGCCAATGCCAAAAAAACGGGCGTCAGGTTCGCGCGCGCGAATCGCCTCCATAAGGGCGGCGCCCAATTGATCGCCGGATGCTTCCCCCGCTACCAGGGCAATAATCATTAGCGAATGATGCCGCGCTCAGTAGCGTTCAAGAAGTCCACCAATGGTCGAATTTCAGAGGAATCCACCGCCATTTCGGTCAGTTTCTCAATGGCTTGCTCCAGGGACAGGCTTTCACGGTAGATGGCTTTGTAGGCGCGTCGCACCTGGGTAATCTGTTCGGAAGTAAAGCCGCGCCGCCTGAGGCCTTCCGCATTGATACCCTTGACTCTGGCTTTTTCACCTGAAACTGTCACGTAAGGGGGAATACTCTGGTTCACGTGGCTGGCAAAGGATGTAAAGCTGTGTTCACCAACCGAACAGAATTGGTGGATCAGCGAGTATCCGGAGAGGATTGCATGGTCGCCAACCGTCACGTGACCGGCCAGTGAGGCATTGTTGGCCATGATAATGTGGTCACCGAGAATGCAATCGTGCGCAATGTGCACGCAGGCCATGATCCAGTTGTCGTTGCCGATACAGGTGACACCGCCCCCCTGCATGGAACCGCGGCTGAAGGTGCAAAGCTCTCGGATGGTGTTGCCGTCACCGATAATGAGTTCGGTGTCTTCGCCGGCGTACTTCTTGTCCTGGGGCTCTTCACCGATCGAGGTGAACTGGAAAATCCGGTTATTTTTACCAATCGTCGTGCGGCCGGTAATGACCGCGTGTGGCCCGATACGCGTACCGGTATCAATTCGGACCTTGGCATCAATGATAGAAAAAGCACCCACCTCGACATCATCGGCAAGTTCTGCTTTGGGGTCTACCAGGGCTGAAGGATGGATCATGGTATGTATTGACCTCCTTGATAAATTCGGAAACTAAAGCTAGCCGCTGGAACACATGAGTTCGCAACTGGCGACAACTTCGCCGTTAACGCTGGCACGGGCAGCATATTTCCCCATGCCACGCAATATCCGGGTTTGTGTGACCTCCAGGATGAGTTGGTCACCCGGTACGACTTTGCGGGTAAACCTGGCGTTGTCAATCTTGACCAGGTAATAGATCCCGCCGGGATCTGCCTGGGTTGCGAGAGCAATGTGCGCCAGCATGCCACAGGCCTGTGCAAGGGACTCCAGTATCAGCACACCGGGCATGACGGGCTTGCCGGGAAAGTGACCGGTAAAGAACGGTTCGTTGACTGACACGTTCTTCAATGCAGTCAGTGTGATTTCCGGCTCCAGCGTGTAGGCCAGAACCCGGTCGATCAGCAAAAACGGATAACGGTGCGGCAGAATCTTCTCTATCTCATCGCTTTCAATCGGAGTCTCGATTATTTGTTCAGTCATTTCTCAGCTTCGTCCGGTTTTTTTCAAGGTTCAATACGCGTCGCACCAGTTTATCCAGCCTGCGCAAGTGCGCCATGGAACGATTCCATTCCCGTACGGGCTGCGCCGGTATTGTGCCGCTCCATACGGTTCCCGGTTGATTGATGGACCGGGTGATCACGCTTTGGGCATTCACCGTGGTCCGGTCGGCAATGCTCAGGTGACCAGCGGCCCCGGAAGCACCTGCAAACATGCAATATTTGCCAACCCGCGTGCTGCCCGAGATGCCCACCATACCGGCCATTGCCGTATGGTCGCCAATCTCTACATTGTGACCAATCTGAATCTGGTTATCGAGCCTGACGTCGTTACCGATAATGGTATCGCCAATCGCGCCGCGGTCAATAGTGGTGTTGGCGCCGATTTCACAATCATCGCCGATCAGGACACTACCGAGTTGGGGTATCTTAATCCAGCGATCGTGGTCAAACGCCAGGCCAAAGCCATCGCTGCCGATGGCGGCGCCGGGGTGGATGATGGTGCGTTTACCGATCGAAACTCCTTCACAAATCGTTACGCCAGCAACCAGCCGGCTGTTTTCCCCGACCGTGCAATCTGCGATCAATATGCATCCCGGACCAATTGACACTGCATCTGCGATTTCGCATCCCGGACCGATGACCGCGTTTGCGCCGACATGAACATCGTTGCCAAGGTTGGCCCCGGGATCTATACAGGCGGAATCATGTATTCCCGGCATGGCCGGTCTTCGCGGATCAAATCGTCCGGCAATGTTTGCGTAAGCGACGTAGGGGTCATCAGCAACCAGTGAGTTAACCGGGCAGTCATCCACATCACTTGCTGCGACAATAACCGCGGCTGCCCGTGTGGTCTTGAGCTGTCCACGATAAGCCGGATTGGATAGAAAACTGAGCTGGGACGGGGTGGCATCAGACAGCGTACCAACTCCATCAATCAGAGTATCGCCATTGCCATTGAACGGCAGTTCGAAATGCTCCGCCAAATCTGAAAGCCTGATTCTGCAGATAGGTTCGTGCATGAAAGTGGTGGACTATATCTTCGTGTCGCGAAGCATGGACGCTAGCGAAGCGAGTTTTCCCGTTTGTCCGCTTCATACTCCAGCCTGAGCTGGTCAAGGATTAACCCGGTAATATCCAGTGATGGATCGGCGTAAATTACAGGGCTTGAGAGAATCAGGTCGTAGCCGTTTTCCCTTGCGATCTGCTGTACTGCGAGGTTGATCTGGTCCTCCAGCTTTTGAACTTCTTCAGTGCGCCTGAAGGATAGTTCATCGCGCAGGTCTTCTTTTTGCCGGTTGACGTTACGCCGCATTTCACGCAGTTCGCGCTCGAGGCGAATCCGCGCGTCTTCTGTCAGGTCACCCAGTTGCAAGCGGTCATCCATGGCCTGCACCTGGCGTTCCTGAAATTCAATGGTTTCATTGCGGGGGCGGAATTCAAGATCCAGCTTTTCCCGACCAGCCAGAACCTGCGGCGCGTTGTCCAACACCTGCTTCATGTCGACGTAACCAATACGCAACTGCTGGGCCATTGCCGGGGAGGCAACGACCATCAGGAACAACACCACTGTTGGCAGAAAGCGCTTCATAACCCCGAATTGTACTCTTTTTGAGGGTTTGTATTAAGTATTAAGCGATTTACGTTTTAGAAAGTGGTTCCAAAGGAAAACTGCAGGGATTCAGTGCGATCACCCTTGAACTCCCGGATCGGGAAGGCATAGTTCATGATGATCGGTCCGATTGGAGCCTGCCATGTCACCGAGATACCGGCTGAGGCCCTGAAAAGGCTGGCGTCAACAGCGCTTAGATTCTCGTATACATTACCAACATCGAAAAACAGGGCAATACGGGAACCGCCGCCCTTGGTGAAAGGTGTCGGGATGGCGATTTCCATTCCGCCTGAAATTTTCACGTCGCCACCCACCGCACGGCAACTTAGGGGGCCATCTTTCGGACCCAGCGTATTGTCTTCAAAACCGCGTATGTCACGCACGCCGCCGCCATAGAAATGTTCGAAAAACGGCAGGCCGGTATCGAGGGTAATCACCTCTTCTTCCAGGCAGGCCGACTCTACGTCTTCCGGCAACTCGGTATCAACGGGTTGGGCCAGTGACTCGTTGTCATAGTTGTCGTAGGCATCGCCATATCCAAGGTCACCGTGGAACGACAAGACCAGGTCGCCCCATATCGGAATGTACTTTGCCGCTCGGTAATAAAGCTTGTAAAACTGGCGGGTACTGCCGGGTAGTGAGGTTTCCATGCCCAGGCGCTGCGAAGATCCCCGGGTCGGGTTCAGGAAATGGTTACGCGTATCCCGGGTCCAGGAAGCAGTAAAGTCGTAGGTGCGGAAATCGCGCTCACTGTCATCGAGCTGGCCATCGCCATTGAAATCCAGTGAAGTTGAAAGCGGGTCGAATGGGCGCGGCACGAAATACTGTTCCGGACAGATACCATTCTGGTTCAGATCGTTACAAAGGATATTTTCCGGGTCATCCGGATCAATAAATTGCACCTCGCGGACAAATGAACCAATGTTCAGGTCAGTTTGCCGGATACCCAGTCCGGCACGTACGTAGTCCACTTCAGTCAGAGGCAGCCCAAAATTCATCCCGCCTGCCGCTTCCGTACTGGTAAACGTGGAAATATTGGCGCCGGCCTGGTCAAACTCCTGGTAGCGCACGTAGAAACCCCGGCTGACACCGTCCTCGGTCCAATAGGGGTTGTCGTAGCTCAGTGAAAAGCTGCTGATAATCTTACTGTGCGACAGTGACAGCCCGACGCGTTTACCGCTGCCGAGAAAATTGTCCTGTTGAACACTCAGGGACGCAATCAGCCCCTGCACCTGCGAATAACCCAGGCCGACTGAGAAACTGCCGGCGGCACGCTCCACGATGGTGACCTCGACATCAATCTGGTCATCTGTTCCCGGCACCGCGGGCGTTTCGATATTGACCGATTCGAAATAGGGCAGGCGTTGTAAACGGATCTTGGAGCGATCAATGGCCGCCTGGGAAAACCAGCCGCCTTCGAACTGGCGCATCTCACGGCGCAGGACCTCATCCTTGGTGCCGGTATTGCCGATGAAGGTGATCTGTCTGACATAAACCCGTTTACCCGGGTCCACGAAGTAGTTGATGGTAACCAACCGGTTTTCACGGTCGATCTGCGGAATCGGGTTGACGTTCGCGAATGCGTAGCCGATGTTCGACAGGATGGCCGTTATGTTCTCCACGCTCTGCTCCATCTTCTTACGCGAGAATATGTCATTTGCCTGGGTCATGATCAGGCGCCTCAGGGTTGCCTCTTCGATCACGAGGTCACCGGTCACCTGGATTTTTTCAACGGTATACTGTTCACCCTCGATAATGTTCGCAGTGATATAAATATCCTGCTTGTCCGGGCTGATTGAAACCTGGGTGGACTCTACATTGGCATCGATATAGCCGCGGTCCTGGTAGTAAGAGCGAATTTTTTCGAGATCCCCGGAAAGTTTTTCGCGTGAGTACTGGTCGTCTTTTGACCATATCTTCCAGAAAGGTGGAATTTTCGACTCGAACTCATCTTTGATTTCCTTGTCGCCAAACAGCGTGTTACCGACGATATTGATGTGTTTTATTTCGGCGGTTTTGCCTTCCTTGATGTTGATTGAAATGCGCACCCGGTTGCGGTCCAGTTCAACAACACGGCTGTCAACCTGCACAGCGTAACGGCCCTGGCTGAAATATTGCCGGATCAGTTCCTGCTTGATGCGGTCCAGGGATTGCGGCTGGAACACCTCGCCCTGCGCCAGTCCGATGTCCGCGAGAACGGGATACATATCCTCATCCTTGATCGCCTTGTTACCGGACAGCGAGATCGCCGCAATAGCGGGTCTCTCCTGGACGTTTATGATCAGGATATTGCCTTCACGCTCCAGGCGGATATCAGAGAAAAACCCCGTTTGAAACAGGGAGCGAATCGCCTGGCGCGCCCGCGATGACGTGAGCAATTCATTGGCGTCAATGGGCAGGTAGTTAAAAACCGTACCTTCGGAAATGCGTTGTAATCCGTCCACCCTGATATCGGATATGACGAACGGATCAAGCGCCAGGGCGGACTTTATCGAGAACATGCCGCACAGCAGGATGATTAAGATTCTTCTCATGTACACAGATCCGTAAGGTTTTCTTTTTCTAAGGCAGGAAGTCTATCCGACCAGACGTAAAATATCGTTAAAAAATGCAATGCCCATTAAACCAAATAAGGCGAGCAGGCCAATGTACTGGCCTTTTGCCTGCGTTTCTTCAGACACCGGGCTGCCCTTGGCTAATTCTATCAGGTAATAGAGCAAATGCCCTCCATCCAGGACGGGAATCGGCAGTAAATTGAGGATTCCGAGGCTAAGGCTGATGGCGCCCAGGAAAAACAGGAAGCTGGAGACCCCCGCATTGGCCGAACTGTTGGCAAATTGAGCGATGCTGATTGGCCCGGACAGGTTTTTGACCGACGCTGAACCGGTTAGCATGCGACCCAGTATGCCGAGCGTTGAACGTGTCACGCGCCACATCTCCGACGCGGCGGCGCCGAACCCTTCTATCGGGCCGTATTTATGCAAAAAATAGGCCCGATTGACCTGGGCCTGGAGTTCCTCGCTCGCGGCCTGGTTCGTGATGCCCAATATCAGGCGGCTGGAGACAAGGCCGGACTTGCTTTTCTCCGGCGTGACGTTCAAATCCAGTTCGCCGCCAGCACGCTCTACGGTCACCTTTAAAGGCGTGTTGGCAGAGCCGTGCTTCTGCACCAGTGCACCCACCCACGCCCAGTCGGGCACAGTTTCTCCACTGACACTGACGATGCGGTCTCCGGCCTTGAATCCGGCGCGCAAGGCCGGGCTGTCTGCGCTGATTTCGCCGACGATGGCCGGCAGCTTTGCACGCCACGGCGTGATGCCTATGCCCTGCAAGGCTTTTTCTTCTTCGAAATCACTGCCCAGTTGCGTCAGGTCCAGTTCCAGGCGGCGCTGAAGGCCATTTTCCTGTTCCAGTTCAAGCGTGACTTCCTCGCGATCCAGCGCATATGGAATCAAACCGAAAACCGCATGCGACCAGGTATCTGTCTGTTCACCGCCCACGGACACAATCCGGTCACCGGGTTCAATTCCGGCGCTTGCGGCGATACCTTCGACCCCGCCGACTATTGGCCGGGATTCGGGCATACCGACCAGGAACATCATCCAGAAGGCAAAAAGCGTGAAGATCAGGTTGAAGGCCGGACCCGCTATGACGATGGCGATACGCGCCCATACCGACTTGCGGTTGAAGGCCTTGTCCAGGTCACGGCTATCGACCTCACCTTCACGTTCATCCAGCATCTTTACGTATCCGCCAAGGGGAATGGCGGCAATCACGTATTCCGTGCCATCACGCCCCGTGCGCGACCACAGTTTTTTGCCGAAACCGATAGAGAATTTGAGTACACGAACGCCCATGCGCCGCGCCACCCAGTAGTGGCCGAACTCATGGAATGTGATCAGCAGGCCCAGTGCGACTAACAACCACCAGATTGAACCAATAAATTCAGACATCGTTTACTTCAACTTCCTCTCTTAATGTGAGCTTATGATCCTGTCGGTCATGTCCCTTGCGATCCGGTCAAACTCCAAAACGTCGTCCAAACCGGATATCCTGGCCGTTTCGCATCCATCCAGGGCTGCGGCTACGGTTGACGCAATCTGCAAAAAACCGATGCGTTTCTGTAAAAACGCGTCGACAGCAATTTCGTTCGCCGCATTGAATATCACGGGTGCATTGCCACCGGCTTCCAGAACCTGGAATGCGAGCCCCAGACCCGGAAAACTATCGAGGTCAGGGGCATAAAATTCAAGTTTACCTATATCTGTCAGATTGAGGCGTTTTACGCCGGCTTCAATACGCTCTGGCCAGGCAAGTGCATGTGCGATGGGCGTGCGCATATCCGGCATGCCCAGTTGAGCCAGGACCGAGCCATCACGATAGGCCACCAGGGAGTGCACGATACTTTGCGGGTGGACCACTACTTCAATCTGGTCGGGGCGGGCATTGAAGAGCCATCGGGCCTCGATCACCTCCAGGCCCTTGTTCATCAGGGTGGCAGAGTCGACGGATATCTTGCGGCCCATTTCCCAGTTCGGATGATTGCAGGCTTCCTCAGGTGTGATGCGGGTGAGTGAGGCTTTGTCCCGGTGCAGGAACGGTCCGCCGGACGCGGTCAGGATCAGGCGCTCGACCCCGGACTTCTCAAGGTCGTCTTCGAATTGCTCCGGCAATACCTGGAACAATGCATTGTGTTCAGAATCCACTGGAATAATGGTGGCCGCGTGTTCCGCCGCCGCTTTGCGGAACAATTCACCGGCAATCACCATGGATTCCTTGTTAGCCAGCAACAGGCGTTTTCCGCTTTGCACAGCCTGCAGGGTGGGTTCGAGTCCGGCAGCGCCGACAATGGCGGCCATCACGACCCCGGCTTCATCCATGCTGGCGGCAGTTCCGAGCGCGGCGCACCCCGCCATGACTTCAGACTTGCATTGCAGTTCATCGAGCGCTGCCTGCAATGCCGGGGCTTTAGCCACGTCGCTGATTACAGCATAGCGGGCGTTGTGTTGCCGGCATTGCTGCGCGAGCCTGGTGACATTGTTATGTGCGCTGAGGGCGACGACATGATAACGATCCGGGTGACGTGCCAGCACTTTGAGCGTGCTTTCGCCGATTGAACCGGTTGAACCGAGTACTGTAATGCCCTGGCTAGCCACCGATAATTTCCTCAGAACCCCGCAACCAGCAGGCCGAGAGCGAAAAACGGTGCAGCGGCCAGAAGGCTGTCCAGCCGGTCCAGTACGCCACCATGTCCCGGAAGCAAGTTACCGGAGTCTTTGAAACCACTGGTTCGCTTGTGCATGGAGATCAATAAATCACCGCCCACGGAAACCAGCACCGTGACCAGGCTGAGCAGGATGAGCGGCAGGGTGTTAATTTTTTCGATCGGCATCAAATAGACTGCCAATAACGCGACCAGCGGAGCCAGGATCAATCCTCCGTACAATCCCGCCCGTGTTTTACCCGGGCTGATTTGCGGGGCGAGTTTGCTTTTACCGAAACGCCTGCCGGCGAAATAGGCGCCGGTATCCGCGGCCCAGACAATCAACAGCAACAACAGGATCAACCACGCCCCATCGGTTTGCATGCGTAACCAGCTGATGGCGAACCAGCCACTTGTAATTGATACGATGGCCGTGGAAAAAGCGGCAAGCCGGTAAAACTTGCCGGGCTTATCGTCAGCGCGATATAAAAACAGCCGTGTGAACATTAATAACCAGGCAATGCTGCAAGCGGACAGGACTGCGACGATATGGTCGCCCCAATATTCCCTGTAAATAAATAGCACGATCAGGATGACAAGCTGCAGCTCGAGTAACAGGTAGTGTGTAAAGCGGCCGGAAAACGACGCGAGGCGGGCGTATTCCGCACTGCCTTTGAGCAATATGAGGGCCAACAGGACAATCAGCCACTTCGGCGGCAGGGCAAAGATTGCAGCCATGACCAATGGCAGCAGTAACACTGCAGTCAGGACACGCTGCTTAAGCACTAATGGTACTCCTGACCTGGTCGCTGGTTTTGCCAAAGCGGCGTTCGCGCGATTGAAAGGCGGCGATTGCCCGGGTGAGTTCCCCGGTGTCAAAATCCGGCCAAAGGATGGGCGTAAAATAGAACTCTGTATAGGCGGACTGCCACAACAGGAAATTACTGATGCGCATTTCTCCACCGGTCCGGATAAACAGGTCCGGATCCGGTGAATCAGCCAATGCAAGAAAAGCGGCAATCCGTGACTCGTCGATGTCTGCAACGGCCATGTGTCCTTCAGCCACCGCTTCAGCCAGCTTCCTGGCTGCCTGGGTGATGTCCCAGCGCCCACCGTAATTGACGGCGATATTGACTACCAATTGCCGGTTAGTGGCGGTGAGGGTTTCCGCATTTGTCATTTTTGTCTGCATTTCAGCTTCAAAATCGGACTTTTCACCGATAAATCGCAGGCATATTCCGTTTTCGTGCAGTTCGTTGACTTCCTTGTCGAGGGCACGCAGAAAGATTTTCATCAGCTGGGATACTTCACTGGCCGGGCGTTTCCAGTTTTCGCTGGAAAACGCAAAAACAGTCAGGAACTTGACACCATTGCGAACACTTTCTTCAATCACGGAGCGCAGCGCTTTTAATCCGGCCTGGTGACCCATGCTGCGGGGCCGGTTTCTTTTTTTTGCCCAGCGGCCATTTCCATCCATCACGATGGCGATATGGCCGGGAATATTGGAGCGCGAGGTCACAGTTCGATACTGCTTTTAGTGGCAGGCATCAAAACTCCAGCAGTTCCTGCTCTTTGGCCGCAACGATCTCGTCAACGCGGGAAACATGCTCATCGGTGATTTTTTGAATTTCCTGTTCGGCCCGATGATCATCGTCCTCGGAAATCTCCTTGTTCTTCAGCATTTCCTTGACGTTATGATTGGCATCCCGGCGAATATTTCGAATCGCAATCTTGGCGTTCTCACCCTCATGATGAACGACTTTGCCAAGCGATACTCTGCGTTCTTCCGTCAACGGCGGCAGGGGGATGCGGATGGTGGTGCCGGCGGTCATGGGGTTCAGGCCCAGGTCGGATGTCATGATCGCTTTTTCCAGTGCCTTGACCATGGTCTTGTCCCAGGCTGTTACGGTCAGGGTACGGGCATCTTCTATCGCCACGCTGGCAGCCTGGCTGATGGGAACGTTGCTGCCATAATAATCCACATGAACGTGTTCAAGCAGGCTCGGGTGGGCACGCCCCGTGCGGATTTTTGCCAGTTCAGTGATAAGCGAATCCAGAGTTTTACCCATGCGGATTCGTGCATTTTTTTGAACGTTTTGAATCATTTTCTTCTCCCTTTTGCCAGCACTGGGTTAGTGTCAACCGGTGTATTACACAGAATTTAAGAATACTCTGCCACACAGCTTTTTCAGACGAACAGCCAATTTTAACAGCAAAACGGAAAGAAGTTACTGAAGTGTTCCCATTGCGGGATATCGCTCAGGCAATGATGGTGCCGACACTCTTTCCCTTGACGATATTCATGAGATTGCCGCTGCCGAAAACGTTGAAAACCCGGATGGGCATTCCCTGGTCGCGGCAAAGAACGATCGCATTGGTATCCATGACACGCAATTTGCCTTCGATGACATCGTCATAGCTGAGGGACTCGTACATGCGCGCGTTTTCATCCAAAACCGGATCGGCGGAATAAACGCCGTCAACTTTGGTGGCCTTGAGCACGATATCGGCGCCAACCTCTATTGCACGCAGAGCGGCAGCGGTGTCGGTAGTGAAAAACGGGTTGCCGGTGCCGCCGGCAATGATAACCACGCGGCTTTTTTCAAGATGCCGTGTCGCGCGGCGGCGAATGTAGTCTTCGCAGACAGCGTGAACGGACACTGCCGACATCACGCGCGCATCGACGCCAACCTTTTCCAGTGCATCCTGCAGCGCGAGGGAGTTCATCAATGTCGCCAGCATGCCCATGTGATCACCGGTGACACGGTCAATGCCCGATTGAGCCAACCCGGCCCCGCGGAAGATGTTTCCGCCGCCGATGACGATTGCAAGCTGGGCGCCGGTATTGATTACATCCAGTACTTCGAGGGCGATCCGGCCGATGATGGCCGGATCGATACCATAATCCTCATCACCCAGTAGTGCTTCGCCACTGAGCTTCAGCAGGATACGCTGATAAGTGGGCTTATCAGCCACCCTTCACCTGTTGCATGACTTCGTCGGCAAAGTTTTCCTGCCTTTTCTCAATACCCTCACCGACAGCGAGACGGGTCATTCCCTTCACGCTGGCGTTATGCTTCTTAAGCAACTGGGCAACGGTGACGTCACCGTCCTTGACAAAGTCCTGACCCAGCAATGTTATTGCTGACAGGTGTTTGCGCATCCGGCCGGTAACCATCTTCTCGATAATTTCAGCCGGCTTGCCGCTGTCCTGGGCTTGAGAAATCAGGAACTGCTTTTCCCTCTCAAGAACATCGGCAGGTACATTGTCAACATCGATATACTCAGGGTTCATCGCTGCGACATGCATGGCGACATCATGGGACAGTTCAGCGTCACCACCTTCCAGTTCGACAAGGGCGCCGATACGGCCACCGTGCACGTATGCACCGATGTTGTCATCACTGTGCAGGCGTGAGATACGACGAACCTGGACATTTTCGCCAATTTTTGAAACCAGCGCCTGGCGGGCATGTTCAACGCTGCCGCCATTGAGTTCGGTTGCCATGAGTGCGTCGACGTCTGTTGAGCCGAGGTTCAGCGCGTTGTTGGCGACAGCGTCGATGAAGGCGAGGAAACTGTCGTCCTTAGCGACAAAATCAGTTTCACAGTTCACTTCAACCATGACAATTTCTTTTCCATCTGCTGAAGCCGCCAGGGCAAGCTTGCCTTCGGCAGCGATGCGCGAGGCCTTTTTATCAGCCTGTGCAAGTCCGGATTTACGCAAATGTTCCGCTGCTGCATCCAGGTCACCATTGGTTTCCACCAGTGCTTTCTTGCACTCCATCATGCCAGCGCCGGTGCGCTCGCGTAGTTCTTTAACCATTGAGGCAGTTACTGCCATCGTCCTATTCCTTCTTCAATTCAGTTTAAATAATCCGGCACCAGTGCCGGGCTGGTAACCCGCCCGGGGACGGGATGTTCCACTTCAGTCTTCAGTTGACTTTTTTACGGCAGCTTTTTTGGCCGTCTTTTTCTTGGCAACTTTTTTCTTGGCAACTTTCTTCTTGGTAGTGGCCGCTTTGACCTTTTCTTCTACCTTTTCCGTCACCTTCTTGGCTGCAGTTTCAGCTTTCTCGGTAACTTCAGCAGCTTTTTCTTCTACCTTTCCGGCAGCTTTACTGGCCTTGGCTTTTGCTTTTTTAGCAACTTCAGCAGCTTTTTCTTCGACCTTTTCGGCAGTTTCACCGGCCTTGGCTTTTGCTTTTTCAGCAACCTCAGCGGCCTTTTCTTCGACTTTTTCGACAGCCTCACCGGCCTTGGCTTTTGCTTTTTCAGCAACTTCAGCAGCCTTGGCTTCCACTTTTTCAGCAGCTTCACCGGCCTTTTCTTTCACAGTTTCAACGGCGTCCGCTGCAACCGGGGCCTTCTTGCTTACTACTTTCTTGGCGACTTTCTTTTTCTCGGCCTTTTTTGGCTTGGCTTTCGAGTCCTTTGCGGCTCGCTTGACCGGATTGCCGTATTCGTCAAGTTCAACAAACTCGTCGCTGTCGTCGATGTGGGGAACCGAGGCGCGGCCTTCCAGTACCGCGTCGGCCGCCAACTGCGTGTAGAGGCGGATGGAGCGGATCGCATCGTCGTTTCCGGGAATGATGTAATCGATATCATTAGGTGAACAGTTTGTATCGACCACCGCGATAACCGGAATACCGAGTTTGCGCGCTTCTTTCACGGCAATATCTTCATGACCGACATCAACAACGAACATGGCGTCGGGCAGGTTTTTCATATCCTTGATACCGCCGAGTGTTTTCTCAAGCTTGTCACGCTCACGTGTCAGTTGCAGGACTTCTTTCTTTACGAGCCGTGCAAAACTGCCGTCCTCTTCCATCTTTTCAATTTGGCGCAAACGCTTGATGGACTGCCTGATGGTGCGAAAGTTGGTCAGCATGCCGCCGAGCCAGCGATGCGAGACATAAGGCATGCCGCAGCGTTTGGCCTCTTCTTCAATCGATTTGGATGCCGCGCGCTTGGTGCCGACGAAAATCACGCTGCCACGCTTGGACGCAATGCCACCGATGAAATTCATGGCATCGACAAGCATGGGCAAAGATTTTTCGAGGTTGATGATATGGATCTTGCCACGTGCTCCAAAGATGTATGGAGCCATTTTGGGATCCCAGTAACGGGTCTGGTGACCGAAGTGCACGCCAGCTTCAAGCATTTGGCGCATGGTGATATTAGCCATTGGTTTGTAAATCCTTCCTATAGCAGAAATGCAGCTGCCAATGGTACGTGACCTGGCAATGCTGAATTTCCGGGTTAATCCTCCACATACCCTGTCCGGAAACCCTGATTTTGCAGGGCACCCAACCGGACGGTTGCGGCATGTGTGCGTATTTGATGCCTTTGATTACCGGGGATGATCCCAAGCAGTAACCGGCACCTGTATTTCTGGTCATGACAACGCACGAGCCAGAGAGCAGGGCTTTATACCAGATATGGGCGGGGCGGGCAATGATTTTTGCCTGATATGCCGCAGTTTCTGCCATTTACCAGGTCACCATGTTGCCCCGATTCTGAAAAGTGATGAAAAGACCGGGTGAAAACAGAAGTCAACCCAATTCACGCTTCACGGCATCCAGCCACTTTTTCTGGCTTTTGCGGAAATGCGGCGGCGCCAGTTTGGCGTCATTCAGGATTGATTCCAATTCGGAACTGGCCGCTTTGTCTCTCCCCGCCGTCTGCAGGCAAAGTGCCAGGCGGTAGCGTGCTTCCACGCCGGGGAAGTAGCCTGAAACGGCAGAATATTCACGGATTGCATCATCGGTTTTGTCCTCTGCCTCAAGCGAGCGTGCGTACAGGAGGTGGCCCTGGGCAGAGCGGAAGTCCGGGTTGTGCTCCTGGAGTGACTCGAGCGTTGCCACCGCCTCGCTGGTTCTGTCGTCCTCAAACTGTATGCGGGCCTTGAGCAGCAACAGTGTCGGCTCGGTTGAGAACAAGCCCTTGAGTGCCTGGTTAATGATGTTCTCTGCTTCCTCGGATTGATCTGCATCCAACAGGGCCTCGGCATAGCGGCGGCTGTTGTCAACATTCGGGGACTGGGTCCAGGCTGCCTCGTGCTGTCGAAGCTCGGCGCCGGGATTCAGGGTTTGCCTGACGCTCCTGGCCGCCCGTTGTCCGGTAATGCTGCCCGAGAATTCCGGCAGCAGCTCAATGACCAGGTAGGCGGCGCCACCGATCATTGGCATGAACAACAGGATTATGACCCAGTACCGGCTGCGGCCGGTCTTGAGCACATGAATAATCAAGGCCAACTGCAGAAGCCAGATCAATATGGTGGCTAGCGACATCGAATGGTTACTCCGTAAATCTCGTAAATGTTCGCACTCTTAAAAGGCCCCGAAATCGTATGCTATCGATATTGGTGGCACTTTTCCTGTTTATTTGTGCCTCACTGTCAGTTTTTACAGTAGACGACATGGGGTTTAGGCTGCATAGTGGCAAGCAGGAAAAACCCTATTGAGTAAAGGTAACAGGCAGGACGCTGGTACAAACTTGATTGGAGGAGTTTTCCACCGGCCTGGTGAACCCTGATGAAACTGTAAAGCTTGTGCAGGATCGCACGAGTAGCGTCACCGGCTCCCCGGACGAAACGGGGAGTGCCGCAAAGCCCAGTGAAACAAGGAGGTTTCGATGGCGTTTTCACATAACGACCACGATAGAAAAGCGCCCGGCGCCAAGCGTTCTTTAAGCGCCCTGGCAGGGGTTTTCGGTTTGGTCCTGGCAGTCAACACGGTTTCGGCAGCTTCGTTCGGGATGGTGACGGACAACCGCACAGACGAACTGCGCCTCTTTGACGCTGACACCGGTATCGTCCTCGCCAGCCTGCAGGGCTCTGCTGGCCAGATTAGTGGTGATTGTGCTTTGAGCCGGGACGCGTCCACCGGTTTCTCCAGCAATGCCGGCCGGCAGATATCGGTTTTCCGGTTCATGGATTCATACACCGCTGACTCTGTTGATTTTTCAAGTATCGAAATCAGTAACTCGGGCGTTGATATGTCGTTGAGCCCTGACGGAAGTTTATTGGTCAGCTCCGGCGCGGGTAACCTGTATGAGCCGCTTTCGATTGTTGATACCGTCAGCCGTATGGAAACTTCCGTGAGTGCGCCATTTCTTGATCACACCTCCGTCGAGTTCTGTGATGATGGCACACTGCTTGTGACCACAACTTACGGCAACTCCCTGGCCGCTCCATTTGACAATGCCATGTACGATGCCCGTGTTTACGCGGACGGTGAAGTGGAACTCGCGGGCCACCGGCTCAGCAGCGGGGCACAGCCCAACAATGGCAGTTGTGCGCCCGGCTCAAGGTCCGGTGTCCTGCTTGATCGTGAAGCAGGCCTGACATCGTTTACCCTGCCCGGGTTACGAGAAGCCGACTTTGCGGCCTTGAGTGGCGCGACCGCTGTTGCAGCGGTGTTCAATCAAGCGGGTGACCGTTTGTATGTCAGAACAACCGAATCGGTCGAAGCTTTCGATTTCAATCCGCTCACCGGCATGATGCAGGCGGACTGGGTGCGGCCCGTACCTTTCTCTTCCGAGTATTTTGGTATTGACCAGATCGCAATTGACCCGGAAAGCGGCAGGCTTTATGTGGATGGCGGCCAGTCTTTGCTGATCATGGATCCGGATAGTGGACGGCAGACCGGTTCGATCGATACCGGTGATGCTACCGGGGTTTGCTTCGCACAGCGTCGACCACACTCACGCATACCCGATATCGTAGCTGTTGTACCCTGATCCCATCATTGGGGTGCTGACTAATATAGCTGTCCCGCCGTTTTAAGCGGTTGCGACCCGTTGTCGGTCAAGTGGCACGATGCAGGTCAGATGTCATTTGTCCGCCTCGCGGATTTCCATCATTATCAGCCTCCCCATACTTCCCAGACTTTGGGGTGGTCACCCCGGTGTCTAAAATCCCTTACAATTGAACATCGCCAACAATAATCGCTTTAACAGACGGAGTAGGGTTAACCCAATGAAACTAGCTTCTTTGAAAACCGGTGGGCGGGATGGCAGTCTGATCGTGGTCAGCCGTAACCTGGCAAGCTACGTGTCGGCTGCGGATATTGAACCGACCCTGCAAGCTGCACTCGACAATTGGCAGAACGCTGCTCCGAGGCTGAATGCGCTATACCTCGAATTGAACCAGGAAACATGCAGCGGTATTGAAGAACTGGATGTTGCGGCCCTGGCTGCACCCTTGCCAAGGGCTTTTGAGTTTGTTGATGGCAGTGCTTATTTGCCGCACGTCGACCGTGTTCGCAAGGCGCGCGGCGCCGAGGTTCCGGAATCATTCTACGTTGATCCCCTGATGTACCAGGCGACTTCCGCCGGTTTCCTGGGACCGTGCGATCCGGTGCCGGTATCCAGCGAGGACTATGGAATCGACTTTGAATCCGAAATCATCGTGATCACCGACGATGTGCCGATGGCCGTCACGGCGGAAGAAGCGGAGTCCCATATACAGTTAATCGGGTTGATCAACGATGTGAGTTTAAGAAACCTCATTCCGGCCGAGCTTGCCAAGGGTTTCGGTTTCTTACAGTCGAAACCGAGGTCGGCACTCTCGCCGGTGCTGGTCACGCCAGATGAACTGGGCGAGCATTGGCGGGGCAGCAAGTTGTCCCTGCCATTGCACAGCACGCTCAACGGCGCATTTTTTGGTAATCCGGAGGCCGGTGTGGATATGCAGTTCAATTTTGCCGAATTGGTGGCCCACGCGGCTAAGACCAGGCCGTTGACCGCCGGCACAATCGTTGGGTCGGGTACGATAGCCAATCAAGATACCGGCAAAGGCGCTTCCTGCCTGGCTGAGATTCGCATGCTTGAAATCATTGCGGACGGTAAACCATCCACGCCTTTTATGAATTTCGGAGACCGCATACGGATAGAGATGTTCGATGCGCAGGGAGATACGATCTTCGGAGCGATAGATCAGAAAATTGTCCGGAATGAAAACTGAGAAGGCTAGCCGGCTGGTACTCTATAATTACTGGCGGAGTTCAGCCGCCTACCGGGTCCGCATCGCGCTCAACCTGAAAGGGCTTCCGTTCAAAACCATTGCGGTCAACCTGGTTGGGCAGGGTGGTGAACAGCGCGGGGATGATTACCTCGCGATCAACCCCCAGGGCCTGGTTCCGGCCCTGTTGCACGAAGGGAACGTGGTTACCCAGTCCATGGCAATCTGCGAGTACCTTGACGAATGTTTTGAACCGTACCCCCTGTTACCAGCTGATGCATCAGCCCGGGCGCGAATCCGTTCCCTGGCACTGCAGATCGCCTGTGATATCCACCCGCTCAACAACCTGCGGGTGCAAAAAATGCTGCAACACGCGTGCGGCGATGCACTGGATACGGTGGCCTGGATGTGTCACTGGATGACGACAGGCTTTGCGGCCATCGAGCAACAGTTGCAACCTGGTACGGGTGTTAGTCCTGTCTCTTCGGCTGACCGCCCCGGTTTGTTTGAATGTTTCCTGATCCCGCAGGTCTATAATGCTGAGCGTTACGGCATGGATATAAGCGATTTTCCTGCGATTTGCCGGATCGTTTCCCGCTGCAGGGAACTGCAGGCTTTCTGTGAAGCGGCACCGGAAAATCAGCCTGATGCTGTTCACGTTTAAGCAGAACATTGTAGTTTGCGAATTAGGAGTTCAACCTTGGCTGTAGTTCGGTCATAATTAAAAGATATTTGTCAGGTATTCGTATTATGAAACTCATCTTGATTGCATTGACCTGTTTGCTTGTCGCCGCTTGCGCGGTAACTAAACCAGGCCCTGAAATTCTTACTTCGGCGGAGAATGCCATCCAGGCGGCTGAAGTTGCAGGCGGGGACGAATTCGCGCCGGTTGAAATGCGCTTTGCCAGGGAAAAACTGGCCAGCGCGCAAAAGGGCATGGAGAAGCAAAAGTACAAGGTCGCCGTCTACCTTCTCGAAGAGGCTGAAATTAACGCGGAACTGGCGATTGAAAAAGCCCGGACCGCCAAGGTTCGAAGGCTGGTTAATGAGCAACGCAAAAGCAACACGGAGCTTCAAGCGAACCTGCGCGAAACCTTTGGAGATGAATTCAAATGAAGCTCTTGAGGAACAGAGTGTCACTGGTCATGCTGATGGTTGTCTTGTCAGCATGCACAGCAACCCCAAAAAAAGACCTGGCGCTGGAGAGGGTCAGGGACGAATTAAACAACCTGAAGTCGAATACCGAGCTGGCGGGATATGCGCCGCTTGCACTGGGTGAGGCGGAGCGTGCCTTACGGAACGCCGAACTGGCAACCGGTGATGACCTCTACCGTTCCTACCTGGTTTACATGGCAGATCGCCGGATCCAGATTGCCCGCACCATGGCGGAACGCGAACAGCACGAGCAAATCCTCGATGAGCTTGAAAGTGACCATAGCGCCATGTTGATCAAGGCGAGCCAACTGGAGGCCGACCAGGCACGGATGGAAGCCGAGCGCGCCAGGCTGCTGGTCGCGACAACTTCGGAAGACGCACAGCGGGCGAGAGAGGAAACAGAGGCTGCGTTGCGAAAGGAGGCTGAGGCCGCCCGTGCCGCGGAGTTATCGGCAGAAGAAGCGGAGCAGGCCCGCAGGTTGGCGGAGTCGCGGGCCTCGGAGGCTGAATTTGCCCGGCGTGAGGCCGACCTGGCGAGTCAGCAAATTGACTCGCTGACACGGCAACTGGAAAACCTGCAACTGCGACAAACGGAGAGCGGAGTCGTGGTGACGCTGGGTGATGTGTTGTTTGCATCCGGTGAGGCACAGCTAGTTGAAGGCGGCCGGTCGAGCCTCGAAGAGGTCGTGGACCTGCTGCAAACCGAGCCGGAAAAAAAGATCCGGGTCGAAGGGCACACGGATTCCCTCGGTGACGCAGCTGCCAACCTGCTGCTTTCTGAACAGCGCGCGCAGTCCGTCCTCGAGGCGCTGGTGAGCCTTGGCGTGGCCAGCGAACGGATTACCGCTACCGGCATGGGAGAAGATTTTCCGATCGCCAGCAACGACGATGAAGAAGGCAGGGCCCGTAACCGGCGCGTGGATGTAATCCTTTTAGATAACTAATAATTTCAAATGGATATGGCCCTGTTTTCCAGACAGGCAAAAGCCTGAAAAATAATTCATGTAACCGGTTGCGTCGGTTGAATTTGTAACTTGCCAGAGGCCCTGGTTTGCGCTAATGTTAGTGTATTGCTATGGTAATTTTTGTTTTTAAACTCGGAGTTTCCGACTAATGGCGGCGAGGATTTCAAGGCTCTCGCTGGTCTCTCCTGATATTTGTCACACCCTTTCCCGTAATTTTTCAACTTCACAATCACCGGCCACCGGCGCGTCTGTGTGCGCGGTCGAATTGCAGGTGACCCATCCAGTATAGGAGTAAAGCTATGTTTTCAAACCAAAAGAACACAATGGAAAAACTGATCGAAGAAAATGAAGACTTCCGTCGGATTTACAACCGTCACCAGGAACTTGATAAGCGTGTAACTGCAGCTGAACTGGGAACGGCTCCGATGGAAGACCTGGCATTGAATCAGCTGAAAAAAGAAAAATTGTGGATCAAGGACAAGCTGGCTGTTTTTGTGAATGAAGCAGAAGCAAGAGCCTGAAATATTTTTTGAAATGACATAACGTGCGGCCGGGAATATTCCCGGCCGTTTTTTTATCCGGAGTAAATGTCTTGATACAGGTTTATGACTCAGTTCTCGAGTTGATCGGTGACACGCCGGTGGTGCGTGTCAACCACCTCGACACGGGTCCGTGTACGCTCTTCATAAAGATGGAAAGTCAGAACCCGGGCGGGTCCGTGAAAGACCGGATTGGCCTTAAGATGATTGAAGACGCGGAAAAATCGGGTTTGATCAGCCCGGGGGCGACCCTGGTGGAGGGCACCGCGGGCAATACCGGTCTCGGGTTGGCACTTGTCGCTGCGCAAAAGGGCTACGAACTGACTCTTGTCATACCGGACAAGATGAGCCGCGAGAAAATCTCCAACCTGCGCGCCATGGGTGCAAAAGTTGTATTGACCCGTTCGGATGTGGCAAAGGGCCATCCTGAATACTACCAGGACCTGGCGTGTTCGATTGCCGAGGACATTGACGGCGCATTCTTTATCAACCAGTTCGGTAACGAGTCGAACCCGAAGGCACATGAAGAACTGACAGGGCCCGAAATATGGGAACAGATGGGGCATAACCTGGATGCCATCGTTTTAGGCGTCGGCTCCAGCGGCACCATTACCGGCTTGTCGCGCTACTTTGAACACGCTGCGCCCGACCTCGAACTGGTACTGGCGGATCCGGTAGGATCCATACTGGCGGAGTACATCAATGACGGCGTCCTGTCGGACAAGAGCGCCAGTTGGCTGGTGGAGGGGATCGGTGAAGATTTTCTACCCATCATCAGCGATTTTTCCCGTGTTACGCGGGCCTACGCCATCAGCGACCGTGACAGCATGCTGACCGGCAGGGAGTTGCTGGCCAGGGAGGGCATTCTCGGCGGTTCATCCACGGGTACCCTGGTGGCCGCGGCGCTGAAGTACTGCCGCGAACAATCCGAACACAAAAACGTACTCACCTTCGCATGCGATACCGGTAATCGCTACCTTTCCAAGATGTATAACGATTTTTGGATGCGCGACCAGGGTTTTTTGCAGTACTCCCAGCACGGCGACCTGCGCGACCTGATTGCCCGGCCGTTTGAATCCAACGACACCATTACGGTTGGGCCGGATGAGCCACTGGCGAATGCCTACAGCCGTATGAAGTTGTACGACGTGTCACAGTTGCCGGTGATTGAAGACCGTAATATCGTTGGCTTCATCGATGAATCGGATGTCCTGCTGGCGGTCGCACAGTCCAATGAACGATTCGATGATCCTGTGAGTAGCGCCATGGTGACCGAACTGGCCTCGGTGCAAGTGAAAGATCCGGTCGATGAGCTGATGCCCATCTTCAGCAAGGACTATGTTGCTATCGTGAAAGACGGTGAGCGGTTCCTCGGGCTGATCACACGGGTTGATCTGCTCAATTACCTGCGCCGCAAAGCAGACCAATAAAGCATGCCAAGGAATTTGGAAACGTCACAATGAAACAGCACTCAAAGCACGCAATTGCGACCCGGGTTATCCATGCCGGGCAACAACCGGACCCGTCGACCGGCGCTATCATGACGCCTATATTCGCGACCTCAACGTATGTTCAGAAAAGCCCCGGCGAGCACCAGGGCTGGGAATACTCCCGCAGCCACAATCCGACCCGCGACGCTTACGAACAATGTATCGCGGACCTGGAAGGCGGTAGCCGAGGCTTTGCGTTTGCCTCGGGCATGGCGGCGACAGCGACCGTTCTCGAATTGCTCGACAGCGGTGACCATGTCGTTGCAATGGATGACCTGTACGGTGGCAGCTTCCGCTTGTTCAACAACGTACGTGAACGTTCGGCAGGCTTGAGTTTCAGCTTTGCCCGGATCGAGGAAATTGATGCGCTGAAAGCAGCCATGCGTCCGCAAACGAAGATGATCTGGGTCGAAACGCCAACCAATCCGATGTTGAAGGTCGTCGATATTGCCGCGGTGGCGGAGGTCGCCCGTGAGCATGGTGCGCTGCTGGTGGTGGACAACACTTTCGCTTCACCAATGCTGCAAAGACCCCTGGCGCTGGGTGCGGATATCGTGGTGCATTCTGCTACTAAATTTCTGAATGGCCACTCTGACATGGTGGGGGGTGTCGCCGTGGTCGGGGATAACGCTGAACTGGGTGAAAGGCTCTGGTACCTGCTCAACTCCATCGGCGGTATCCAGGGCCCGTTTGACAGCTTTTTGGCCATGCGCGGGTTGAAAACGCTCGCCCTGAGGATGAAAGCACACTGTGAGAATGCTCTGCAAATAGCGCAATGGCTCGAGCAGCATCCGGCGGTGGTCAGAACAATTTATCCCGGCCTTGTCTCGCACCCGCACCATGACCTTGCCATGTCACAGATGAATGGTCAGGGGGGTGGCATTATCAGTATCGATCTGAAGGGTGGTTTCGAGGCGGCCAGGAAAATGCTGGAAGCCTGTCAGCTGTTTTCACTTGCTGAGAGCCTCGGGGGCGTGGAAAGCCTGATCAATCACCCGGCTGTCATGACGCACGCGTCCGTGCCACCTGAAAAGCGCAGGGAGATTGGAATATCGGATTCGCTTGTCAGGTTGTCCGTCGGCGTGGAAGATGTGAATGACCTGATCAACGAATTGGACGAGGTCTTGCAGAGCCTCGGCTGATTTCGATCATGGATTGAAAATGAAGAGAATGAGCGGGTGTGAGGAGAGGGTCCCGCCCATTCAGTTCACTTGGAAAACGGCCTTAAATCCCTGGCCGTTGCAAGAACGACTCCTGGTTCACCGGCGGGTGGCGCCCTGGTTACCATCTTTTTTCTGACCTTTTCCCTTGGACTGGCCCTTGCCAGTTGCCTGGCCTTTGGCCTGGTTCTGAGCCTTTTCCTGTTTGCCCCCCTGATTCTTCTGCTGTTTGTATTGCTGCTGTTGCTGGGTTTGATTGTGCTTTCTTTGCTGGCCGCTAGAATTGACAGACGGACTTCTCTGCTGTTGCCGCGTCTGGGCCTGGTTCTGCGTTTGCGCCTGTGACTGGTTTTTGCTCTGAGCGGCCTGCGGGTTGGCGTTTTTCGCGGCCGGGTCGAGCGCAAATGCGATATTCGCGCAGAACAGGCTGAAGCCAAGAATGATCCCAACAGAATATGATTTGAACAATTGCATTGCTTCACCTCGTCCTTGGTATTCGGGTTAACGCAATTATAACCATTAAAATGTACTTAAGTACATAAATAATTGATTAAATAAGTGTAGTCCTAGATACCCGTGTTACCAGCAGGATACAGCGTATCCCCGGTCGCAGATGGCCGCTCGATGACCGTATACTCAGCCGCGGACAAAATAGATTGATCCAGGGGTGTTCCCGTAGTGATATCAGCTTTGCAGTTCCGGCAATTCCCGGTAGAACTCCAGGGCTTCGGGGTTGGCGAGTGCATCCACGTTTTTGACGTTCCTGCCATGCACGATGTTGCGCACGGCCAGCTCAACGATCTTGCCGCTGATGGTGCGAGGAATGTCACTGACCTGGATGATCTTCGCCGGAACGTGCCTCGGGGTGGCGTTTTCACGCACTACATTGCGGATGCGGGCCTGCAGATTCTCATCCAGCTGCAAGCCATCCCGCAGGCGCACGAATAAAACGACACGTACATCATCGTCCCAATCCTGGCCAATACAAATGCTTTCCGTGACCTCATCCAGGCTTTCGACCTGCCGGTAAATTTCCGCCGTGCCAATGCGCACACCGCCCGGGTTAAGGGTGGCGTCCGAGCGTCCGAAAATGACCATGCCCCCATGCTCGGTGATCCTGGCGAAATCCCCGTGGGCCCAGATACCGGCGTACTGCTCAAAATAAGCCGCGCGGTACTTGCTGCCGTCCTCGTCCCCCCAGAAAAACACCGGCATGGACGGGAAGGGTTGCACACAAACCAGTTCACCGGTTTCATTGATATCGGCGTAACTGCTGTCATCACGGCATATCTGCACCGCCATACCAAGACCAAGGCATTGGATTTCACCGCGGTAGACCGGCAGTAATGGGCAACCCAGCACGAAGCAGGAAACAATGTCTGTGCCGCCGGCAATGGAAGACAGGCACAGGTCCGGCTTGATCTCCGAATAGACATAATCGAAGCTTTCCGGTGATAGCGGTGAACCGGTCGACAGTATGGTTTTCAGGGAATGCAGATTATGTGTTGCACGTGGCTTGACGCCGCTTTTCTGCCAGGCGGAAATCGTCTTGGCACCCGTGCCAAATACACTGATCGCCTGGCGGTCGATTAGATCGAACATGGCCTCCGGTCCGGGGTAAAACGGAGAGCCTTCATACAATACCAACGTGGCGCCCGTGGCGAGGCCATTGACCATCCAGTTCCACATCATCCAGCCACAGGTCGTGTAGTAACACAGGCGGTCATCGCGTTTGATGTCCGTGTGCAGCACCAACTCTTTTAGCAGTTGCAGCAAGGTGCCGCCGGCACCGTGAGTAATGCACTTGGGTACTCCCGTGGTGCCGGAAGAGTACAAAATATAGACGGGGTGATCGAAAGGCAGCCGGGTGAAATCTATTTCTGTTGCGGTTTCATCCCGGAAAGAAGCCATCAACTCTGCATTCTTCAAACCGTCCAGGTCGGGATTCGGTTCAACATAGGGCGTGACAATGATCCTGGCGATGCTATCGATGCGGGCCTGGATTTCCCGCACTTTGTCCAGACAATCGTGTTGCTTGCCGTTGTAGGTGTAGGCAGCGGCGCAGAACAGCACCTTTGGTTCAATCTGGCCAAGCCGGTCGATCACACCGCTGACGCCGAAATCCGGGGAACAGGAAGACCAGATTGCACCGATACTGGTGGTTGCAAGCATGGCGATCACTGTTTCCGGCAAATTCGGCATATAAGCGGCGACACGGTCCCCCGGTTCGACACCGCACTGCCGCAGCGAGGCCGCGACACCGGCTACCTGCCGGTAAAGATCCTTGTAACTGAGTTGACTGCTAATCCCGGTTTCAGAAACAAATACCAGGGCGTCGCGGTCATCGCGGTAACGCAAGAGGTTCTCGGCGAAATTCAGACTCGCATCGGGAAACCATGACGCGCCGGGCATGCGATCCAGGTTGATTGCGGTTCGTTCGCCGGCAGTACCCAGTACGCCGCAGAATTCCCAGACTGCCCGCCAGAAAGCCCTTGGCGAATCAATCGAGAACCGGTAAAGGCTCTGATAGTCGCTGACAGCCGGATCACGTTCCTTTTGAATCAGCCGGATAAAGCGACTGATATTGGCTTCCTGAACGCGTTTTGCGGAGGGTAACCAGACAGGGTCAGTCATATTTGCCACCTGGTCCGCCTGCACATGGCATTCAGCTCAACAGCTGTTTCATCTCCGGAATCACGGTGAACAGGTCCGCGACCAGGCCGATATCCGCGACCTCGAATATGGGTGCGTCCGCATCCTTGTTGACAGCAACGATAGTGCCGGCGTCCTTGATGCCGGTGATGTGCTGGATAGCACCCGAAATCCCGAAAGCGATGTACAGGTCCGGAGCGATGATCTTGCCGGTTTGTCCCACCTGCATATCGTTGGGACAATAACCGGCATCAACCGCAGCCCGGGAAGCACCAACACCGGCGCCGATCAGGTCGGCAAGCTCGTACACCATCTCAAAGTTTTCTTCGCTGGCCATTGCGCGTCCAGCGGATACCACGCGCGGAGCCGATTGCAGGTCCGGGCGCTCGCCACCACCGGCCTCCAGGCCGACGTAACGGGTATTCGCACTGGCCGGAGCGCTGGCGGAGCGGGTTTCAATCGCAGCACTTCCGCTGTTGCCCGCAGCCTTCCACGAGGCAACACGAACCGTGGCCACCACCGTGACATTCTCGGGCGCATGAACATCGACGATGGCGTTGCCCGCGTAGATGGGACGCGTGAAATGATGACTGCCTTCAACCGTGGAGATATCACTAACCTGGTTGACTCCGAGCAGGGCTGCAATTCGCGGCATCAGGTCTCGCCCATAGGTGGTCGACGGACCCAATATGTGGCTATAGCTTTCTGCCAGGGCAACCACTTCAGCGGCGTGGTTGACGGCCAGCGGGTTGGCAAGGTTTTCGGCGTCTACTACCGTAACGCCAGCGGCTCCATCAATGGCCGCGGCCTGTTCGGCAATGGCATTGACCGATGATCCCATAACGAGAATGTCGAAATCCTGTCCGATGGCAGCAGCGCAACTGGCGCATTTGGCGGTGCTCGGGTTGAGGTTGCTTCCGTCGTGTTCTGCAATGATTAATGTTTTGCTCATGATAATTCCCTCACACCAGTCCGCGGGTTTTCAGTTCTGTGACAAGCTGTGCCGTGTCTTCGACGAGTATGCCCTTGGCACGCACGGGCGGTGGTGAATATTTCGAAACCTCCAGGTTGTTTTCCGGGGCAACACCCAGTTCGTCAAGGGCTATGACTTCCAGGGGTTTACGCTTGGCCTTCATGATATCCGGCAGTTTGACGAAACGCGGCTCATTAAGTCGCAAGTCCACCGAAATCACGGCGGGTAAATCGACTTCGATGGTTTCAAGACCGGCATCCACTTCGCGCACAACCGTTACGCTTTCGCCAGACATGTTCATCTGCGAAACAAATGTAGCCTGTGGCCGGTCCCAAAGGGCGGCCAGCATTTGTGCGGTCTGTGAATTGTCGCCGTCAATGGCCTGTTTACCGAGTAAAACCAGGCCGGGCTGTTCCTTTTCGATCACTTTCAGGAAGGTGCGTGCAATCGTCAACGGTTGCAGGTCTTCGGCTGTATCGACCTGGATAGCCCGGTCCGCGCCCATTGCGAGGCCGGTGCGCAGCTGTTGCTGACATTCATTGCCACCAAGGGATACGACGATAACCTCTTCCGCCAGGCCAGCCTCACGGATTCGCAGCGCCTCTTCGAGGGCAATTTCATCAAAGGGGTTGATGCTCATCTTGACGCCGTCAGTTTCAACACCGCTCGCGTCTGATTTGACGCGAATTCTGACGTTGTAGTCGATGACACGTTTTATACCAACCAGTATTTTCATGTTGATTCCTTGGTAATTGATCTTGATTCAGAGATTCTGATAATTTGGTCCGCTGCCACCCTCGGGGGTGACCCAGTTAATGATTTGGTAAGGGTCCTTGATGTCGCAGGTCTTGCAGTGTACGCAATTGGCGGCATTGATCTGCAGCCGCTTGCCCGCTGCTGAAGCGGTGTCTTCCACCATTTCATAAACTTGCGCGGGGCAAAATTGCGTGCAGGGATTGCCGTACTCCTCGGTACAGCGCGTCACGCACACATCCGGTTCGAGGATCTGCAGGTGCACGGGCTGATCTTCATCATGATCGGTCGCTGCGAAATAGACCGATGCCAGGCGGTCGCGTGGCGCAAGGTCACGCTTCACCCACTGCCGCTCAACAGGTTTCAAGTCCTCCAGTTTTGTCAGCGAGGCATGATCCGCGTGGTTACGCAATGTGCGCGGTAATTTACCCGCGGTCAATGTTTCAATGGCCGCAGTGATCAATCCACGCCAAAGCCCCTTGTTAAAACCGGGCCGAATATTGCGTACTTTTTGCAACTCCTGCATGACCGGGCTCGCCCTTAACGCCTGGTCAAAGCCCTTACCGCCGCCTTGTTCGGCGA
>JABDPJ010000074.1 GCA_013042835.1 Lysobacterales bacterium
GTAGAGCCCAACATCATGGGTACGGGCCCGGTGCCTTCGACCCTGCGGGCTCTGAAGGCTGCGGGGCTGGAAGCTTCAGACATAGACTACTGGGAAATCAATGAAGCGTTCGCCGTGGTTGCCCTGTACGCCATCAAGGAGCTTGGTATCGATCCTGAGAAAGTCAATGTCAAGGGAGGCGGTATTGCCATCGGCCATCCACTGGGCGCCACCGGCGGCAGGTTGGTGGGCACACTGGCGCGCATCCTGAAACAGGAAGGTGGCCGCTACGGTTGCGCCACCATGTGCGTGGGCGGCGGCCAGGGTGTCGCCATGATCATTGAAAACGAATCGAACTAAGGAGCCAGCGATGAACATTAACGACATCAAGACAGTTGCAATGATCGGCGCCGGTGACATGGGACATGGCATTGCCGAGGTGGCATTGCTTGCCGGTTACAAAGTCAACCTGTACGACATTAAGGACGAATTTGTCGACAAGGGAAAGAAACGGATTTTCGAGAGCCTGGACCTGCTGGCCGGCAAGGGCAAGATTCCACCCGAACTCAATACGGCCATCCGGGAGCAATTGCTGACCACCACGACCGACCTCGCCAAGGCAGTCGGCAATGCTGACCTGGTCATCGAGGCGATTCCGGAGATCATGGATCTCAAGAAGAAGGTGTTCGCCGAGATCGACCAGTTGGCGCCGGCGCATACGCTGCTGGCATCCAATACATCGACCATGAGCATTAGCGAGATCGCCACGGCCACCAACCGCCCCGACAAGGTGTTTGGATTGCATTACTTCAACCCGGCCGTCTTGATGCGCCTGGTGGAAGTGATCAGGGCTGATAAAACATCAGACGAGACGATGCAGATCGGCATGGACTTCGCCGCACGCGAAAAGAAGGTTGGCGTGCTGGTGAAGAAAGACCGTCCTGGCTTCATCGCCAACCGGGTCAACCAGGCGCCGGCCGTTTTGGTCAGCGAAATACTCGAGCGCGGTGAAGTCGAACCTGAGGCACTTGACGCCTTCGTGCGCATGATGGGTTCCGCCATGGGGCCTTGTGAACTTACCGATTACGTCGGTATCGACGTGGCGGTCAACGTCAGCCGCTATTTTGAGCAAACCCTGGGTCCGGACTACGGTCCGCCACCGCACCTGCTGAAAATGATGGAAGATGGCAACCTGGGCAAGAAAACCGGTAAGGGTTACTTTGAGTGGCCTAATGGTGAACGTCCAAAAATTGATTTTTCCAAGGCCACCAGGAAATTTAATTTTTTGTGGACCATCTTCGTCCAGATCAACGAGGCGACCAAACTGATCGAGGAAGGCGTCGTGGATACGCTGGACGAAGTGGACCTGGCCATGGTCAACTCATCCGGAATGCCCTTCGGGCCGATCTACTTTGGGCGGCAGATATCCAAGCTTGATTTGATCGACAACCTGGAGATGCTGGCCGAAAGATACGACAAACCCATGTTCAAACCAACCAAACGCGTGCTCGGAGGCGGGCACAAGTTCTGACAGAAAAGGCCCGGTTTCCGGGCCTTTTTTACCTGTTCGAACAATTTTGGATCATTCAGACCGGTAATATGTCATGCCCCCGGACAAACTGATTCCCGATCTGCAATTTTGCGCCTCAAGCCGCGAGGAATGGCGCGCATGGCTCCAGCAAAACCATGCTGGCGCCAGTGAAATATGGCTGGTTTATTTCAAAAAGCACACCGGAAAGCCAACTGTCGACTACGCTGAATCTGTCGAGGAGGCACTGTGTTTTGGCTGGGTTGACGGACTGAAAAAGCGCATAGACGAAGACAGGTATGCCCACAGGTTTTCTCCGCGCAAGGCCAAAAGCAAATGGACGCCGTTGAATATCCAGCGTGCCCGGAAGATGATCGAGGCCGGCAAAATGACCGAGGCGGGGCTTGTGTCCTTCCGGCAAAGACTGGAATACGACGAAAAATTCCTGCAGGCAAGAACCCAAAAGAAACTTGAGCTCCCGGCAGAGATGGAAGCAGCCATCAAGCTGAACGAGGCCGCCTGGAACAATTTCAAGCAGCTGGCGCCTGGTTACCGGAAGCAGTATGTCGGCTGGCTTGTATCAGCAAAAAAACCGGCAACGAGAACGCGCCGCCTGGAGGAGGCAATCCGGCTACTGGCCCGCAACAAAAAGCTGGGCATGAAATAGACCGGCAGCTTGCGCACCATTGGCTCGCTCTGCCGCGTTTCTCATATCCGTTGACCCATAAATGCCAACAATGACTTTGGCACGTGCTGTTTAGGCAATTATGATTTGTGCGACTGTAGTCGTTTTTAAAGTCCGTCGGCAGAATGTATTCCAGCAGAGATCGCCCATTGCCAACTCTTAATGCCCAAACAGGAATCGCTATAAAACCGGGGCCGGCGCTGCTGGTCGTTTGCCTGTGCATCGCGCCATTGCTTGCGGGAGTGGCTTTCGCCGGCGCCGATCTTGCTGCTGACAGTCTGCGCCTGGAGGCAACACCGGGCCAGCTGATCGGCGAACAGGAAGCCGCACGCCTCGGGCATATCCTTGACCCGGGCGAGCCGCTCAGCTGGGAAGTCTACCTGCCGGTCAACGATTCAGAGGATACCCCGGGTGTACTGGTTTACGTCAGCCCCCGCGCCGAGGGAAAAATCGACCCGCGCTGGAAAAGCGTAATGGACTCACACAACCTGATATATATCGCGGCCAATGACTCCGGCAACAAAATACCCACGGTAAAAAGAATGTTGATGGCAACCATGGCGATACGCGCACTGGCGCAGAACCATGCGTTCACCATCGAGCGTATCTATGTCAGCGGCTTTTCAGGCGGCGGCAGGGTCGCCAGCCGGCTTGCCAGCCATTACCCGAAAGTTTTTACCGGTGCCATCTATATCTGCGGCGTGGATTTCTGGAAAGAAAAACAAACGCCAAGCGTTGATCACCTGCTGCGGAATAGATTCGTGTTCCTGACCGGCTCCAAGGATTTCAACCGCAGTGAAACCAGCAGGATTTATCGTAAATACCTCAAGGCCGGGGCAACGCAAAGCAAATTAATGGTGATCCCGGGCATGCGCCATCAGCTTCCGGACGACGCAGAACTGGCCGAAGCACTGCGATTCCTCGACGGTGCTGAACAGTAAAGCACCATTGCCACGGCCACCGGTTTTGCTGCAAACTGCCGGCACCATGAAACGAAAAAATCTTGCCTGCATCGTTGTAACGGCCATTATCCTGGTAGTCAGTTCGCCCCTTTGCGCCGACAGCACGCCACCCTACCTCTATGTGCTGGGCGTCACACAGGATGCCGGTTACCCGCAGACAGGATGTTACGAGGAACATTGCCTGCCGGGCTGGCGCGACCCTGACCTCAGGCGCCCTGCCGTATCACTCGGACTGGTTGACCCCGTGAATAACAGGAAGTACATGTTCGACGCCACGCCCGGTTTCCCCGGGCAACTGTACAACCTGGAAATGGAAGCGCCCTCGGACCGGTTTGACTTGGCGGGAATATTTTTGACGCATGCCCACATCGGGCATTACACGGGGCTGATGTTCCTCGGCCATGAAGCCATGGGCGCATCCGGTGTGCCGGTATACGCCATGCCCAGGATGAAGAATTACCTCGAAACAAACGGTCCCTGGAGCCAGTTGGTTGACTACGGGAACATCGAATTGAAGCCCTTGCAGGCAGAGAGTACCGAGTCGCTTGGGCAGCTGAAGGTTACGCCATTTTTGGTCCCGCACCGTGATGAATATTCCGAAACGGTTGGTTACCGCATCGACGGCCCGAACAAATCGGCGGCCTTTATTCCGGATATCAACAAATGGGACCAGTGGCAGGTTGATTTAGCTGAACTGGTTCAATCGGTGGACTATGCGTTGCTCGACGCAACCTTCTATGCAGACGGTGAGTTGCCCGGCCGTGACATGTCGAAAATACCCCATCCCTATGTCGTTGAGAGCATGCAGATTCTGCAGCACCTTCCCCTTGAGCAGCGCAACAAGGTTTGGTTCATTCACCTGAACCATACCAACCCATTGCTCGACCCGGAAAGTGCGGCAAGCAAAGCGGTCCGCCTGAAGGGTTTTAACCTGGCAGTTGAAGGCCTCCGACTTACGCTGTGAACCGGATAAGCGTAAACTCTGTTTCAGTCTCAAGAGCATTTTTTTCTTTTCTGATTCGGGATTCAATACCATGACACCAGATGCCTTCGTCGAACATTTCGGCCGTTTAAAAGCCAGCGCTATCCTGCGCACTAACGACCAGGAAAAAGCCGCCCTGGCAATGGAGGCCGCAATCCGCGGTGGCTTCAGGATTATCGAATTTACCCTGACCGTTCCAGGCGTTTATGACCTCGTCAGGGATTTCTCAAGCCGCCAGGACCTGGTCGTGGGAACCGGTACTGTAATGGATACAGACCAGGCGCAAAAATCAGTGGAGGCCGGTGCTCGTTTCCTGGTTTCTCCGGTTGTGGATGAGGCTGTTATCGGCGCAGCGAATGAGCTCGGCGTGGCAGCCATGCCGGGCACCCACACACCCACCGAAATGTTGCGTGCGCACCGTGCCGGGGCCCAGTTATGCAAGCTGTTCCCCAGCCCCAGCGGCGGGCCGGACTGGGTCAGGTCAGTGCTGGGGCCGATGCCCTTTTTGAAAATCGTGCCCACCAACGGCGTGGATCACCACAATGCCGGTGAGTGGATTGCCGCGGGTGCTTTCGCGGCGGGTTTCGTAGCGCCTTTGTTCGTCGCCGCAGACATCGCTGCCGGGCGCTGGGACGCCATCGAGGAGCGGGCCCGTCAATGTATCGCTGCCGTCGCCTGACGGCGCCGGGGCAGACGTTCAGGCCTGGCGCTCCTGCTGGTAGAGCCGGTTGATAAAACCAATAGCATGCGGATAGCGCTCAATCCAGCGCTGCCGGTCACGCTCCATCGCTGCAGGCACCTGTTCCGGTTCGATATGGACCTTATCCGCCTTGCCGTTACCAAATCCCTCAGGCTGTGCCCAGAGTGCGGAAAGCGATGCAAATGTGATATCCACGAAATTGATGGCTTCATCCCCGAGAATGGAATTGCGTCCATCCGCCAGTGACTGGTCAATTTCCGCCACGATGGCCTCTATATGCTTGACAGATTTTTCGTAATGTCCACCAGTGATATTAAAAGCCTTGCGCATGAAAATGCATAACACCGGGTATATGAGCCTGACCACGTGCCTTTGCCAGGCAGGTATTGCGGTGCTGTTACAACCCCATGCATGCAGGGTCAGTTCACGGTCATCGAGTATGTGGTAGTAAACCCAGACCTGCAGGTCAACGCCGTAGCGATCGAGCCGCTTTTCCAGTTCCAGGCGTTCTTTTGTCGGTTGCAGGAATTTGACTTTATCACCCAGAACACCGCTGTAGGCACCCCACAGGTAACGCAGGATTTCCGCGGAGTTGCCGATCCGCGAGCGCACGATCCCGGTGCGAATCTTGAGTAATGGCACGCTGCGGCCAATGAAGATGACGCCCAGCACCCCGACCATTTGCTTTTCCCTGTAGTCGACGCCAATGCGGTCCATGCACCAGCGGACTTTTTCCACAAAATGACTGGCCGCGATGGTTTCAAGCTCCAGTTCCGGAACCTTTTCAGGTGCGAGGATCCCGCTCAGAGATATCGCCCAACGCCATGCGAGCGCCAATATGACCAGCGCAATGGCGCCTGCGAGGGAAATCCCGAACCAGGCTACGATCAGGGGTAACAAAAGGAGAAATATGGTGTGGATCAGCAAGCGCTTTTCAGTCATGACAAGATTCCGGCGAGTCGAGCCCCAGGGTTACTCGACGTATATGGGGCAACCCGATGAGGCGAGTAAGGCAACTATTTTTGTTTTGGCTTGGTGCGTTTCAAAAGATCCCACAAGGGCACTGCAGTGAGGCCGCCAATCACCCCGGAAATATAGCCGGGCAAATTAAAACCGAACAATTGGTTCCAGATCACCCCAAAAATAAAGCTGACGCCCATCATTGCCGCCAGTAATACCAATGCACGTTGCCAAAAGGGCATTTCGACACCTCTCAATTCCGATCGTGGCAACATACTAAGTGATTGTCCGGGGTTTGGGAATAGACCGTTACCGGCATAAAGGCCTAACGCACAATTGGTATATTATTGGAATACGACAATACAATAACCTGATTACTCGAAGGAGAAGCGAATGCTGGGCCTGATGCAAAATTACCCTCTGCTGGCGCATACCATACTCGATCATGCGGCACTCAATCACGGCGACCGGGAAATGGTGACCCGCGCAATCGAAGGCCCCATCAGGCGCATCAATTATCATGATTTACGGCTGCGGGCACTGCGGGTCGCCAAGGCACTGCACAACGAGGGCATCAGCACGGGCGACAGGGTTGCCACCATGGCCTGGAATACGGACCGGCACTTTGAAACCTGGTATGGGGTTATGGGCATCGGGGCGATTTGCCATACGCTCAACCCGCGATTATTCGCCGAGCAACTGGTTTATATCATTAACCACGCGGAAGACAAGATCCTCTTCATCGACCTGACCTTTGTACCCCTCGCAGAAGCACTCGCAGCCAAACTGCCAAGCATTAAAAAGTACATCATTCTCACTGATGAAGCGCACATGCCCGCGACCACGCTGCCGAATGCGGTCGCCTATGAAAGCTGGCTGGCTGGCGTCGATGCGGACTTTGCATGGCATTCATTTGATGAAAACACAGCCGCGGGCTTGTGTTACACATCCGGCACCACCGGCAACCCGAAGGGTGTGGTCTATTCGCACCGGTCCAACGTGCTGCACGGCTTGATGGCCAACCAGCCGGATGTTTTCGGCCTGACTTCAAAGCATGTCGTTCTGCCAATCGTGCCCATGTTTCACGCCAATGCATGGGCACTGACATTTTCAGCACCCATGGCGGGCGCCAGCATGGTCATGCCGGGTGCCGGCATGGATGGCAAGAGTATTTACGAATTGCTGGACAGCGAGAAAATCAACGTCTCCGCTGCCGTGCCAACGGTTTGGCTCGGCCTGCTGCAACACCTCGAAGAGAATAATCTGCAATTGCCTTACCTTGACACGGTGGCCATTGGCGGAGCAGCCTGCCCGCGGATGATGATGGAAGCGCTGGAACTCAAGTATGGCGTCGAAGTGATCCACGCCTGGGGAATGACGGAAATGTCGCCGATCGGCACGACCGGAAAACTGAAGTCTGCAGAAGAATCCCTGCCCGTTGCGGAAAAAATCGACCTGAAGCTCAAACAGGGCCGCACCCCTTACCTTGTCGAAATGAAAATTGTCGATGACGACGGTAATGACCTGCCACGCGACGGTGTCACTTCCGGTCACCTGCTTGTTCGGGGACCGGCTATTTCCAGCGCCTACTTCAAGCTCGGGGAAATTATCCTGGATGAGGATAACTGGTTCGATACCGGCGATATCGCCAACATCAACGCCGGCGGTTACATGCAGATCACCGACCGCGACAAGGACGTTATCAAGTCGGGCGGCGAGTGGATTTCGTCTATTGAAGTTGAGAATACCGCCATTGGCTGTGAAGGCGTTGCTGAAGCTGCAGTCATCGGCATTCCCCACCCCAAGTGGACCGAGCGCCCACTGCTGATTGTCGTGCGCAAACCCGGCTCCGAGGTGACTGCGGAAGAAGTGCTGGCTTACCTTGAAGGCAAGATCGCCAAGTGGTGGATTCCTGAAGCCGTGGAGATCGTCGATGAATTGCCGCATACGGCAACCGGCAAGATCCAGAAAATGGAATTGCGTAAAAAATTTGGCGGGTATGAGTTCTGAGTACAGGTTGGTTCGAAGCGGGACACGTATATCCCCGCCTGCGCGGGACTGACGGAGAACCACACCGACATCCCGGGGCCGCGAGTAGCGGAACCCGGGATCTCCATCGGCGTGCCATGCTCACCGGGAAGCATTCGTGCCTTGACAACCTGTTGGTTATGAATCAACCTGCACTGTAAGTCTGCAGGTGTCCTTTTGGCTGCTCAGCCGAAGGATTAAACGGGAAGATGGTGCACTGCGAAAGCTGGGTTCTTCGTGGTAATTCCATCGCTGCCCCCGCAACGGTAGGCGAAGGCGCGGATCATCGCAGCCACTGTGCATATGCATGGGAAGGCGATCCGCCACTAGCGGCTTTTAGCTGCTCTTCGCAAGCCCGGAGACCGGCCAGCAGTTTTTCACTTGTGCATTCGCGGCGGGCGGAGGCTTGTGAGATCTGTTTCTAACGGCCAATGCGCCTCCAGGACCAGCCTCCCAACCTCCGGCAAGGCCGGCGATCACAACCATGCGCGTTCGGGTGAGAGCGTACTGGAAAATAACAATGATCAAAAGACACTCCAGCACCGTGTTCAACATGGCGGCAACGATGCTGCTCGTCCTGCCTGGCGGTCAAGCGCTTGCAGAAGATATCCTGGAACTCGAAGAACTGGTGGTCACGGCCGGCCTGCAACCTGTTTCACTGCGGGACGTTGCCAGCTCTGTGACGGTCATTACGCGTGAGGAAATTGAACAAAAACAGGTCAAGTACCTGTCAGACCTTTTGCGTGATGTACCCGGCTTTGCAGTCAGCCAGGCGGGTGGAGCCGGTTCCCAGACGCAAATTCGCGTACGCGGCGCAGAGGCTAATCAGCTATTGGTTTTAATGGATGGTGTTCGCGCCAACGACCCGGCAGCCAGCGGGGAGTTTCAATACCAGTTCGCACTGGCCGCCAATATCGAACGCATCGAAATCATCCGCGGTCCGCAGAGCGCGACCTGGGGTAGTGATGCCATGGCGGGTGTCATCAATATCATACGCAGGAGAGATGTCGATGAGCGCTACCTCTCCGGCACTGTGGAAGCAGGTTCATTTGACTCTGTCAACATGGCGGTGGATGGCGGCTACTCGGGCGAGAGGTTTCGCCTCAGTGGCGGCCTTTCCTACCTCGACACCGATGGCACCAACATATCCCGCACGGGTAATGAGAAAGACGGCGCTGAAAACACCACGGGCAACCTCGGGCTTGAGTTTGATATCAGTGAATCGGTCAACCTGCGCTTATCCGGACAAGCTGTGAAAGCAACCAGTGAGTGGGACGAGATCGATTATTTTGTTACCGGCCTGCCAACCGATGCAGACCGGGTAACCAAGTCGGACCAGAACTTCCTCAGCGGTGAACTGAGTTACAAGCCATTGCAAGGTCGCTGGAGCGGCAGTTTTTCCTTGCACCGCATGGATTCCGATAATGAAAATTTTGCCGATGGTCTGTGGTCTGGCTCCACTGCCGCCACGACACTGGAATACCGCCTGCGCGGCAACGCCTTTATCGGCGATGACCGTAACCACCGCTTCGGTTTTGCCATTGAGCACGAGGACGTGGATTTCTCCCAGCGTGGTGAGGCCAGTCCATTCGGCGACCCCAACCAGGACCAGTCCTATGACATCAACGGCTATGCGCTTGAGTACATAGGTAAACCATTCACGGGGTTTAGCTGGACATTGAGTGCACGACTCGATGATTACAGTGATTTTGATAATGCAAAGACCTGGCAACTGGCAGGCTCTTACGAACTGACGCAAAACCTGCGCCTGCGTGGCTCGATAGGAACCGGTTCCAAAGCCCCCACTTTCACCGAGCGTTATGGCTACTACGAGGATCTGTTTATCGGCAACCCTGACCTGCAACTAGAGTCCTCACAGGGATGGGAAATCGGATTGGAGAGCCGCTGGGGTGATGGCCAGCATCAGTTGCAACTGGCATGGTTTGACCAGGATTTGCAGGATGAAATCGATGGTTTTGTGTTTGATCCGGTAAGCTCTCTCTTCACCGCAATCAACAGGGAAACGGACAGTCACCGCGAGGGGTTGGAAACCACCCTGTTCACACGCCTGAACCAGTCATTCGGGCTCTCGGCGTCGTATACCTACACGGATGCCACGACGACGGACAGCCTGGGCCAGCCAGCCAGGGAAGCCAGGCGTCCGCGGCACATGGCGAGCCTTGCTGCAAACTACTATTTCAAAGATGACCGTGGCAACCTCAACCTGAACCTGAACTACACGGGCTCACAAAAGGATGTTTTCTATTCACCCGTTTCCTACAGCTCGGAACTGGTGAACATCAGTGCTTACACGGTCGTTGACCTGGCCGCTTCATGGCAGTTGACACCCTCACTGGAGTTAACCGGCCGTATCAGTAATCTACTGGATGAAGAATACGAAGAAGTTCTGGGCTTTGTCCGTCCGGGCAGGGCTGTTTACGGTGGTCTGCGCGGACGCTTTGACTTCTGATAATTACATGGCGGGCAGAATATAGCGGCTGTTCGCCGGCGAGCAATTATTTCGTATCGAACAATTCACCAGCGGCATTTCTTGCGCAAAGGCTGTTCAGAATGCCGTCTTCGATACTGTAAATCCAGCCATAAACGGTAAGTTTTGCGCCGTTCCCCCAGGCTTTTTGCACCACGGATGTGTTACAGACGTTGGCGAACTGCTCTTTAACATTCAATTCGCAAAGCAAGTTGAGTTTTTCATGGGACTCAAGGCCCTGCAGTTGATCGGCATTGAGCCGGGCGACATCTTTGATATGACCCAACCAATTGTCCAGCAGGCCATACTGCTTTTCATCCAGGGCTGCCTGGACACCGCCGCAACCGTAATGACCGCAGACGACAATGTGCTCCACCTTCAGGTATTCAACCGCAAACTGAATCACTGACAGGCAATTCAGGTCAGTGTGGACTACGACATTGGCAATATTCCGGTGAACGAAGACTTCACCGGGCGGCAAATTGACTATCTGGTTGGCCGGCACCCTGCTGTCCGAGCAGCCGATCCACAGGTAACCCGGAGTCTGCTGTTTGGACAAGTTGAGGAAGTAATCCGGATCCTCCGCCTTGATGGCAGCCGCCCAGTCCTTGTTTCTCTCAAAAAGATGTTTCAGTGATTCCACAGCGTAATGATCCTCTTAATGTTACGTATTCACGCGGTCCAGTTCCTGCCTGCAACACACGTGCTCAACATCCAGCCCGTCATGCCAGAGATAATAATCATTGCCGGGCAGAAACACCAAGCGGCCGTTAGTAACCCAACTCAAAATCAATACGGTGAAGCAAGGGCCGCGAGTCAATGAAGCGCAGGTAATTATCGACAAAGATCGCGACGATATCCTGCGGAAAGCTGGTGGCTGCAATATGTGGAGTGATGTAGACATTGGGCATTCGCCATAACGGGCTTTCCTTATCCAATGGCTCGTTCTCAAACACATCCAGCACAGCCCCGGCTATACCACCCTCGCTCAGCGCATCGACAAGATCAGCTTCATTGACAATACTGCCCCGACCCACGTTGATCAAAACGCTCGATGGCTTCATCAACTCCAGCGCCCCGGCATCGATAAAACCCCTTGTTTCAGTCGTATCCGGCAGGGTGAGCACAATGTAATCAGGCTCCGCAAGGAACTCCGCGAGCCCGTCCACCCCATATACCCTCTGCACGTCATCACAGGGCTTGCCTGACCGGCTGATCCCGGTAACCCGGATTCCAAAATGCCGCGCCGACCGCGCCAACTCCCTGCCAATCGAACCAAGCCCGGCAATGCCGAGCGTGATCTCATGCGCAGGGCGGTATCGCAAGGGCTTCCAGCGTTTTTTGGACTGGTTGTCCCGCAGCGTAAAAATCTGCCGCTCCAACGCGAACAGGTAGGTCATCACATACTCGCTGATCAGTGTGCCAAATACGCCTTTTGCACCGGTCAACGTATAATCCCGGCGCGCGCCCGTCCGGCAAAGGCTATCGACGCCCGCCCAGGTGGATTGCACCCATTCGATTTGTTTCATCGACGCCAGGATTTCACCGACCAACGGCGGCTCACCCAGCACCACGTTGCAGTCGGCCAGCAGTGCCTTTGCGGACGCTGTATCGCACGCAACCGAGATTTCCAAGCGGGGTAAATCCGCTTGCCTCACGAGGGCTGCATAGTGTGCGGCGTCCTCCGCCAGGATAAGAAGCCTGTTCACGACGGTTTAGCCCGGGCGGGCGAAAAAGAAGGAGCCAAGCAGCGTTTGCGACTGAAAACGGCCATTCCGGCCCCAGACAGCATTGGTCAGCAAGTGTCCCGGCGCGCCAGTTCCCGCAGTTTGTCCTTATCCAGTATGGCAACCTTTTTGCGATTCACCTTGATGATTCCAGCGCTTTGGAAACGGGCAAGCACGCGGGATATGGTTTCGGTTGCCAGGCGCAGGTTGCTGGCGATATCGCGTCTCGACATGCTCAGGTTGAATTCCTTCGAGGAATATCCCCGGCTCGCGAATCGCGTCGACAGGGAGCACAACAGGCGGGCTATTCTCTCCTCGGCACTAAGGTCGGCAGCACTCGCTTCGAGCTCGGAAATATGCAAGCTCATGACCCGGAAAAGTTCTTCCTGCAGTGCCGGCAACTGCCGGGCCATTTCGGAAACAGAATCAAAACTCAGCCCGCACACCGAACTGGTATCCAATGCAACGACATTTGCCTTGTGGGTCTTTTCGTGGATCGCATCGAAACCGATGATTTCACCGGGCAGGTAGAAGCCCAGCACCTGTTCTTCTCCGTTCTTGTCGATCACATAGCTTTTGAAACAACCCGCACGAACTGCCGCAATGGTCTGAAACTTGTCGCCGGCCCGGAAAATATGTTCACCGGGCTGAATCGGCCTGGATTTGTTGACGATGTGTTCGAATTGTTCAGTGCCAGCGGCATCAAGGCTGCGTGGCAGACATAGATCGCCGAGCGTGCACTGGCTGCAGGCAACCTGGACACGCTCTGGAAAATAAGGTTTGTGCTGGCTATCTGAACTCATAAGTCACTACATTCCATTCCCGACTGACCGATAAGCAGCCGATTATAGCCTAATGGAAACGCTAAATGACCTTCGAGTAAGATTTTCCTTGCAGATCGTTGATGAGGTACTCATCAAATTTCATGGCGATTATGCGCAGCAAAAGCAATCCGGTGGGAGTGACTTCGATACTTTGCTCGCACAGTTCGATCAGCCCATCGGCCTCCAGCGGCTTAAGCGATTCTAGCTCCAGTGCAAAATGATTCGAAAAATCAATCTTGTATTTGCGCTCGAATTCCTCGAACTGAACATATCCCTGGCACATGATCGCCGATACGACATCGCGCCGCAGCTTGTCTTCACCACTCATGGAAAGTCCCCGCCAGACGGGCAACTCCCCACTTTCAAGCGCTGCCTGCCAGTCACGGATGTCCTTGCGGTTTTGCACAAAGCTATTGCCAACCTTGCCTATCGCACTCACACCGAGCCCGACCAGGTCAGTTTCCCGGCAGGTCGAGTAGCCCTGGAAGTTACGCTGTAAGGTGCCGTCCTCCATCGCCAGTGCCAACTCGTCATCCGGCAAAGCGAAATGGTCCATACCGATATAAACGTAGCCCGCTTCAACCAGCTTGGAGATCGTCGAGGCCAGCAATTGCAGCCGCACCTCCGGCGTTGGCACCTGTTCAGAGTCAATCATGCGCTGGGCGCGGAACAGGTGTGGCAAATGCGCGTAGTTATAGACGGACAGGCGGTTAGGCCGGACACTGAGGACGGAATCAATCGTTTTTTCGAATGATTTGGCAGTTTGCAGCGGCAAACCGTAGATCAAATCCACCGATACCGAGTTAAACCCGGACTCACGGGCGGCCTCGATCAACCTCAGGGTTTGTTGTTCGTCCTGCACGCGGTTAACGGCTTTTTGCACGTCCGGGTCGAAGTCCTGAATACCCATGCTGACCCGGTTGAAGCCGATATCCGCAAGGTAGGCGACCCTCTCTTCATTAACGGTGCGCGGGTCGATTTCGATTGAAAACTCGCGACTTGAGGATCGACTCAGCAGGAAACTCCGGGACAGCTTTTCAACGATATGCTTGAGCTGAATGTCATCGAAGTAGGTCGGTGTGCCGCCGCCAAAATGCAGCTGGATCACCTGCCGGTCACGGTCGAACAGGCGTCCCTGCATCTTGATTTCCATATCGAGATGATCCAGGTAGACCTCGGCACGCTGGATATTGCGTGTCACCTTCTTGTTGCACGCACAGTAATAGCAAAGCTCTTTGCAGAACGGCAAATGCACATACAATGACAACGGCCTCGGTATCAGGTCGTCATTACTGTTTTGCACATGCCGGCGATAGGCCTCGGCATCAAAGCCTTCATGAAATTGCAGAGCCGTCGGATAAGATGTATAACGCGGTCCGGCCAGACCGTACTTGGTAATCAGTTCTGCAGGAAATGATGTAGTAATCATGGCGAAACTTCCTTTGCCGTTCAGGCAAACAGGAACATTCTCCCCATGGCAAAGCTATAGCCCGTTGATGGCTTTAGCGATATGTTCTGCTTTGTTACTGACCCTGTCATACAAAAATTACCTGTCCGGATTCTCTAGTAGTGCAGCGCACGTTAGCACTGCCCTCCAAATTGACAAATGACTCAGGTCAAGAATTCTTGAGGAACCCTTTGGTGACCGCGCTACGGCGTTATTTGCAGGAAGTCTATTGGAATTTACATGACTTGAGTCAATTTAAATCCTTCAAAACATTCCAGATGATTCCGGCTGATGTCAGCGGACTTGCGGCGGCCCCGTCTCAGAGACCAGTGATCGGAACGAAGCTCAATCCCATGTCATGACGTAAAACAAGAGCTTGCTAATGAACGCAAAATCACCGCCGCCCGGTCGATAAAATGTAAAATGGCGCCACACTATCGGAGATCAAGCGATGAATTTCAGGACAATTTACAAGGCTGCATTGTTTTTAACGGTGACGGTTTTCAGCGCAACTGCGGCCGGCAATGAACCACCCCAGGTGACCGTCGACGGCCTGCACCTGGTCAATGACACGAAGATGGCGCGGGTTTATGCAAAGCCGGGCGTGGATCTCTCGCAATACAACCGCATCTACCTCGTGAAGCCGGCAGTTGCGTTCAGAAAAAACTGGCTAAGGACACAGAACAGCATACCCAACCGACGCGTGACCCAGGAAGATATGCAACGCATTAAAACGGAGTTGGCGGACCTGTTCATCGACGTGTTCAGACAGGAACTGCAAAACAACGGTGGTTATGTGCTGGTCGACGGGGTTGCGGAAGACGTACTGATCGTCCGCCCGGCTATCGTTGACCTGGATGTATTTTCTCCTGATACACCAGGGACCCGCAACCAACGCAGCGCTATCGCCTCTGTCGGCACCATGTCGCTATACATGGAGTTGATGGACTCAGTGACGGGCGACATGCTGGTCAAGGCTTTCGATAACAAATTTGACCGTACACGCACGCGCATCCAGGCCAGGGACAGAACCCGCAATGAATTGGCCGCCAGAAACATGCTTGGAGAATGGGCTGAACTGCTCCGCATGGCCCTGGACGAAGCGAGGCTGAAAGTCACCGGTAACTAGCTGGCGGTAATCACCTGGCACGCACGGCCCAATGGTTGGGGCCGCGACCATGATTTGCAAAGGCGGGGCGACAGCGCTTGCTGGCCTTAGAACTTATCACCATTGATCATGAAGTGCACCGCGATGCTGGCCACATAGCCGATAACGACAGCCCAGGTCCATTTCAAGTGGGCGAAAAATGTATATATGCCGCGCGCCTGGCCCATGACCGCCACGCCGGCCGCGGAGCCGATAGACAGCATTGACCCGCCCACGCCAGCCGTTAAAGTAACCAACAGCCATTGTCCCTGGCTCATCTCCGGATCCATTGCGAGAACTGCAAACATGACCGGGATGTTATCTATCAGGGCCGATGCGATACCTACCAGTATGTTCGAAACGGTCGGCCCGAGGTCGGTGTACATGAGTTCTGAGCCAATCGCCAGGTACCCGAATGCCCCGAGGCCGCCAACACAGAGAATGACGCCGTAGAAAAACATCAAGGTATCCCACTCGGCCTTTTGCAGACTGGCATAGATGTCATACTGATCAACTGGCTTTTTCTCTCCAACCCGATGGAAGGCTTCACTGCCGAGCGCCGAATCCTCCCGGGCGCTGCGGGGGGCGTCATCGATGTCTGCTTTCTTCGCGTAATAACCGGACAGGTAGTAACCGAAGAGTTTCAGGAAGCCCAGGCCCGTCATCATGCCGACCACGGGGGGCAAATGCAGGAAATTATGCATGGACACCGCCATGGAAATGGTCAAGATAAACAAGCCCACAACAATCAGAGCGCCGTGTTTCAAATGGGCTTCCTCCTGCACCGGATCCGGCTGACCAGAGCGCAAACCCAGGGACAGTAGGCCAGCCGTCACCAGCCAGTTAACCACCGACGGCACAAACAGCGCAAAGAATTCGGCGAACTCAACATGCCCACGTTGCCAGACCATCAAGGTGGTGATGTCTCCGAATGGACTGAACGCTCCACCGGAATTGGCTGCGATGACGATATTGATACAGGCCAATGCGACGAAACGATAGTTGCTGCCGCCGACGGATATAGCCACCGTAGCCATCAGCAAAGCGGTTGCCAGGTTATCGGCAATGGGTGACATGAAAAAGGCAATGGCGCCCGTGATCCAGAAAACCTGGCGCAGGGAAAAGCCCTGGCTGACCAGCCAAGCACGCAAGACATCAAAGATGCCGCGCTCCTCCATCGTATTGATGAACGTCATAGCGGCAAGCAGGAACAGGAAAAGCTCTACAAACTCGAGCAGGTTGTGACGGACCAGTTCCTCAGCCGTATGGGTGTCCCCTGACATCGAAAAGGCCAGCGCGACGAGCATCCAGATAAGACCGGCCGCAACAATAACCGGCTTGGATTTCTTCAGGTGGATGTTTTCTTCGAGAATCACCAGAATGTATGCGCCAACGAAGATTCCAATAGCCACAAAGCCGGCCCAGTGTGTCGTCATATCCATATTATTTTTTCACCTGTAACGTGATCTGCTTGTCAGATACACTCAAAATCTTCGGGACCCGTGGGTTTACACCTGTCGGGCCAACCATTTTTTCGCCACAATTCCACATAACCCAGCGTCTGAACCCACTCTTTGAAGCGCGGGTCCCGGCGCACATTTACGGCCCAATTGTTCCAGATCTGGGCATGCGCTTGTAATCTCGGGATATCATGGTGCGGATCGATCCCCAGTTCGAATACCCGGGTTGAACCGAGAATCAAGAGCACCTCAAAACCAACGCCTGCATCCAGTTTACCGTTTTGGGTTAACGATACAATTCTCCGTGCCACATCGTCCGCTAATGATTTTTCTTCGAGAGCGTCAATCACTGAATCCGCTATTTTGGCCGGAAGTATACCTGAGCGCATGCGCACATCGCGCAAATATTCGCGTGCCAGGACAAAATTTCCGCTGTTGAGGGCTGACAGCCCCAAAACATATTGACGGTAGGTAAAATGCTCCAACTCCTTCAATATGCTGGCAGACTTTGCCGGGTCACCGGAAAAATTCAGGGCCGCAGCGAGTGACCAACCGATGTGTTCATTCAAAGGATCAAGGCGATAGACTTCGGTCAACGGTTCCAGAAGCTCATCAAAATATCCCAGCCTGAGACGCAACATGGCCTCCCAATGCATAATGTTTGAATCATTGCTGCCGATAGCGCGTACTTTTTCAAACATGGCCAGTGCTTGCTCAACTTCTCCGCGTGCCGAGTGGATCGAGGCCAACGCACTCAGTGCGTCGGCGGATTTCGGATCAAATTCAAGTGCAAAATTTGCGCTGGCCTCAGCTAGCTCAAAGTAACGTTCCTTATCCAGTGAGTCGTCGTAAGAGGTTAGCAGCCAGTAAACCAGCGCGATACCAGCGTGCGCCCGGGCAAAACCCGGATCCTGCTCGATAGACTTCTGGAAAAATTCCTGTGCTTGCCGTAAACCCTCCGTACGCAAACGAATACGGTCATTGAACAGTTCCCTGCCTTTCAGATAGAGGGCAAAGGCCTCAATATCATTGGTGGTTACATAACCTGTGTTCCTCGGGCCGCTCCCATCCAGGGAGAGTTCGAGAGATTCTGCGATATCTGTGACAATCTCATTTTGCACCTCAAACACTTCATCGAAGGCCCGGTCATAAGTCTTTGACCAGACATGGTAGCCGGTCCGGCAATCGATTAACTGCGCAGTTACCCGGATCTGGTTTTCTGAATGCCTGATACTTCCTTCCAGTATGCTTCCGACGTTCAGCATACGGGCTATTTCCGTGGTGGTGGATGCATCACCCCGGAAAGCGAATGAGGATGTCCGGGCCGCTACGCTGAGACCTTCCATGCCTGCAAGCAGGTTGATAACCTCTTCCGCGAGACCGTCACCGAGGTATTGGTGGATGCCGTCATCGCTTAAATCCACAAATGGAAGGACAGCAATGGATGTCCGGCTGTAAATCGCTGCATCCGGCGCAAGAGCCTGCGCAGAACCTGCCGGTGACGCAGTTATTGAGTCGGTATCAGCATTTTGAAACCCCTGGTAGAGAGCCAGCAACGCGACGATACCGAGCAGGGAGTAGGAGACTGTTCGAAAAAAGCCTGCGTTGCGCTGCCACCAGCTTTGCTCACCTGCCTCTTCGGCCACCGCTTCTCCAGACGAGGGCAATACGCGCTCAACAGGGACAATCAGGCGATAACCACTCCCCCTGACAACTGCGATATAGGGATCCTGCTCACCGGCTTTACCATCGCTTAGCGCCCTGCGAAGTAAAAGCACTCGCTTGTTGACCGTGCCCCGGTCTACCACCAGGCCGGACCAGACCTCCAATTCCAATTGTTCAGTGGAGACGACATTAGGTGCATGCCGAGCCAGGGAAAGCAGCAACTTGAATGACAACCGGGGTACCGGTACCGCCACACCATTGCGGGTTACTTCCTGGGTTCCTGCATCCAGTAACAGGTCTCCGATGCGATAGCATTCAAAGCCCACTGAAAAATATTTCCCGTATTTGCCAAAGCAGTTTCAGAAGCGCAATCCTAACCCATCTTTAAACGTTCCGTAAATCTTCCACCAATTTTCCGTGAGCTGGTTTTCATTAAACGGTGTACTGATTTATATTAATCGTGTGCACTTGGGGCTGTAATGACTTTTCGTCCCCTGCGCCCGGGTAAACTGGTGACTGTGCGATCTTTACACGGTTTGTTTGAGTAATTGGATCAAGTGATTTGTCCTCCGAAAGCTATCACCGGTCCAGTGATGAACAGAACCTTTCGCATGGATCCGGGTGATGGGAAGAGACGTTTTTCACGGTTGGAATAAAACAATTAAGCTAACCGCGAAAGCCAGGCACTTTTTAAAAATAATAAGAAAAGACGGGATAACTGCAGAACTTGCAGTTATCCCGATTTTAACCCGCTTAAATCCGGTTTCCATTACCCGGTTTATTCCCCCCTGAGCCGGCTGACCCGGGAACCGGCTTTTTTGGCACCCCTTTCCGGCCTTGAACACATATTCATGGAATTGGCGTAATCTGCGCAACATTCAGTTGTTGATCGGTTTATAATCCCCGCTCTTGAAATTTGCCGCTTCAATTTATCGTGAAACCTTATAGAACAAGAATTACGATCATTATGGCTATCGCCATGTCGCTACTGCTGGGCGCATGCGCCTCGGTGATGCAGTCGGCCACCAACGACATGGCTTCGAACCTGAATGCGGCCATCATGAACCAGAATGACCCTGAAACCGTTCGCGACGGCGCCCCGGCTTACCTGTTGATGCTGGACAGCTTCATCGAGGGATCACCGGGCAACGCCGCAATGTTATCCGCTGCCGCAGAACTGTATGCCGCCTACGGTGTTATTTTTGTTGATGATCAACAACGTGCTGACCGCCTGACACGGCGGTCGCTTGGGTACGGCTATCAATCCCTGTGCGCAAGCAACAAGTCCGCGTGCGGAATACAGGATCTGTCATTCAGGGAGTTTGAAGATGTGCTGAAAAAGCTGGAAAAAAGGGACGCCCCCAGCCTCTTCACATTCGGCCTTGCCTCCATTGCCTTTATTAAAGTACACAGTGATGATTGGGGCGCCATGGCCAAGCTGCCACGCGTGCAAGCGGCCCTGAAAAAGGTGCAGGGTCTGGACCCGGATTTTCAGCCGGAGCAAATTGAACATTTCCTGGCCATTTTAAACACTATTCGCCCGCCGGCCCTGGGTGGCGACTTCGATGCCGGGAAGGCTCATTTTGAGCGGGCTCTTGCTTTATCGGACGGCAAAAATCTCTCCATCAATGTAGATTATGCGCGCTACTATGCCCGCACACTTTACGACAGGGAACTTCACGACCGTTTGCTTGAAGGTGTCATGTCAGCGGAACCGGAACAGGACGGCTACACTTTATTCAACACGCTGGCGCAACGCGAAGCACAGGAATTGCTCGATGCGGCAGATGACTACTTTTAAACAAGGAAATTTTATGGATTTTCATCTTTACAAAAGATGTTTGCCGGTTCGAATCGCCAGACGGTTGCTCATTGCCTTACTGGCGGTCGGACTGGCCTCGACTGCCAGCGCCCAAACCATCAAGCTGGCGACCATCGCGCCTGAGGGATCAAGCTGGATGAACGACATGCGCGCAGGCGCGGCCGAAATCCTGGAACGCACTGAAGGCCGGGTCAAGTTTAAATTTTACGGTGGCGGCGTCATGGGTAATGACAAGACGGTGCTTAAGAAGATGCGTATCGGCCAGTTACATGGCGGTGCTTTTACTTCAAATGCCCTCATCGACCTGCAAAAAGACACCCAGCTATACGCAATGCCGATGATATTCAACAACCTTGCGGAAGTGCAGTTTGTCCGCGACCGGATGGACGACAGGTTACGTAAACTGCTGGAAGAAGCAGGTTATGTCAACTTCGGTTTTGCAGGCGGCGGTTTTGCCCACATCATGTCGATCCGCCCGATTGCCAACCTGGATGATTTACAGGGCTTGAAAGTCTGGGTTCCGGACGGTGACATCATCTCCTACGAGGCCGTCAAGGCACTTGGCATCTCACCGGTCATCATGCCCCTGACCGATGTGATGACCGGCCTGCAGACGGAGTTGATCGATACCATCATGGCCCCGCCCGCTGCCACGATCATTTTGCAGTGGAATACGAAAGTCAGTCATATCACCGAGCTGCCACTGTCTTACATTTTCGCCATCCTGGCCATTCAGAAGAAATATTTTGACCGTATTCAGCCCAACGACCAGCTCGTCGTGCGTGAGGTCATGGAAAAAATTTACCGCGAATTCGACACGCAGGGTAACAAGGATGACGAACAGGCCTACGCGGCCTTGATTGACGATGGTATGCGTACTGTCACTCCGGACCAGGGACAGGTCGCCATGTGGCAAAAAGTCGTGCAGGAATCCAATCGCCGGCTGGCAAACGAAGGCATGCTGGACGTGGCATTACTGAATGAACTCGAATGTTATGTCAGCGCATTCCGTTCAGGTGAAACGGCGAAAGACTGCTCGCAGTGAGCGCACCTGCCACGATCATCGGTGCGATCGAAAAGTTCTCGGCCCATGTCGAGGACGCATTGTTGCTGATTATTCTCATCGGCATGATATTTCTTGCCGGAGCACAGATTTTCCTGCGAAATTTTTTTGATACGGGCTTTTTCTGGGGTGACGAAATGCTGCGCCTGCTGGTGCTGTGGATCACCGTTGCGGGTGGTCTCGCAGCCAGCCGGACGGACAAGCACATCAGCATCGCTGTACTGGACCGCTTCCTGCCGGCTAAAGCGCATTTAGTGACGAAGGTCATCATCGATTTATTCACGGCTTTCATTTGTGCACTGTTTGCCTGGCACAGCGCCCGCTTTGTCATGAGCTCGTTTGAGTTCGGCGATATGTTGATGCGATCGACGCCGGCCTGGACGCTGCAGATCATTTTACCCATTGGCTTTTTCCTGATGGCTTTCCGTCACCTGATCCTGGCCGTCAAACGTCCGATGGGTTTAACCGGCAGCGGTGACAATCCATGATGCTGATCGGGCCCATCCTCCTGCTGCTGGTCCTGCTTGGCGCGCCTTTGTTCGCCATCATCGCAGCCGGCGCGTTCTGGAATTTTTACCAGGCTGAGATCGACCTTCAGGCCATGGCCATCGAGTTTTACGGCATTGCAGAAATGCCAATTCTGCTCGCCATACCGCTGTTTACCTTCGCCGGTTATTTACTGAGCGAGAGCAACGCACCCCAGCGGCTGGTGCGACTTACCAGCGCCCTGCTCGGCTGGATGCCCGCAGGCCTGGCAATCGTTTCACTGGTTGCATGCGCATTTTTCACCGCTTTTACCGGCGCCTCGGGGGTTACCATTATCGCGCTGGGAGCCATCCTGTTCCCGGCCATGCAACAGGCGGGTTACCCGGAAAAGTTCAATCTCGGACTGGTCACCTCGGCAGGCAGTCTCGGCCTGTTATTCGCACCTTCCCTGCCCTTGATCCTGTATGGCGTGGTCGCGGAAGTGCCAATCGAAAACCTGTTCCTGGCAGGTTTACTGCCCGGCTTTCTGATGCTGCTCATCCTGTCGGCGTACAGCGTCTGGAAAAACCGTGCGATAAGGACTCCACTGGGAGATTTTTCCTGGCAGGAAGTCCGCGCGGCGTTGCGGGAGTCCATGTGGGAAATACCGCTGCCAATCGTTGTCCTTGGCGGCATTTACAGCGGTTACTTTGCAATTTCTGAAGCTGCAGCGGTTACCGCCCTGTACGTGTTGATCGTCGATGTCGTGATATTGAAGGAAGTCTCCCTGCGGAAGCTTCCAGCCATCATCCGTGAGGCTATGATCCTGGTCGGTGGCATCATGATGATCCTGGGTGTATCGCGAGCCTCCACGAATTTCATGATTGACGCCGGGGTTCCACAGCAGTTGCTACAATGGATCAGCGGCTTTGTGACCGGCGAAATCGCCTTCATGGTCATGTTGCTACTGTTCCTGCTGATGCTCGGCGCGATTCTTGATGTATTCTCGGCAATCGTATTGGTGGTGCCGTTGATACTGCCGGTTGCGACCCAGTTCGGCGTGCATCCGGTGCACCTTGGAATAGTCTTCCTGGCCACGATGCAGCTCGGATATATCACGCCACCGGTCGGCCTTAACCTGTTCATCGCCGGCTACCGTTTCGACCGGCCGATTGTAAACATCTACCTGTCAACCCTGCCGTTCTTCGTATTCCTGATGATTTCAGTCGTGCTGATTGCCTTCTGGCCCACGTTGTCACTGTTCCTGTTGTAGACAGGACCCACAGTACAACCCGACGACCAACCGGCTGCCGGGCTCGGATAAAACAGCTCACTCAGGTTTCAGGTTCTACGGTTGCGTTGATGGCCGCCCAATCTTTGTAACGGGCGTCGAGAATCCGGTAGTCTTCGTCGTCGTCCACGTCCAGGCTGAGACCCCCAAAAGGTGTGATGATTATCTTGACCGGGCCGCCGAGAACATCACTGACGCTTTTTTCAACACGTGTACAGGTGTTACCCCTTTTGAGCCGTCTGTACCAACGGCCCTTGCCTTTCGACAGCATTAAGGTGAGTTGTACCCGAGCGGTCAACCATGCCGCACGCCAGCCACCGGCGCTTCTGACAAAGTTGAATATCAGGGCGACGACATTGCGCCAATCCTTCGCCTTTCGATGCGAGAAACCGGTTTGCAAAAACTCCTGGTGCGACAAATTACGCGGACGGCCGACGTAGATGTTGGCCAAACGCAAACGGCCGCACTCCAGCTCAACAAAAGGACGTTTGATTCCCTGCTTGCCATCTGCCGGGTGAAATGGCCTCACGGACGGCTCGTCAACGACTCCGGCAAGCATTGCATAAGGACTCTCCGCGGCATTGTCCTCGCGGGCACAGCGCGCCACGAAATCATCAATCGACCTGGCGGTCACCAGCGGCAAATCACAGGAGGTAATTAACAGGGGCCTTTCCTGCCAGGGGATTTCAGTGTCATCCCTGTGGCGGTCCTCCGACGCCTCAATACCGGCCCAGCAGTTGGTCAGCATCTTTCCGCGCTGGGCTATGACACGCACTCTTGCAGGGCATCCGGCCAGAGCTTCCGATAGCTCGCCAGGGGGACCCACCACATAAATCTGATCGATGCTTGAGGCATCCAACAGCGCATTGACAACATGATGAATCAGCAGCGTTCCGCCCACTTCAAGAAAGGCCTTATTGCGACCGGCTATCAGTCGCTTTGGATTCTGGTGCGTTCCCGCCAGAACGATCGCATCCAGCGGAAAAGGATATTCGCCGGACACACCCGAGGCGTGCTTGGTGGCATTTGCCTGGTCAACACCATTTCTATCGATTTCGGAATGCATGTTTGCCTTTTCTTTTCTGCCTTGCGAGACAAAATACCAAAGTCGGTTGCGTATTGTATTCGACATGACCCGCCGATAATGCCGCCCCACTACCCGTCTGATTTTAAAGACTCCGGCCTCAACTTGAAACAGCAATTAAGCTTCTCCTGCATGCAAATCACCGAAATCACCGCCAGTGATTTTCCCATCAGCCTAAACTGCTGTAACCTATTATGCGTGTGGACGGCCATGGCGCACCCGCGCCAACCAAAACAACCCAAAAAGGGAGGGTATAATCGTGGAACTTGCCTTGTTTAGTCAAAACTCTTTAGCTTTTTTATTGCGCTGGGTGCATCTGCTTGCCGGTGTGACCTGGATCGGACTGTTGTATTACTTTAACTTCGTTCAGGGCGAGTACTTCAAGGAAGCCGACGGCGGCGCCAAGTCCGACGTCATTCAGAAATTGGTTCCAAGGGCGCTTTGGTGGTTCCGTTGGGGGGCAATGTTCACATTTTTAAGCGGTTTGATCCTTGTGTACATCAAGCACCTGACAGGCATGGGTATCGTCATTGGTGTCGTCCTTGGCACCATCATGTTCCTCAACGTGTGGCTGATCATCTGGCCCAACCAGAAAATCGTCATTGCCTCGGCCAAGCAGGTTGCCGGAGGCGGCGACGCCCTGCCGGGCGCTGCGGCAGCCCTGGGCAAAGCCGGCCTGGCTTCCCGCACCAATACGCTGTTTTCAGTACCGATGCTGTTTTTCATGGCCTCTTCAGTTCACCTTGGTCAACTTCAGACCTCGATTCATCAGTCGAGCCTGGTATCGCTTGTCGTGGTGTATGGATTGATTGCAATCCTGGCGCTCAACGGCATATTTGGCAAGACCGGACCGTTCACCTCCGTCAAGGGTGTTATTGCTGGCGGATTCATCCTGACAGCGGTTCTGTACCTGCTTGTTGAATTGCTTTAGGCCAGATTTGCAGGGTCGAATAATTGAAAAAACCCGGAGTTCTGCTCCGGGTTTTTTTTGGTCTAAAAACAAAGTGAATTATTTTTGACCAATTTTATTCGCTTTATCGCAAACTTGAAATTCATAAAAAAACGTTGTTGTTCATTTATTCATAGACTTGTAAATTTTTAATGAGATTCGCTATTAGATAGTTACCCTAAATGTCAACTTTTAGGCTTTGACAAGAGCAAGCTTCAGGAGTAACTTAGATTCCCCGATAGACAGAAGCTCACCAGCCGCAAGGTTGGATTTGCAGGAAGAACGGAAGCGGTCAGGAAGCCGGAGAAGATCGAGAGATCGGATACAGCGGAACGGCCGGAGAAGACCAGAAAGATTGGAAGTGGTCGCAAGACCGGAGAAGATCAGAAGGCCGGAAGCAGTCGCAAGACCGGTGAAGGTTGGAAGATCGGAAGCAGTTGAAAGACTGGGGAAGATCAGAAGGTTGGAAGCAGTCGCAAGACTGCGCCGAACAGAATGCAAGCCTATTGGAAGGCCGACCCGCCTGACAATTGAGAGAGCGGAAGAAAACGGACAGCGTCCAGATGGTACAGGACGCGTCACCCGGACCGGGTTCTGCCAAAAGAAGCGGTCGTACCATAAGGGTGACTCGAGAGGAATTCGCGGTTCCTTGAGATAGACGCCAAAAGCGTCGA
>JABDPJ010000085.1 GCA_013042835.1 Lysobacterales bacterium
GTTGGATTCTTTGCAGGAGTCATGGCTGTCCGTGCTCTTTGGTCTCACTTCTAATTCAGGCTTCAGGCTGTCTGAGATCGGCTGAATTCAGTTCAATTCAGAATAGAATCTTCACTTCAACTCTGTCTTTCAGAAAACCAGCTAAATTCATCCATCATGTTCCGAGGATAACTGAGTAACAGTTGTGCCTGGGTTGGATTCTTTGCAGGAGTCATGGCTGTCCGGCTATTTCCACCTTTGGAGGGGTCATGGCTGTCCGGCTATTTCTTACCTGTTACCAACCCCAGGGCTTGCGAGCACAGTTAGCAGCCGGCTATTTCTTCTCGGCAGCCCTTCGTCTGACCTTATAAGCACTGCCAATGGCTGATTGTTTGCTTTCCCTGTAAGGCCATACATCATTCGTACCGTGACCATCCACACGCTTGGCAGGCGAGGTCTGGGCTAAGCCATTTGTAGTGACGCGACTGACGGCACCGTGCCATGCGTGGACTTTTTGATCAGTCTGGATGTGATTTGCCCGGTTTTGCATTTTCCTGACTTTCGAGGCTGACTTGCTTGAACGCGAGATCAGTCGATAGAAAAACAGGGCAAGCATTGCCACGAGTAAACTGGCAAGAAATACAGTTGAATAGGTCAGTAACATATTGTTCTCCGCTACCGGTCGTTTGCTTTTTTCTTCGCCGCGCGCGCAAACGGCCAAAACTTGGTTCATGGGAACCAAGCGCGGATAGATCAATATCCAGAACACCAGCTTCGCTGGTTACAGTTTGACGGGTGCTATCCTTGTCAAAATTTGTCTCCTCCTGTGGCACCGCCAATTCGCGGCCAAGAGTGCCATCATGGCTTAAACTGCTTGCACCGGACATATCACGTCCGCGCCAAGCTCTACACTTACATCTAACTCACTAACTTAGCGTGTCCCCCCAAGCTTGTAACGTTCCTGTTACGACCCTTCCATGGGTCTGACGCCTTCCGTGGCTGTCGTTGGTTTAACCGTCGCGTTAACTGTTTTTCGTAACAGTTACGTTACAGGCGGGGACATACTTCCTTGTCCTTGGATCCTTCTGTTTTTGAGAACTGTCTTTCAAAAACTAAACACTTTCATCCTTAACCATGCAAGTATCGCGCCATTTACTATAGAAAATCACAAAGGTCAGGAATAACAGTGGATTAGAGATTTGTCGCGGGATGTGCCAACTCGCCTGAAAGACGTATTGTGACGCCCCGTGTTTTTCAACTGACAACATTTGTCAGTCACCTGAAGGAGGTTCGTCAGTTTTCCTTTAATCCGAGCCTCCTGATCGCTCTCGCGCTTCCATGCGCTTCGCGATCTGCCTACATCCATGTAGGCAACTGCCAGGCATCAAACAAGAAAGCCTCGCCCTTTTGGGCGGGGCCTTTTTTTTTGAAGGGGCGAAGTAAAGGCTATTGAGTTTCAGAGCAACTTTCCCACATGGAGACAGGGCACCGGCCATTAGCCCTGCAAGATCACGAACGGATACTTTCAGTGTTTGTTTGAGCCATGGAATTGGATTCATACCAATACCACCACTCACGGCCAGGTTCACCTGCGGTGTATGTACGATGCCGTCTCGCCTGCCTAAGGTATCCTCAACAATTTAAGCCACGGCCAGGTCAACGCGAAATGTTAAAAGATGTTAAAATGACGCGGCAAGACTATGAAATAAAAAAAAATGCATGCTAGATGGATGGCGGCGATTATAAATAAACGGGGTCAAGATTATGGAAGATCGGAATTATCCTGTGAGTCAGGATCATGCGTCATTGCGCTCATTAAAAAGTCTCCTCCTGGGTGTTTTCGTAATGTTTGGGATGCTGTATTCCTTCCAGACATATGCGCAGGTACCGGCAAACAGTAACGGCACACCAGCAGAATCCTTCCTCGGTGAACAGTTCTGTTTTGATACGCAGTTCACCAACTCAGGCAACCCGGGTTTCGGACCCTACATGCAACTGGTTATACCGGCCGGCCTGAATTTCGATGGTGCAACAATTTTTGGCAGCAGCGCCATCATTGATGAACTGGGCGTGTTTCCAGCCGAGCCCGGCAACCAAATTCTCGACCCTTTGAGCGGTCTGCCGGTCACCGGTCCAGCGGGTGGATCGTTGACCACTATCAAGCTACCAGTTGGTAGTGTTGTCACAGGTGGGCCGGACCTCACAACGAAAATCTGTCTGACGATCGAGTCTTTCGCGGTAGTGGGTACACCCTTACCTGTGATGCTGGTGCCGGTTTATGAATTCGGTGACACAGCAACCGGCGTCAATGGCCCGATCATCGGAACGGCCAATACCCAGCCGGTAACACCTACTGTTATTCGCTTTGACAAGGCGAACGGTGCGCCCGCGGATACTGAGGGTCATGAACGCCCACCATCGGCCACCTGGCCCTTCACCTATACACTTACCGCTGATATCGCCAATACCGCGACCGTCACCAACCTGTCATTCAACGACGTGCTGCCAGCAGATGTTCAGTTCGTCGGTCCGGCGACCATTACGGGCGGCGTGGGCTGTTCAGTCACCACATCTCCATCGGTTCTTACTCCTGGCGGCACCCTGACAGTGGCATGCACCAGCGCCACTGGTACCACGAATGGCTCGGATGTGGTCGTCAGTTACCCGGCTAATGTCACCGATATTCTGGATGAAACCAGTTGTGGCACACTTTCACGGACCAACAATGCAAGCCTGGATGTCAATTACCT
>JABDPJ010000092.1 GCA_013042835.1 Lysobacterales bacterium
AATAGGTTCAGGCGTGCGGAGCCTGCTTCTCCTGCGCCGCTTGCTGTTCAGCCACCTGCTTGTGCACGTCCACCATGTCCAGCTCTCCGGCCTTGGTGACAACCTCGCGCAATGCGCCCTCGGGCAATGCGCCCGGCTGCGAAAAGACGATGACCTTTTCGCGGAATATCATCAGCGTGGGAATGGAGCGAATCTGGAACCAGGAGGCAATCTCCTGTTCATTTTGAGTATCCACTTTGGCGAATACGGCATCGGGAAAATCTTCCGATACTTTTTCGAAAATAGGACCAAAGGACTTACAGGGTCCACACCAGTCCGCCCAGTAATCGACGACCACGGTATCATTATTGGTGATGACCTCTTCGAAGTTTTCCTTGGTCAGTTCCACGTATGCCACGACTTATCTCCTTGTAAAATTCAATCTATTATTATATTACATTTTTATAATATTGGCTTGGTTTTTTCTGAAACTTGTAGTTGAGTCACGTGAAAAGATTGAAATTTATATACTCTCGAGTATCAGCCCGCAATGGAGATAGACTGAGCAGTGACCTGATTCTACTTCGCCATGTAACCCTCTATACTTGAGCCCAATGAACACCCCCACGCACCTCAATCACCAGACCCTGAGAGACCGCCAACGCGAATTGAGCGATATCTTACCCGAATCACTCTCCGTGCGCGTCCACCGTGCCCTTAGCTGGCTGGACAGGGCCGAGCAGGAAACCGGGGACGATGACGCCAGGTTTATTTTTCTGTGGGTCGCTTTCAATGCAGCCTACTCACAGGATATTGCCGATCGCCAGAGGTTTGATGAAAGGCAGCTTTTCCAGGGGTTCCTGGGACGACTGATTGACTCAGATGCGGACCAGTTGCTCTACGAGCTGGTTTGGGATCAGTTCTCCGGCGCCATCCGCCTGTTAATCGACAATCAATATGTATTCCAGCCTTTCTGGGATTACCACAATGGCCGGAAAACAGAAGCACAATGGCAGTTGGCATTTCAGAGCAGCAAGACAGCGGCGCATCGCGCAATGGGACAGATGGATACGTTAAAGGTAATGGGTATCATGTTCGACCGTCTCTACACGTTGCGTAACCAGCTATTGCACGGCGGCGCTACCTGGAATGGCAGGGTCAACCGCAAGCAGATTTTCCAGGGCGCCGAGATCATGGGGCGGGTGGTGCCTATCGTTATCCATTTGATGATGAGCGATCATCAGCGGGTCTGGGGGAATGCCTGCTACCCGGTGGTGGATTAAACGGCCAAGCGTTATGCCGACACCTGAAAACTCAATTGAACCATACGATTTTTTAATCAAATCTTAATCAGCATGAGCCCCGATTGCGCGGATTACGCCAGGTGCAAAAGTTATAATGGATAAGCTGCAATTACCGTAGGATGCCAAGGAAACACAGATGTTGAACAGGAAAATAACGCTGGCGGCTTCAACTGCCTTACTTGTCGCAATCACCGCCTGCACGACACTCGACCCCTACACCCGTGAAGAGAAAACCAGCCACGCCGCCAAGGGTGCGGCGATCGGCGCGGCTGCCGGTGTCGCAATTGGCCTGATCAGTGGCAGCAACTCCAGCGAGCGTAAGAAGCGCGCCCTGATCCTGGGCGGCGCCGGCGCACTCACCGGTGGCGGGGTGGGCTATTACATGGACCAGCAGGAAATGAAACTGCGCCAGCAGCTCGAAGGCAGCGGCGTCAGTGTCACCCGCATGGGCGACAACATTACGCTCAATATGCCGGGTAACATCACCTTTGCCGTGGACAGCGCCGATATCAGCGCAGATTTTTACGCGGTGCTCGATTCCGTTGCGCTGGTACTGAATGAATTCAACAAGACCCTGGTCGAGGTGGCCGGTCACACCGACAGCACCGGAACGGAGCAGCACAACCAGCAGCTTTCCGAGCGGCGCGCCGACAGCGTGGCCGCCTACCTGGTCTCACGAAAAGTCACGGGTGAGCGCTTATTGGTGCTCGGCGCCGGTGAAGCCTATCCCATCGCGAGCAATGAAACGGTGGCTGGGCGCCAGCTGAACCGACGCGTGGAGATCACCATCGTGCCGTTGACAGCTGATTCCTGAACGAACGGCATTGATTTCCCAATGGGGCAGAGCCCGGCGCCAGAAGTGCTCGTTTTTTTCGCTGATCGTTACTGCATTCTCAGCATTTGAGAACCTCCTGTTTCACCATTCAACCTGGCAAGACGGATTAGCTGATGGGGGGCCTGGTTCCCCCTCACACTCACTGTGAGGGGGAAGTTGGCCAACCGTTTCTGTGAAAACGTGCTTGCGATTTGTTCAGTAAGCCAAAGTCTAATCAGCCGGGCTCAAGGAACGGTAGGCGACGCGATCGCCGGCGAACGATCCGATCCAGATTTCATCGTCCACCTGCAGCGCCATCGTGATATTGCTGAAGGTTTCGATGGCCGGGCTGCTCGCCAGGTTCTCGACCTCCATTTTTTGCGGATCGACAGCCATGGCAATGAAAGGACGCGGGCAGGCGGCGAATTTATCCAGGTCGAATCCCTCTTCACCTACCAGGTTGCCGCACACGGGGTCATCAATGATCAGGCCGGCTGTGACCAGGCGGCCGTCGCTGGCCATGTGCAGGTTATCCGGTATGATCGTCAGGGTCCCGGTGGCCCGCAGTTGGCGGGCGGGATTGCTGCGCGAATAAGCGATGACCTTGTGGCCGCCGGAAGTTGCCACGAAGAACTCCTGCTCGTCGGCGGATACTTCAATGCCATTGGCATAGGGCAGTTCGGTGCCTTGCACCATTTCAAAACCGCTATCGCCGGGCGACCACTGGTAGACGCCTCCGGTGATTGCGCCGCCCAGGGCCTCGGAGATTGATCTGCCTGTCTGCAGCGGGATGGTTGCAACCAGGGAGCCATCGCTGAAAGACGCGACGCTGTTGATGGCCATTGCATCGGGAGTCATGATGCAACCCGTCCAGGTCAATTCCGGCTTCTCGCCGCTGGCGTCTACATCGAAGATCTCGATGGCTTCGCGCCCGCCGTGGCCGACAACGTACAGTGTCGAGTGTCCGTTTTCACCGGCGCGTATGTTCAGGCCGTGGCTGATAAAATTATTCGGGTCCGGCGTGCCGGGACAAGCGCCGTAAGTCTGCATGTCCTGCTCGGCGCGGGGCCGGTCGGCCGGGTATAGCCCGGACCAGGTTTTTTGTTGCGAATCGATCAGGGTCATTCCGGCGCCCGGCGCCATGCCGCTGGCGATGATCCATTTCGTGCCGGGCACCAACACCAGGTCTTCAGGGCTTACGAGGCCGCACACAAAATTGTACTCCCCAACCGCTGCGCAATCATCATCCCCGGCTTGGGTAATGTCGGCGAAAAGCAGGAGAAGCAGTGGCAGCAGCAAAGCGCCGGTGATTGAAAAACTGAAGTTATATTCATTCATAATGATCCTGGTTTGGTTGGGGTGATCGGTGCCTGCTGGCAGTTTTTTGGAAGTCACTTGGGGTAAGGCAACGACCCGTCGCTGCTGTTGGTCTGACCCTGAATTTATTCTTCGTGTTTTTTCAAGATGTTATTAAGGTATAGCAGACACGTGTACGACCAGTCAACGTGACGGGACATCCCGGGACACCCGCTCCACGGTGCTATAATTAAAGTACTCCAATACCCGCCATGTGACCGGGATGAATGGTTTTGAGAAATTAACCTGTGTTGGCCACCGGGTGCTTTGCCTCGGTATGCTGGGGTTGTTTTTCGCCATTCCGTCGGTCGTATTTGCCGAAGACTACCAGGTTTTGCGGCAGCGCCTGGCAAAGGAGGTTGCCGCGGACGTTGCCCGAACCCGTGGTTACACCGGCAAGGGTGCGCTTGATGAACGCGTTATGCACGTGCTGGGTACGGTCGGGCGGCACCGCTTTGTACCCGCCGAACTGCAGTCGCAGGCCTACCAGAACCGTCCGCTGCCGATTGGCTACGGCCAGACCATTTCACAGCCATACATCGTTGCATTGATGACAGATTTGCTCGAGCCCGAAGCCGGCGACGTGGCGCTGGAGATCGGCACCGGTTCAGGTTACCAGGCCGCGGTCCTGTCACGCCTGGTCAGCCAGGTTTATACCATCGAGATCATCCCGGAGTTGGCGGATTCGGCAACCAAACGCCTCAGGCGCCTCGGTTTTTCGAACATCGAAGTCAAGAACGCTGATGGGTACTACGGCTGGCAGGAACACGCGCCATTCGATGCGATCATCGTCACGGCCGCCAGCAGCCACATTCCGCCGCCGCTGGTCGAGCAACTCAAGCCCGGTGGCGTGCTGATGATACCCGTTGGCCCGGCTTTCCAGGTGCAGCAACTGAGCATGGTGAGAAAGAGTATTGATGGTGAGATAACCACCCGGCAGGTATTACCGGTCAGGTTTGTGCCTTTTACCGGTGAACACTAGCGAAGCCATGCTTCGAACCGGCCCCCGGCCCCCATTGTTTTCTATTGCCCTGCTTTCCGGTGCGGCACTGGCTTACGAAATCCTGCTCATGCGGCTGTTTTCGATTATCCAGTGGCACCATTTTGCTTACATGATGATCAGCCTGGCCCTGTTGGGTTATGGCGCCAGTGGAACCTTTTTAGCACTCACCCGGCGCTGGTTGGACGGGCGTTTTTTGCTCGTATATGTCTTCAATGCCGCCCTGTTTGGCATCACGGCGCTGGTATGTTTCCAGCTCGCGCAGACGGTACCTTTCAACGCGCTGGAGGTGCTCTGGGATCCGCGCCAGCCGTTGTGGCTGCTGTTGATATTTTTGCTGCTGTTCATACCGTTTTTCTGCGTGGCGAATTGCATTTGCCTGGCTTTTGCGGAATTCAGCCGGCAATTGCACCGGGTTTACTGTTTTGACCTGGTGGGGGCGGGTGCCGGCGCACTGTCCATTATCGGCCTGTTGTTTTTCGTCTCACCGTCCACCGCCTTGCAAATCGTGGCGGCCAGCGGCCTGTTCTCTGCGGCCCTGGCCTTGCGGGAGTATGGTGCGCAGCCGCGCTGGCCGGCCATGGTGCTGATAATCGCTGCTGCCGTGGCGTTGTCGCCCGCGGCCGGATTTTCGTTGCAGGTGTCACAGTTCAAGGGTTTGAGCCAGGCCCTGCGGGTGCTCGATGCGCAACAGCTTGACCAGCGCTCCAGCCCGCTGGGGCAACTGACGACGGTTGCCAGCCCGTCGGTGCCGTTTCGGCACACGCCCGGAATGAGCCTCAATACACCGTCCCGCATACCGGAACAGCTGGCGGTGTTCACCGATGCAGACTCACTCAGCGTGCTGACCCGTTTCGACGGCGACCTCGGTAAACTGGCCTATCTTGATTACTCGTCCTCCGCTTTGCCGTACCACTTGCTCGATCAACCGAAAATATTGGTGCTGGGCGCCGGTGGCGGCGCGGATGTCCTGCAGGCCCTCTACCACGATGCAGCCAGCATCGATGCCGTGGAGCTCAATCCGCAGATGGTGGAGCTGGTCAACCGGCGTTTCGCTGAATTCACCGGCGGCCTTTACCGGCTACCCCGGGTAACGGTGCATAACAGCGAGGCGAGGGGCTTTGTCACCGCCAGCGCTGGCCGCTACGACCTGGTGCAGGTTGCGCTGCTGGATTCGTTCAGCGCCGCCTCGGCCGGCCTGTATGCGCTCAGCGAAAACTACCTGTATACGCGCGAGGCCTTTTCCCAATACCTGCAGCACCTGCAACCGGGCGGCATTCTGAGCATCACGCGCTGGATCAAGACGCCACCGCGCGATGCTCTGAAAATGTTCGCCACGGCGGTAGAGGCGCTGGAGCATTCGGGGGTGGCTGATGCAGGCCGGCAACTGGTCATGATCAGGAGCTGGAACACCGCTACGCTGCTGGTCAAGAATGAAGCGTTCAGCGACGACGACATCGTGAAGCTGAAGGCTTTTTGCCGGGAGCGCTGGTTCGATTTGGCCTACTACCCGGGCATCACCGCCGGCGAGGCCAACCGTTATAACCAGTTGCCCGAGGCCTGGTTTTACAGCGGCGCCGGTCAACTGCTTGGAGCAGATCGCGCCGCGTACATGGATGGGTACAAGTTCAACATCCGTCCCGCCACCGATGACCGGCCCTATTTTTCGCGCTTTCTCAAATGGCGGACATTGCCCGAGCTGCTCGCCTTGAGCGAGCGTGGCGGCATGCCGTTGCTGGAATGGGGCTACCTGGTGCTGATCGCGACGCTGGCGGTGGCTTTGCTGGTCAGTTTCCTGCTGGTGCTGCTGCCCCTGTGGCTGGGCCGGGGCAGGGGCTGGTGGGCGGCGGGCCTGAGCTGGCGGTTCATGGCTTACTTCGCCGCAATCGGCACGGCCTTCATGTTTGTCGAGATCGCCTTTATCCAGAAATTTATCCTTTTCCTGCACCATCCGCTGTACGCCGTCGCGGTGGTATTGTGCGCCTTCCTGGTGTTTGCCGGCCTGGGCAGCCTGGTATCGGCGCGCTGGCGCAATAAGTACGAGGCGTCAACTTCCGATGCCGAAGTGGCTCGCTGGCACGTAAATCTGATCCCGGGTATTTGGATCAGTGCATCCATCGGCGGACTGGCGGTGCTTTATGTGCTGTTGCTGCCCGGACTATTCAGTGAGCTGAATCACTTGTCCGGCGCTTTCAGGTTACCCTTGTCAATATTGTTGATTGCACCGCTGGCGTTCCTGATGGGCATGCCTTTTCCGCTGGGACTCGACGTGGTCTCAGACAAGTTGCCCCACTGGATTCCGTGGGCCTGGGGGATCAATGGCTGCGCCTCGGTGGTGAGCGCCATCCTGGCGACACTGCTCGCCATTCACTTGGGGTTTGCGGTCGTGGTGATGGTGGCGGTGGTGTTGTACGTGCTGGCGGCGCTTGTGTTGCCGCGCGGTTAGGGGGCACCGGGGTAACGGGTTCAGGGGGTGACGGGGTC
>JABDPJ010000097.1 GCA_013042835.1 Lysobacterales bacterium
GTTGCTGGAACAGACTGCCGATATGCACGAAGTGCTGAACACCATTCCGGTCGGGTTGGAATGTCATGTCGTGGCAAGCCTTGGGCCTGAAACCGCCGAAAGGTTGCTTGGAACGGTCGCGGATTCCGTACTCACCGAATGGCTCGAAACGGCTTCGATCGATGCCGGGCGGCGGCTACTCTGCCGCCTGGGTCAAGAGAGGGCCGGGCGGATTGTGTCTGCTATCAAAAACCGGGGCCGGCGACGGGACCTGCGTCGCGTTGCGGGCTATCCGCCGAACAGCATCGGGGCCCTCGCGCAACTCAGCCTGGTCACGATTTGTGAGCACGACACCCCCGATGAGATCGCATCTGTCATCGAGCGTGCCGGCGGTCCGCCGGATGCCCCGGTGATCGTGACCCGGCAAGACGGAAGCGTTCGGGGTGCGCTCGACCTGATGCGTTTCATCCAGAACCGCAACGGCCGTGTGCCGGCATCCGAAATGTGCGTTGCCACCGAAGTGTTGCATGCCGGGACAGCGGTCGAATCGGCCCGGTTTCCAGCCAACTGGAGCCAACTAACCAGCCTGCCCGTGGTGGACCACTCGGGCCGACCGATCGGTTACGTTACGCGCACCACGCTCGAACGCGCCCGGCGTTCACGCAGCGAAGGCAGCCTGGTACTCGAAGCGGCAGTTGAACTGGTTCGGTTCTACTGGGTGTTTCTGTCCCAGGCCACCCGGTGGATGCTGAGCCGGGGGAGCGAAAAATGAATCTGCCAGCCGTGCTCGACAATGCATTCGTCACCCGCCACCCGGAACGTTCGGCCCGTGTCATCGAGGAGTTGTCGCTCGGAGACCAGCTCAGTGAATTGGCGGAACTGGACACACAGCCGCTGGTCACCTTGCTCGATTTTCTGTCGCCGAACCAGGCCGCTGAGATCTTTACGGCGCTTGACCCGGAATTCAGAACCCGAGTTCTCGAATGCGCGGCACCACGCCTGGCCGTTACCTTGCTGGCCCGGTTTGATGACAATGACCGCGATCAAATCCTGGCAGTCCTGAACAAGACCCTTCGGACCGATCTTGAACGGCAACTGAGTTTTCCGGAAGACAGCGCCGGGCGGATCATGGATCCCGTGTTCGTTAGCTGCCGGACGTCCATGACCGGGGGCGAAGCGCTCCGTGCGCTGCGCAATTCCGGGCTGCAGCGTGCGCGAACGCTATTCGTTGTCGACCAGGAGAACCGGCTGGCGGGGCGTGTCGACGTCCAGGACCTGGCGCTGGAGGACGAAAACGAATCGTTGCGACGCATCATGCATCCTGTGCAAGCGGTTCTGAGTCCGCTCGACCAGCGTGAGCACATCGTGGAGTTACTGGACCGCCACCGCACGGATTCCCTGCCGGTGATCGATGCCAAGCAGCGCCTGATGGGTGTCGTTCGATACGCCAGCCTGTTCCAGGCGATCGAGCAGGTGGCCATCGCCGGCTTGCAGAAAATGGTGGGTAACGCGGACGAACAGGCCTTGTCTTCCGCTCGAACGGCCGTGCGCAAGCGGTTGCCCTGGCTGCACATCAACCTTCTCACGGCATTTCTCGCGGCGGCCGTGGTTGGACTGTTCGAGGACATCATCGCGCAATTCACGGCCCTGGCCATCCTGTTGCCGGTGGTCGCCGGGCAGTCCGGTAACGCGGGCGCCCAGGCGCTCGCGGTAACGATGCGCGGCCTGGCCTTGCGGGAGATCGGTTTGAGGGATTGGCGAACCGTTCTTAACAAAGAGTTGGCGGTGGGAATGATCGACGGCCTGGCGCTGGCGGTGACCTGCGGAGCCGGCGTGTACCTGTGGAGCCGCTCGTTGGGGCTGTCGCTGGTGATTGGCGTCGCGATGGTCCTGTCGATGCTGGCCGCCGGGCTGGCGGGCGCGGTCGTTCCGATTCTTCTGACACGGGCCGGGCAGGACCCGGCGACAGCGTCTTCGATTATCCTGACGACCGTAACCGACGTGGCCGGCTTCCTGTCCTTTCTGGGGACCGCCACGATGCTTTCTTTCCTACTCTGAGTGGCAGATGACCCAACGACATGAATACTGAAACCCTGACCTGGATAGGCATCGCTTTTTGCGTGACGCAATCGGCCATGTTCTCAGGCCTGAATCTCGCTTTCTTCAGCCTCACGAGGCTGCGGCTGGAAGTCGAGGCCGCCGCCGGCAACCCCGGGGCCATCAAGGTGCTGGCGATTCGCAGCAACCCCAACCTGGTGCTGACCACGGTTTTGCTCGGCAATGTCTCGATCAACGTGCTGCTGACCCTATTGTCTGACTCGGTACTGGCCGGTGCGTCCGCCTTCCTGTTCTCGACCGTCGTCATCACCGCATTCGGCGAGATTCTTCCGCAGGCTTATTTCTCGCGCAACGCGCTGCGCGTCACCTCGGTGCTCAGCCCGGTCTTTCGTGTTTACCAGGTCGTGCTCTACCCGATCGCCGGGCCGGTGGCCAAACTGCTCGACCGCGCACTCGGCCCCGAGGGACTGGTCTTTTTCCGGGAACGGCAGCTGCGCCACCTGATCCGCAAGCACATCGAAGCGAGCGAGGCCGAAATAGACCGAATCGAAGGACTGGGTGCACTGAACTTCCTGGAGATAGACGACATCCCGATCGTCCAGGAAGGAGAACCTCTGAACCCCGACAGCGTGATTTCCATCGATTTTGAGGACGGCAAACCTGCCTTTCCGGACTACGCAACTGAACGGCGGGATGCGTTCCTTGGCAGCATTCAGAAATCCGGCGAAAAGTGGGTCATTTTCGTTGACCGGTCCGAGAATCCGCGGCTGGTGATGGACGCGGACCGGTTTCTTCGCGATGCCCTGTTCGCGGAAACCGCTATTGACCCCAACCCTTATTGCCACCGGCCTATCGTTGTGACCGACCCCAATCAGAAAGTGGGCTACGTGCTGCCCCAATGGAACGCCGAGCCTGTCTATCCAGAGGATAACGTGATCGACCGGGATCTCGTCCTGCTCTGGGCTGACACGCGAAAAGTGATTACCGGCGCGGATATCCTGGGCCGCCTGCTGATGGGAATCGCAGGTCACCATGACCAAGAGCACGCACTGTGAAAATCGGGGCCGCTTGAGGGTTCAGCGCCTGGGCAATCGCTCATTGTTTGTTTGATATGGCACCGGTTCGCGAGCTGCCTCGGTGCGTCTTTATTGAAAACATAGATGACCCTGATCACATGAGTCAATCCGGACGAGGCATAGGCTATTAATGGGTAAATATCATATGGATCCGGAGTCTTCGACCAGTGAGAGGCTGCCGTTGGCTTGTCGGGATTCAGTGAATCTCTGGAGTGGTCAAAATGGCGCAAAAGACGGAAATTCGGGGCGATCGGCGACAGTTCCTGGTCGGCATGGGTGTGGCGGGAGCCGCAACACTGGCCGCGCCGGTGGCATCGGCACTGGAGTGCGGAACGGACATTGAATGGGCCGAAGAACGTGAAATCGTCATCATAGGCTCGGGGTTCACCGGCCTGGCGGCCGCCATCGAAGCGAAGAAACTCGGCGCCAGGGATGTTGTCGTCTACGACAAGATGCCGTACTTCGGGGGTAATTCAACCTATAACGGCGGCCTGTTCGCGGTTCCCGACTCGCCGCTGCAGCGGGAAAAAGGGATTCAGGATTCCCCTGAAATCATGACGGCGGACCAGGTCAAGGCCGGACGCGGCGTGGCCTATGAAGAGCTGTTGCTGCATATTGCCAGGCATTCAAACGAAGCGTTGCAGATGACCCTGGAAGCCGGAAGCGAATATTTTCCCTACCTGCAGCAATTGGGGGGGCACTCCGTTCCTCGAACGTACCAGACAACGGTTGCCAGCGGTGCCGGCATTATCCAGCCTCTCTTGGAACAGTGTAAAAAACTGGGGGTGGAGGTCGTCAATCGAACCAAGTTCGACAGCCTGATATTCAACGAGGAAGGTCAAGTGGCAGGTCTGCGTGTCATGAAAGGACACTACTTCGGACGCGGCGCGGAAGGCAAGGCGGTGAATATCCGATCGCAACGCGGTGTACTCATCGCGACGGGTGGCTTCGCCAGAAACGTCGGCATGCGGAGTGCTGAAGACCCGACGTTGACTGCGGAAGTGCCTTCGACCAATCCGCCCAGCGCAACCGGCGAAGCCCTGCTCGAGCTGTTTCGGGTGGGGGCAGTTCCGGTGCATATGGCATATATCCAGACCGGCCCGTGGGCCTCCCCCGATGAGGACGGATTTGGATACGTCTCGAACTACTCAATTTACAATTTCCCGCATTCGCTGACCGTAAACGTCAAGACCGGGCGAAGGATCGTAAACGAGATTGCCGACCGTAAAGTGCGTTCCGACGCGATGCTGGCCTGCCGCGAGGACGACGGCAAACCACTGCCGCCGATCACGATCACGGCTTACGAGAACGCCAAGGAACACCCGACCATGAAGAAGGTGCTCAAGTACGGCGTGGGCTGGAAGTTCGATACGCTTGAAGAACTGGCCGAGCATTTCAGTGTGCCGTTGGATGCGCTCAGGGAGCAGATTGAAGAGTACAACGGCTATGTAGAGTCGGGCGTGGATGCACAATTCGGAAAGTCGATGGCGGGGCTTACAGGAAAATTCGTCAAGGCGCCTTTCGTGGTTGTGCGAAATTGGCCCAAGGTGCACTACTGCCA
>JABDPJ010000098.1 GCA_013042835.1 Lysobacterales bacterium
AGCAATGGGTGCGCTTCGCCGTCGCCCTTGATCTGGGTGATCTCGTACATCCACTCCCAGCGGGCACGTTTCTCTACGTAGTCAGCGTCCAGTTTCCGGCCGGTGTATTGCTTGTCTACCGGGAACATGATGCCATTCGACAGGTTGCCGTTGTGCGCCAGCGCAAGCGCCTTGCCACCGGTTTTTTTCTCGTAGTCTTCGAGGTACTGATAAAGGTCGAGCGGATCGGTTGAACCGACCGGGGCCTGGGTTGTAAACGGTACGACCTGTCCGGCCTTGTCGGCGTCATCACGGAAAAGGACGTTGCGATGCAGGTTGTTGCCAGCGACCAGTGAAGTCCATTCAAAACCAATGATCGTGGTGAATTTGCCGGGGTCGTTAAAGCGTTCGGCCGCATCGACTACCTTTTCCCAGATGGAGTTGTAAGTCTTTCCGCCCGGCGAGTACTCCGCCATCATGTCCGGGTTAATCTTGCCTTGCGAAAACGTGGTGATAAGGTCCAGAGCTGCTGCAACCGAGGCATCTCCACCTTTGGCCAGTCCTGCCGCCCAGCGTTTGCCCTGTTTATACTTGATGATGTCGGGCTGGCCAGCAGCCATGGCATTGAAGAAACCCATGCCATCCGAATGGTCGGCGATCACCAGCCAGTCGAGCGGCCGGCCAAGTCTGGCGGGTTGTCCGCTCGAGGCCATGACTTCTTCGCCACGGGCAAAGCGATAAGCGTCTTCCAGGCCAAGGCGCGCACCGAACAGGCCGGCATCCATGGAAAGACCGGTATGCAGGTGAGTGTCGCCCCAGAATACCCGGTCGGGAAAACTGCGCTGCGCGTAGGGAGAGTAGGCTTTGCCGGGATAGAGGTCAGAGAGGGATTCCTTCGCAGGTGTGATCTGCGCGAATACCAGTGCCGGAGCGCATACCAGGAGAGTTGCGATGAGAAGAACAAAATTCGTGAGTGATGTCTGCCGGGCGCAGCCCGCCGTTAAAAAGTGCTTCATATGCATGGTATGTCCTCCAACAAAAATACCTGGTTCTCAATATCTGGAAAGGCCGTTCTTTTCATTTTTCAGAATACACTAAAAATGAGCAACGTGCGTTTGTCGCCGGGCATCAAAACTTGACTGGAAATTCTGCCGGGATCTCTTAAACTAACGGGTTCTGTGAATTCATGACAATCGAGAGAAGCCTGTGACCCGATGGTTAAAAGAGCCTTTGTTGCATTTCCTGTTGATCGGAGCGGGACTGTTCATGCTGTACGGCTGGGCATCTGACGAGGATGCCGGCCGGCCTGACCAGATCATATTTGCCGAAACCGAAGTCGACAGACTGATCAACCTGTGGGAGCGGAAGTGGCAAAGACTACCGAGCCAGACAGAACTGCAAGGGCTGATAGAGCAGCAAATCCGGGAAGAAGTATTTTACCGTGAAGCCCTCGCCATGGGCCTCGACAAGAACGATACCGTGGTGCGCCGGCGCATGGCCCAAAAGCTGGAATTCATCTCCAACGACCTTGCATCGCTGGCCGAGCCGGATGATGCCTTGCTACAAACCTACCTCGACGAGCACCAGGAAAAGTTTCTCATTCCCGGCCGGATCAGCTATTCACAGGTCTTCCTGAACCGGGACAAGCGCGGTCGACAGGTGTACGCCGCTGCGGCGCAATTGCTGGAGGAATTGTCACAGTCGCCGGTCGATGTCGATACCACCATGGCCGGCGACCCGTTTATGGGTGGCTACCGTTTCAACGATGAGACTGATTTCGGTGTCTCGCGGGTATTCGGGCAGGATTTTGCCTCGGAAATTTTCAAGCTTCCGGTGGGTACCTGGACCGGGCCGGTCGAATCGGGTTACGGCTTGCACCTGGTTCGGGTTGACGCGCGAACGGACGCGGTTGTGCCGACATTGGGCCAGGTGCGTGACAAGGTGCGCAATGAATGGCTGGCAGACCAGCGTCGCAAGACCAATGACCTGCTTTACTCCGAATTGCGCAAGCGCTACGAGGTTATCATTGAGGGCGCTGGACCCGGGTCTTCCGCCACTGTCGGCAGCGAATAAGCATGCACAATTTATTTACTGCGATACTGCTGGCGGTTTTTTTCAGCGCTTCTGCCCTGGCCGATGAAATTCGTCCCGGCTACCTGGAGTTGGCCACCGCCGATGGCGCACTATATTCCGTAAAGTGGAAAGTTCCCATGAAAGGGGACCTGGTGCTGAGCCTGCAGCCGGCACTGCCGGTTAACTGCGAGGAGCGGACACCGCCCAGCAGCATGGCGACCGGTGGCGCCATGATCACGCGCTGGTCAGTAAACTGCCCCGGCGGCGTGTATGGCGGGCGCATCGCAATCGACGGCCTCGAAAATACCATGACGGATGTGCTGGTCAGGGTCGTCCACGAAAACGGCATCACGCAGATGGAACGCCTGACCTCGGGTGATACCGGTTTCTAAGTGGCGGCGGAGACTTCCAATATCGATGTGATCCGGGTATATACGGCACTTGGCATCGAGCACATTCTGCTCGGGGTCGATCACCTGCTGTTTGTTTTCGCCCTGTTGTTGATCGTTGAAGGCTGGCGGCGGCTGGTTGGCACCATCACGGCTTTCACATTGGCGCACAGCATCACGCTGGCTGCGGCAACGATGGGATATGTGTATGTCCCGCAAGCCCCGGTCGAGGCCGTTATTGCACTCAGCATCCTGTTCCTGGCCACGGAGATCATCCACAACAGGCAGGGCAGGCCGGGACTGGCAAAACGCTACCCCTGGCTGGTGGCGTTCATATTCGGCCTGTTGCACGGCTTCGGCTTTGCCGGGGCGCTGGCGGAGATCGGCCTGCCGCAGCAATCCATTCCATTGGCCCTGTTGTTTTTTAATGTCGGTGTCGAGTTGGGGCAGCTGATATTCGTTGGCGCCGTGGTTGGTGCGGGCTGGGTGTTACGGAAACTCATCAAGGAAAGAGTTTTGCAGGGTAGTGAGGTCGCGGCGAGTTACCTGATCGGCAGTTTGTCGGCATTCTGGCTGATAGAACGCAGCTATAGTTTCTGGTCCTGAAACAGAACACCACTGACGATCGCAATTCCACCACCAATCGATGCTTGCATTGACGAGAAATTCGTTCTATTCTTCGCCTTAGTGTATTAATACGCTATTACATTGGTACAAACATGAAACAGCATAGCGAACAACAGAAGAAAGCGTTGAAGGCCGCTGCCCAATCCCTCTACAAGGCGTTTCTGACATTGGAGAAGCCGGAAGAGGTGCGGCAGTTTTTGCTGGATCTCTGTACGCCTTCGGAAGTGGAGGCCATCGTCGATCGCTGGTGGACCGCATCACTGTTAAGAGAGGGTCACAGTTACCGGGAAATCAATGAAATCAATGGCGTCAGCGTGACAACGATTGGCCGCGTGGCCAGGTATATGAACATGGGTGAAGGCGGCTATCGCCTGGCCCTGCGCCGCGAGGAGGCGGCAAAAAGATGAACAGGATCCGAGTGGCGATACAAAAATCGGGCAGATTGTCGGACAAGTCCCTGGCATTGCTGCAAAGTTGTGGCCTGCGTTTTGCACGCAGCAAGGACAAGTTGTACTGGTATGGAAAGGACTTTCCCATCGATCTTTTGCTGGTGCGCGATGACGACATTCCGCGCCTGCTACTCGACGGCGTCTGTGAGCTGGGAATTGTCGGTGAAAATATTGCCGAGGAAGTCATGCGCGATAGCAATGGTGGTGAAGGCCTGGACCAGTTGCGAAAACTTTCGTTTGGCGGATGCCGCTTGTCGCTCGCGGTGCCCGAGGGTGCGCTGATCAGGTCTGCAGCGGACCTCGATGGTCGCCGCATAGCTACCAGCTACCCGGCACTGACGAAGTCCATCCTGTCGGAGCGCGGCATCAATGCCGAAACGGTTAAATTCACCGGATCGGTTGAAATTGCGCCCGGCCTGGGGACCGCGGACGCGATATCCGACCTGGTTTCTACCGGCACGACCTTGCGGGCCAATCACCTGGTCGAGTTGGAAGTGCTGTTTGAGAGCACAGCTGCACTTTACGCCCAGTCAGGTGGCCTTTCAGAGGAAAAACAAATCATGCTGGATCGCCTGTTGGCGAGGCTGGATGGCGTCTTGCTGGCTGCGGAGAGCAAGTACGTGATGTTGCACGCTCCGCGGAATGCTGTGGAAGAGATCACGCGCCTGCTGCCGGGCGCCGAAAACCCCAGCCTGATGAACCTTGAGGGCGATCCTGAAAAAGTCGCGCTGCATGCCGTGTGCCGGGAAGCGGTGTTCTGGGAGCACCTTGAAGCCCTGAAAGGCGTCGGCGCTTCCGCGATCCTGGTGCTGCCGGTCGAGAAAATGCTGGGTTGAATGATGGAGATACGTATTCCCGGGTTGATTGACTGGCCAACGGCCAACGAGGCTGAAAGGGCGGCCGCTCTGCGTCGTCCGCCAATTCCCGCCGGTGATTTTCAAACGGCTGTTGCCGGTATTATTTCGCGGGTTCGTGAAAAGGGCGATGAAGCCTTGCTGGAATTCGCGGAAAAATATGATGGTGTCAGCCTTGCGGAGCTGGAGGTCAGTGCTGAGGAATGGGGGGCGGCGGAAGCATCTGTTGAGCCGCCTGTATTGCAGGCCATGGATGACGCGATCGAACGTATTTCGGCTTTTCACCTTGCCGGCAAGCCCGGTCCGCTCAGCATGGAGACGGCCCCTGGCATGCGTTGCGAGGCGCGCTACCTGCCCATCGACCCCGTGGGCCTGTATGTGCCCGGTGGTTCTGCGCCGTTGATTTCGACCGTTATCATGCTGGCGGTGCCGGCCCGGATTGCCGGCTGTCAGGAAATTGTCTTGTGTACGCCGCCGGACAGCCAGGGTCAGGTGTCACCATCAATCCTTGCGGCGGCGTCCCGCTGCGGAGTCAGGCGAATCTTCAAGGCGGGCGGCGCCCAGGCCATTGCAGCAATGGGCCTCGGAACCGAAAGCATTCCAGCCTGTGCCAAACTGTTCGGGCCGGGCAATGCCTGGGTCACCGAGGCCAAGCAACAGATTGCCGCACTGCCGGGCGGGGCGGCCCGCGATATGCCGGCAGGGCCGTCGGAAGTGCTGGTGATTGCAGACAAGGATGCCGATGTTACCGCGGTTTGCTGGGACCTCCTGTCGCAGGCCGAGCACGGGCCGGATTCCCAGGCCATTGTCATCAGTGAAAGTAAACAGTTCCTGGATGAAGTCGGCCGCCAGCTGGTGGATATGGCGGCACGGTTGCCGCGCGCCGCCATCCTTGCGGAATCGTTGCAATACCTGAGGCGGATTCAGGTGAAGTCCATTACCGAGGCGCTCGAAATCAGCAATCTGTATGCACCGGAACACCTGATTCTCAACTGTCTGGATGCTGACGAAGCCGCCAATGGTGTGACGGCCGCCGGTTCTGTATTCGTTGGTCCGTGGACGCCTGAATCGCTCGGCGACTACTGCTCCGGAACCAACCATGTGTTGCCCACCTATGGTTACGCACGTGCCTACAGCGGTCTTTCAGTCAATGATTTTCTGCGCCGCATGACTTTACAACGCGCCAGTCTTGCAGGCTTGCGCAATGTCGGTCCCTGTGCGGCAACCCTGGCGCAAGCCGAAGGCCTGGACGCGCATCGTATGGCGGTAGACTATCGTCTCCGCAACAATGGTGACGGATAAAGATGGACATCAACAGTATCGCCAGGCCTGAGATCGTCGCCATGAAGGCCTATGAATCGGCGCGCAAAACCGCATCGGCTGAAGGTATCCTGCTCAACGCCAACGAAGCGCCGTTTACGCACGTTGACGACCCGGTTTGGCAGCGTATGTCCCTTAACCGTTACCCGCCCCCGCAACCGCCGGAGTTGAGGTCACGACTTGCCGAATTGTATGGTGTGGCTGAATCGAAAGTGCTGGTCACGCGCGGCAGTGATGAGGGTATTGACCTTCTGACCCGGGTGTTTTGCCGGCCGGGCCAGGATGCCATCGTCGAGTGCAGCCCCTGTTTCGGCATGTACCGAATCGCGGCCACCATACAGGGCGCCCGCGTGATTGATGTATCGAGGCAGGCCGATAAAGGTCTGCAGATTGATTTCGCCCGGCTTGTCGAGGCCATTGATGAACAGGCGGACATCAAGCTGGTTTTCCTGACTTCGCCGAACAACCCTACCGGTGACCTGATTCAGCATGGGCAACTGGAAGCTGTGCTCGAAAGTTGTGAGGGTAAGGCGCTGGTCGTGCTGGATGAGGCGTATATCGAGTTTTGTGATGCCGACTCCGCCTGCGGACTGGTCGACCAATGGCCGCAGCTGGTCGTGCTGCGTACCCTGTCCAAGGCGTGGGCCGCGGCAGGTGTGCGCTGCGGCACCGTGGTCGCCAACCCGGCCGTGATCAGCCTGTTACAAAGGGTCATTGCACCTTATCCGTTGGCGGCAACGGCCATTGATGCCGCACTGCAGGCCATTTCAGGGCAGGCCAAAGG
>JABDPJ010000099.1 GCA_013042835.1 Lysobacterales bacterium
ATTGCTCGGCTGTTGCCGGTTAAACCCAAAGTGCTGCTGATGGATGAGCCGTGTTCGGCGCTGGACCCCAAGGGCACCGAAGCGGTGGAGGAACTGCTGTGGGATCTGCGTGGAAAATATACGATCCTGATTGTGACCCACAACATGGCACAGGCCCGTCGCGCCAGTGAAGAGTGTATATTCATGTTGATGGGTAAAGTCATTGAACATACTGAAACCGGCGAGATGTTCCTGACCCCCAAGCACAAAGAAACCACCAATTACATCGAGGGCCGTTACGGTTAAATTGGCCCAGGCCTGTTTTTTCCGCAGGCCTTAGGATTCTCCATAACGATCCAATCGTTGCTGCTTACTGCTTGTAACAAAGTTGTCATATTCGCAAACTAAAATGCGAACATGAAATCAAGCGATACAGCCAGGCCAGCGACTATTACCGCTCGTCCAGATAGTTTTCACCGCTGGCGCGGCCGCAAGGACCTGCTGGCCAAACGGGTTATAGGGCTTGGTGGCGTTATGGTTATCGCCGCCGTGTTGCTGATTCTGTTTTACCTTCTGTACGTTGTGATGCCACTTTTTCTGCCGGCACATGCGTCTCAGTCAAACCTCGGCGGCAATCCAGGCTGGACCGGGGACAAAACTGTCTTCCTGTCCCTTGAAGAGCAGCAACAGGTGGCCTTCAGGGTGAGTCAGGACGGCGTGGCAGAGTTTTTCAAGCTTGACGGCTTGAGCGTCATTGAAAAAATATTGCTGTCGGATGACGACAGAAAAGTAGCGCACGTGGCTGGAGACCAGGGCAATAGCGGCCTCATAGCTGTCGCTTTTGATGATGGCCTGGTCAGCCTGGTAAAAGAAACCTATACCACGGATTACTCCGCCGGTATTGAGCAACGAACAATCAAGCCGGTACTGGAGTTTCCCTATGGTGCCGGGCAACGGATTCTGCTGCCCACCGGCGCGATGACCGGCTTGGTACTGTCAGAAAACGACTCGCAATTACTGCTGGCCGCTGCTGGTATAGGCGGGCAAATCCGGATTGAATTGAATACCAAGCAGGAAAATTTTCTCAGTGGGGAAATCACCCTGGAACGCTCTGTTAAGACCTTTGCCGCGGATTTCGAAGTGACCACCATCAGTGTGAGCAGTGATCATCGTTGGTTATACCTTGGTGATTCAACTGGCCGGGTTCACTTCATAAGCATTGCCTCCATGGAAACAATCCAGGTGGTCCAGGTCTCTGACGCGCCCATAACCAGTACAAGTATGCTGCTTGGCGGGATTTCATTGCTGGCCGGCGATGCCCGCGGCACCATTACGCAGTTGTTTCCGGTCAGGGACGCCGACAATCAGTTCGCCCTTGAAAAGATAAGGCGGTTTGAGAGCGACCAGGGGGCAATCGTGCGGATCATTCCTGAGCAGCGACGCAAAGGCTTTGTCGCCGTGGATGCACAGGGCGGGCTGGCAATCTATCACAGCACGGCGGGAACGCTGGTGTTGCAACGGCAACTGGATAACGGTCTGCCGGATGCATTGGCGCTGGCGCCACGGGCATCAGGCCTGCTGATCCTCAATACCGATGGCAGCGCGGACTTCATGGATATTGATAATGAACATCCCGAAGTGTCCTTTGCGTCGTTGTGGTCGAAGGTCTGGTACGAAAACTACGAAGCGCCTGAGTATGTTTGGCAGTCATCGGCCTCGAGCAATGATTTTGAGCCTAAATTCAGCCTGACACCGCTGGCCTTTGGCACTTTGAAAGCCGCGCTTTACGCCATGCTGTTCGCATTGCCGCTGGCCTTGATGGGGGCGGCATTTACTGCCTACTTCATGTCGCCCGCGCTGCGCAGGCTCGTCAAACCCACCATCGAGATCATGGAGGCTTTGCCCACGGTGATTCTCGGTTTTCTGGCCGGTTTGTGGTTTGCGCCATTCCTCGAGGAAAACCTTGCCGGTGTGTTGTCCATGTTGATCGTCATGCCGATTGGACTGCTGCTTTTCGCGTGGTTTTGGACACGTTCACAATGGCGCATCAAGAGCTTTGTCAAACCAGGCTGGGAGCCGATTTTGCTGTTACCGGTAATCGTTGTGCTTGCAGTGGTTTCTATGGAGTTCGCCGGACCGTTACAAAGCCTCTTTTTCGGCGGAGATCTGCGCTCCTGGCTGAGCCAGGAAGCCGGAATTTCCTACGACCAGAGGAACGCCATGGTCGTGGGTTGTGCCATGGGTTTCGCTGTAATCCCAACGATATTCTCAATCGCTGAAGACGCGATTTACGGCGTACCCAAATCACTCTCCGACGGTTCCCTGGCCCTGGGTGCAACTTCCTGGCAAACGCTGGTCAGGGTCATACTGCCAACAGCCAGTCCCGGTATGTTTTCAGCGGTCATGATTGGTCTCGGCCGGGCAGTGGGTGAGACGATGATCGTCCTGATGGCAACCGGCAATACACCGATTATGGATTGGAACCTGTTTGAAGGCATGCGTACCCTGGCGGCGAATATCGCCGTTGAGATGCCCGAATCGGCCTTGAACAGCTCACACTACCGGATCCTGTTCCTGGCTGCCCTGGTGCTGTTTGTGTTCACGTTCTTCGTGAATACAGGAGCCGAGTTGGTCCGCCAGCGCCTGCGCGAAAAGTACAGTTCGTTATGAGGGCGCGGGTATGAAAGCACTGACAAGATGGATCGCAGATGGTACGCCGTGGGTGTGGTTGAATGCCGCGGCAGTCGCTGCAAGCATCCTACTCGTTACCGGCCTTTTGTTGCTGATAGGTATTCGTGGTGTCGGGCACTTCTGGCCCCTGGCGGTTCACCAGATCGTTTACCAGGAAGCGGATGGCACGGAGGTGGTGGTCACTGGCCAGATTCGGGAAAGGGAAACGGTTACCGCAACGCGGCTACGGGAGTCTGGACTGGAGGTGGCCGAGGGCACTGAACTCGTCCATCGTGACCTGCTGAAAACCGGCAATCGCGACGTTACCGGCCAGGACTTTCGCTGGATACTGGAACCATCGATTCAATCCATGTCCAGGCCCCGCAGCATGGTGGTTCTTGAGCGTGAGGAGTGGGGTGTTTTTATCGGTATGCTGATCGGCGTCAGGGAGGCCGGCCAGTTATTGGAAAGCCCGGATACCTGGGGCGATTTTCAGAGTCGCCTTGAGCGCGCCAATGAACTGCGGGACGAAATCCGCGAGCTTGAGAAAAACAGGATAGGGAGCGTCAACTACCGTCTCGAAAGATTGCGTCTGAAGCAGCGTGGCCTTGAGCTCAAGGGAAAGCTCGATGCGGAGAACCTGGCGGATATTGAAAGCGACCGTGCCCTGCTACAGGAGGAATATCGCGGCCTGGAGCAGGAGTTGGTGGACCTGTACTCAAAGCTGCAGCTTGGTGCCGTCGTTGTTACCACGGGTGACGGCAAGGAACTCGAGTTGCCGATGTCGACAATCGTTGACGCTCATCGCCCAAACCAGATGGGGCTGGCGGGGAAGATCGGACATTTCTTTCACAATTGCTGGAAGTTTGTTACCGAGGACCCGCGCGAGGCAAATACCGAAGGCGGAATATTCCCGGCAATTTTCGGTACCGTTCTCATGGTTTTGCTAATGAGCGTATTTGTAACGCCACTGGGCGTCGTCGCCGCGGTCTATCTGAAGGAGTATGCACGCCAGGGGATGTTCACCCGCTTTATTCGAGTCGCAGTGAACAACCTGGCAGGTGTACCCTCAATTGTTTATGGTGTATTCGGGCTGGGCTTTTTTGTCTATACCCTGGGGGGGAGCCTGGATCGCCTTTTTTATCCTGAAGCATTGCCAGCACCCACATTTGGCACCGGTGGTCTTTTCTGGGCCTCCCTGACGCTGGCGCTGCTGACCCTGCCGGTGGTTATCGTTTCTACCGAAGAGGGTTTGTCCAGGATTCCGCGCAGCATTCGCGAGGGTAGTCTTGCACTGGGCGCGACACAGTGGGAGACTCTGTGGCGAACGGTGTTGCCGATGGCTTCGCCGGGTATTATGACCGGATTGATCCTGGCCGTGGCGAGGGCTGCCGGCGAGGTTGCTCCGTTAATGCTGGTCGGTGTCGTCAAACTCGCGCCGGCGCTGCCGCTAGACGGCAACTGGCCTTTCCTGCACCTGGACAGAAAATTCATGCACCTTGGTTTCCATATTTACGATGTGGGTTTTCAAAGCCCCAACGTAGAAGCGGCAAGACCATTGGTTTATGCGACTGCACTCCTGTTGGTCGTGGTCATCGTATTGCTGAACCTGGTTGCAATCCGGGTACGCAATCGACTGAGTGAAAAATATCGTGGACTGGAATCATGACACAGCAAGAACAACTGCAAGCTGAAAAAATCAAGGCCTCACACAATGTAGCAGTGACGGTCAGCGACCTGGACCTGTACTATGGTGAAACCCGCGCGCTGCAGGAAATCAACCTGACCATACCGGAAAAACAGGTAACCGCATTCATTGGCCCAAGCGGTTGTGGTAAATCGACCTTGCTGCGTTGTTTCAACCGCTTGAACGACCTGATCGACATCTGCCGTGTTGACGGCGAAATCCACCTGAATGGCAGGGATATTTATGCCGAAGATGTTGAGGTGGCCGAACTGCGCAGGGAAGTGGGCATCGTTTTTCAAAAACCCAATCCTTTTCCGAAGTCCATCTATGAGAACGTGGCTTACGGGTTGCGCATCCAGGGTGTCAACAAGCGCCGGCAACTGGATGAAACAGTGGAATGGGCCCTGAAGGGCGCAGCACTCTGGGACGAGGTCAAGGATCGGCTTAATGACTCTGCTTTCAGCCTGTCCGGTGGTCAGCAACAACGACTCGTGATCGCACGTGCGATTGCGGTGCAGCCCAAATGTATCCTGCTGGATGAGCCCTGTTCGGCGCTGGACCCGATCTCTACGTTGAAAGTTGAAGAACTGATCGCCGAGCTGAAATCCCAATACACCATTATTATGGTGACCCATAACATGCAACAGGCGGCACGGGTTTCCGACTATACTGCTTTTATGTACATGGGTGAATTAATCGAATTTGGCGAAACCGACCAGATATTCACCAATCCGCGTCTGAAAAAGACAGAGGATTACATTACCGGCCGTTATGGCTAAGACAATTGAAAATACTTGGGAATACCAATGACTGACCTGCATCTTGGACAGCACATATCACGCCAGTTTAATGAAGAACTCGAAGACGTTCGCAGCAAGGTACTCTACATGGGTGGCCTGGTTGAAGAGCAACTGGCCAACGCACTCAAGGTGTTGGTGAATGATGAAGTTGAGCTTGCGCGTGACGTGATTAATGCTGACTCTGCCGTCAATTCACTGGAGGTGGATATCGACGAGGAGTGCACCAGGATTGTTGCCCGGCGTCAACCGGCCGCCACCGACCTACGCCTGGTCATGACCGTTAGCAAGACCATCAACGACCTCGAGCGTATTGGCGACGAGGCCAAGCGGGTGGCAAAGATGTCCCGCAAGGACATGGATGGCGCGTTGCGGGATGATGTGCGCACCGACCTGGAATTCATGGGTAGTCTGGTGCGCGACATGCTGCGCCAGGTTCTGGATGCTTTTGCGCGCACGGACGTTGATACTGCGATACTGGTGGTTAAATCAGACAAGAAAGTCGACAAGAGATACAAGAAGGTCGTCAAGAAGCTGATCAAGCAAATGGGTAAGGATCCGGATACGATCCCCGGTACTTTGAACATCATGTGGGCCGCACGTTCACTCGAGCGACTCGCCGACCGTTGTCAGAACATAGCGGAACATGTCATTTACATGGTGCTGGGAATGGATGTCCGCCATATCAGGCTGGATGATATTCTCGCGGAGATAGAAGCCCAGTCGGAGCTTGAGCAGGAAGAGTAACTGTTAACTCAAGTGTAAAAGTCCAGGCTTAATCCTGCATACAGGGTCCAAGCATGTCCGGTTTATATGTAAGTTGTTCTTAAGAAAGCGGATGCCTGTTGCGTTTGATTTGAATCAAGGGGTAGGGCAACAAACGGCCACAAGCAGATAAACCGCTCCAACTGGGCAGTGCTAATAGGGCTTTGGGTCTTGCTGATCTGCGGCCTGATACTTGCTTGGATTGGAGTCAACATTTTGGGCTGCTGGCAGACGAGTTAGAAAGAGCGTTGAACCCAAACGAAACAGATTAGAAAGTAATCCCGC
>JABDPJ010000102.1 GCA_013042835.1 Lysobacterales bacterium
TGCTCCTTCTGCCAACTCAAGTCATAACCGAGGGTCGAGGCGAACTGGATAATGGTATCCGAATCCAGGTGCCTTGCCTCATACAGCGCCCACAAACTGGTGGAGCGCATCCCCGACCTGCAGTAAGCAAGTACCGGTCCCTTGACGCGCCCCATTTCACGGGTAAATTCGTCGATATTCTGATCGGTGATCTCGCCGGGTATGATCGGGATGCTGATCAGCGCCATGCCGTGTTTGGCCGCCTCTGCAGTCAACTCCGCCACCAGCGGCTGGTCATCGGTCTCATTGTCCGGGCGGTTATTGACCAGGGTCCTGAAACCCATCGCCGCCAGGCGCTCCATATGCGCCGGATATATCTGCGGCGAAACGGATATGAACGGTGAAATTCTCTTGATTTCCATACATTAAATCTCTTTTAAGATCAGCTGTCGGTCTATTGAATCCAGCCCGGGTTAAAAAGGCCATACCGCCGGCAGCGTACGCACCAGTATATAGATACCCATAACAATCAGGAATATTCCGAACACCTTCCTGAGTTTGCGTTGATCGACGCGGCCCGCAATCCGGGAGCCAATAAGGCTGCCGACCACCCCGAGCGCAGTGACGATGGCAATAATGTTCCAGTCAAGTGACAGGCCCTGCTGATCCAGCACATCGAGATATTTCCAGAAACCGGTGAATGATTTCAGGGCGATGATCACCAGGCTGGTCGCGACCGCGCGATGCATCGTCAGACCGCCGAGCAGTACCAGTGCCGGCACGATCAGGAATCCGCCGCCAACGCCGACAAGCCCGGTAAGTATGCCCACCAACAAGCCATCGAGAACGATCTTCCAGACCTCTCTTGGCTCATGCGGCGAATCGTCAAGAATCACGGGCTTCAGCATTTGCCATGAAGCTATTAGCATGACGACCGCAAACAGCGCCAGCTGCACGAGACCGGAAACCCAGGTCGCAAGCCAGGCGCCAAGATAGGTGCCGGCCATCCCCGGCACGCCAAACAACAGCACGGTACGCCAGTCGATCAGCTTTTTCCTGAGATAAGGCAAGCTACCAGCTGCCGCAATTGTACCCACGATTGCGAGGGAACCCGCGATGGCCAGCTTTTCATCCTGTCCGATCAGGTAAACCAGCACGGGTACGGTCAGGATCGAACCACCGGAGCCCAGCAGCCCAAGGCTGACTCCGATAGACATCGCGCCCAGCCAGGCCAGCAGCGACATACCCATCAGCCAATCACCTGTTGCTTAAAATACATTCAGGGGCAGCCTCAGATAAACCGTACCATTGTCATCCGCCGGGGGCATTTCACCTGCCCGGATGTTGACCTGGATGGATGGCAGTATCAGCTTGGGCATACCCAACCCGGCATCGCGGTGATTACGAAATTCAACGAACTCCTGCTCTGTGACGCCCTTGTGAACATGGATATTTTGCTCCATTTGCTCAGCAACGGTGGTTTCCCAGGCGAATTCATCGCGCCCCGGCGCCTTGTAGTCATGACAGAGAAAAATCCGGGTCGACGCCGGCAATTCAAAAATGCGTTGAATGGAGCGATAGAGCGTGCCTGCATCAGCGCCCGGGAAGTCGGCACGGGCAGTACCGTAATCCGGCATGAAAAGCGTATCGCCGACGAAGGCGGCATCGTCGGCGACATACGTCACGCAGGCCGGTGTGTGCCCCGGTGTGTGTATGACCCGGATTGACATTGCGCCAAGCTCCAGCAGGTCACCATCGTCAAGCAGGCGATCGAACTGTTCACCATTGGCAAGGAAATCATCTCCCAGGTTGAATATTTCCTTGAACGTGGACTGCACTTCGGTGAACCATTTGCCGGTTGCTGTTTTGCCGCCGGTTTTGGCTTTCAAGTAAGCGGCTGCGGAAAGGTGGTCGGCGTGTGCATGGGTCTCCAGGATCCAGGTGACTTCCAGGCCTTTGTCCTCTACAAACTGCAGAACCTCCTCGACGCTGCCTGTCGAGGTCCGCGAGGCCGCCGGATCAAAATCCAATACGGGGTCGATGATCGCACAGGCACGGCTGGATGGGTCCATGAGCACATAGGTGACCGTGAAAGTCTGCTTATCAAAAAAGGCTTGTACGTCGGGTTTCATTCAACGGTCTCCAGCAGTTCTATCGGCAATATCATATACCCAGGGTTCTGCACGGCAACCATGGTCAGGGCATAAATTTAAGGGAAAATTCATATTGAACTACTTCAATATGGCAGGAAATTCGATTGCGTTTTCCAAAGTGGATGGGCAAACCAATGTGCATTCCAATTTGACTTTATATTATAAATTGTTAATATATGCAACCTCCCGATAAACGAATCAGAGATCCCAATATGCAAGATTCCCCTGTTCTGTCCTGGAAAGTAGCCGGTTTGCTACTCGGACTCCTGGTGATCACGGCAACCGCGCTGGTCAAGCCATTCGGTGTGTCCACACAGTATGTCGTCACCGATGCAATCGTGTTGCACAGTGCCGCCCCTGAAGCCGCAACATCCAATGAGTACATCAACAAGTACGGTGAAAAAGCCGACTGGAGCATAGGCTACGGCTGGATGCTGGTGTTTGGCATGTTCGTGGGCAGCGGCATTTCAGCGCTGGTAACCCACCGTTTCCGCAAGCGCAAAAACGCTGCAATACCCTCCATGTGGGCTGAGCAGTTTGGTGAACAGAAAGGCAAACGGCTACTACATGCATTTATCGGCGGCGTGCTGCTATTGTTCGGCGCACGCCTGGCGGGAGGTTGCACCTCCGGCCACATGATCAGCGGCATCTCGCAATTGACTGTCGGTTCCTTTGTTTTTGGCGCCGCTATATTCGCATCTGGCATTATCACGGCCCGCATGCTGTACAAGAAGAGGTCATCATCATGAAACTGTTACTCGGACTCACAATAGGCATGGCCATTGGTGCCGTCATGCAACTCGGCGGTGCTTCCAGCTACCGTAAGATCCTCGGCAGCCTGCTGTTGAAGGATATGACGATTATCAAGCTCATCCTGATGACTATCGCTGTCACCACCGTGGGCATTTATGCGCTTGACCTGGTCGATATGGCCAACATGAGTATCAAGCCGACCTACGTCGTGGGTATTGCTGTCGCCGGTCTTATATTCGGCGTCGGCTTCGCAGTATCAGGCTATT
>JABDPJ010000107.1 GCA_013042835.1 Lysobacterales bacterium
GTGGCTGCAGACCAGCACCTTCATGGGTCATTTGCTGATTCGTTGCGGCGAGGATCTCGGGTTGGCCGGGAAAGGCTGGGCGCCGCTTTGGGTTACCGATTTCCCCATGTTCGAATGGGATGAGGAAAGCGGTCGCTACAGCGCGATGCACCATCCCTTTACTGCGCCGCAGTCCGGCTCTGCGGATGATTTGAAGGCCAATGCGGGAACAGCGTTGTCAAAAGGTTACGACGTTGTTCTCAACGGTGCCGAGATCGGTGGCGGCTCTATCCGTATCCATAATCCGGAAATGCAGCAAGCCGTGTTTGAACTACTCGGTATCAGCGAAGAAGAGGCCGAGGCCAAGTTCGGATTCCTGCTCGAAGCGCTCAAGTATGGTTGTCCGCCCCACGGTGGCATCGCTTTCGGGCTCGACCGGGTCGCGGCGCTGATGGCGGGGGAACCTTCCATTCGTGATGTGATCGCCTTTCCCAAGACCACGACCGCCCAGTGTCCGCTGACCGACGCGCCGTCACCGATTGGTGACAGCCAGCTTGACGAGTTGCATATCGGTGTAGTAACCAAAACTGAATGACCGCCGGGACAGAACAAAAGCTCGACCGCGGTGGCGTCACCGCGGCGCTGGCGGCTTTTGTGTTCTGGGGGCTGGTGCCCATCTATTACAAGGGCCTGCAAGATGTCGGTGCGTGGGAGGTGCTGGCCCACCGCGTTATCTGGTCGGTGCCGCTGCTGTTGTTTTTCCTGGCCGTTCGTGACGGCAGAAAAATCTGGAAAAAGCTGCGACTGGCGCCCCGGAATGTTGCCTGGCTGGTGCTTTCCGGCATGGTTGTCTCTCTCAACTGGCTGGTTTTTGTCTGGGCGGTTGCCAATGACCATGTGCTTGACACCAGCCTGGGTTATTTCGGCACACCGCTGGTGAACGTGGTGCTGGGCTACATCTTCCTCAAAGAACGACTGAACACGATCCAGGTCGCGGCGGTTGCTGTCGCTGCCTTGGGCACGGTTTACCTCGGGTGGTACCTGGGCGGGCCACCCTGGATAGCCATGACGCTGGCCATTTCGTTTGGTGTTTACGGCCTGTTGCGCAAACGATTGCCGGTAGGCCCCATGCTGGGCCTGTTGTGGGAAATCGCCCTGATGCTGGTGCCTGCAGCGTTGTATCTTCTGTGGTTGTCTTCGCGGTCCAACCTGCAGTTTTTGCACATGTCGACCGGCATCGACCTGTTATTGATCGGTTCCAGCGTGGTCACAGTACTGCCATTGATCTGGTTCAACATGGCGGCCCAAAAACTGCCTTTGAGCATACTCGGCTTCTTCCAGTACCTCGCGCCGAGCATGAGTTTTCTGATTGCCGTTTTTCTTTTCGACGAGCCGTTTACGCCCGGCCACGCCGTCGCGTTCGCCTGTATCTGGCTGGCGCTGGTCATGGTTTCTATCGAGCCGTTTCAACGCGCGGTGAGGCGGTTGAATGGCTAAGATCATGCTGGTGCACGGTTTATGGAACCGCGGCTGGTCGATGGCGGCGATGGCAAAACGCCTGCGCGCACGCGGTCACGAGGTGTTTGTTTTCAGCTATCCGACGCGCAACGACACGCTCGATGGTCATGCCGACGCATTGCATGAATTTATCTTTGACAGCAGGCGGGACGCAACCGGTCAACGGCCGCTGCATCTGGTCGGGCACAGTATGGGCGGCCTGGTGATTTTGACGATGTGCGCCCGTTTTGACGATCTGCCCCCGGGCAGGGTGGTGTTGCTGGGAACGCCGGTCAAGGGTGCGGCCGTGGTCAAACGGCTGGAGAAACTGCCGGGCCAGAAGTTTCTTTTCGGCAGGGTCAAGGACGGTTTGCTGCAAGGCTTTGACAAAACGCCGCCGGGACGCGAGACGGGCGTCATCAGTGGCACCCGCGCCTTTGGCTTCGGGCAGATCGCGGGTAAGCACGGTGAACCGGGTGACGGCAGCGTCACCGTTCGGGAAACCGCTTTGCCGGGGATCACAGATAGCCTCGAAATCGAGGTTGCACATACGGAGATGCTGATCTCTTCCGAAGTCGTGTCGCAGGTGGATCACTTCCTGTTGCACGGAATGTTTAAAAAGTAGTCCCCCGAGACTGGCCGGAATTGGTTTTTGGCGGACAATAGCCCGTTTTTGCCCCCGGTTTGGCAGGGTTTCGTGATAAAATTCCTAGAATTTCATATGTAATTATCAAGGTACAGAATCTATGGCAGGTCATTCCAAGTGGGCGAATATCCAGCACCGCAAAAAAGCGGTGGATGCCAAGCGCGGTAAAATATTCACCCAGATCAACAGGCTGCTGACGGTTGCGGCGAAAGAAGGAGGCGGTGATCCGGACTCAAACCCGGCCTTGCGCCTCGCGATTGAAAAAGCCAACGCGGTCAATATGCCCAAGGACAACATTGAGCGGGCGATCAAAAAGGCTACCGGTGATCTCGATGGTGTCGTCTATGAAGAGCTTAAATACGAAGGTTACGCACCGGGTGGTGTCGCGGTAATGGTTGAGTGCCTGACGGATAACCGCAACCGCACGGTAGCCGAAGTGCGCCATGCTTTCACCAAGCACGGCGGCAACCTGGGAACCGATGGTTCGGTTGCCTATCTGTTTACCAAGCTAGGGGTGTTGAATTTTGCGCCCGGCACCTCCGAGGATGATGTCATGGAGGCGGCGCTGGAAGCCGGGGCCGATGACGTGGTCATGGAAGAGGATGGCTCCATCGAGGTCGTCACATCCCCCGAAACCTACGCTGATGTGAAGCGGGCCATGCAGGATGCGCGCCTCACGCCCGAGAACTCCGAGATCACCCAGCGGGCTAGCGTCGAAGTCGAACTCGACGTCGAAAGCGGTGAAAAGGTATTGCGGTTCCTGGATGCCCTGGAGGATCTGGACGATACCCAGGATGTCTTCTCAAACGCCGATATTCCCGAAGAGGCCTACAGCTGAAAAACTTACGCATACTCGGTGTCGACCCCGGTTCGCGGATGACGGGTGTCGGCATTATTGATGTCAGCGGTGATCGCGTGAGCCCGGTTTACTATGGCGCCATCAAGGCAGGCAGCGGTGAGTTCACCGAGCGTCTCGGCATTATTTTCTCCGGCTTACAGGATCTTATCAGGGAATACCGGCCAGACGAAGCCGCGATTGAAACCGTGTTCGTTGCCCACAACGCCGCATCCGCTATCAAGCTCGGCCAGGCGCGGGGCGCCGCGGTGTGTGCCGCCCTTTCCTGCGAGTTGCCGGTAGCGGATTACAGCCCGCGTTCCGTCAAACAGGCCATTGTCGGGCGCGGTGGCGCCGACAAGACGCAGGTGCAGCACATGGTCGGCCTGCTGCTCGGCATCCAGGGACCGATTCAGAATGATGCGGCCGATGCACTGGCCGTGGCGCTATGTCATCAGCATACTTCGCATACGCTGGCTCGTATGGCGACAATGGGGAGGTAGCTCGATGATTGCACGCTTGGCAGGTACGCTGCTGGAAAAGAACCCCCCTTACCTGGTCATAGATATCAACGGCGTTGGCTACGAGGTCGAGGCGCCTTTGGGTGTGTTTACGGAGTTGCCCGAAAACGGTAAACAGGTGGCGATACTCATCCATCATCATTTTTCCCAGGATTCCCAGACACTTTACGGTTTTGCCACGTTGGCAGAACGCGAACTGTTTCGCAAACTCCTGAAGATCAGCGGTATCGGTGCCAAGATGGCCTTGAATATTCTTTCGGGCGCCAGCGGTGATGAACTGGCCCGCTATGTTTCCACCGGCGATGTCGCGTCACTGACACGCGTGCCGGGCATCGGCAAGAAGACCGCTGAGCGGATCATCATGGAACTGCGTGACAAGCTGGAAGGACTGGCTATGGTCTCTGCCGCCGGTGTATCGGCAGGTGCCGCTCCCGTCAGCACAGACCCGGCGACCGAGGCCGGGCATGCTTTGACTTCGCTGGGCTACAAGCCGGCCGAGGTCAGCCGCATGATCAGCGCCGTGGCCGAGGCCGGTATGGATGCGGAGGAGATCATCCGCAGGGCGCTACAGACACGGGTAAAGCCAAATGGTTGATTCAAGTGATCGCGTTGTGACTCCGCTGGACACGCCATCCGACAAGGCCATGGATATCACGCTGCGGCCCAGGACGATGGACGAGTACATCGGCCAGCAGGCCATGCGCGAGAAACTGAGTATTTTTCTGGAGGCGGCGCGCCGGCGTCAGGAAGCACTGGATCACGTGCTGATTTTTGGCCCGCCGGGCCTTGGAAAGACCACCCTGGCGCACGTCATTGCCAATGAAATGGGCGTCAGCCTGCGGCAGACTTCCGGGCCCGTGCTGGAACGCGCCGGTGATCTGGCCGCGCTGTTGACCAACCTCCAGCCCGGCGATGTGTTGTTCGTGGATGAAATCCACCGCCTGTCACCGGTGGTCGAAGAGGTATTGTACCCGGCACTGGAGGACTTCCAACTCGATATCATGATCGGTGAAGGACCGGCGGCCCGTTCCATTAAAATCGATCTGCCACGCTTCACGCTGGTTGGCGCTACGACCCGCGCCGGCCTGCTGACATCACCATTGCGCGACCGTTTTGGCATTGTTGAGCGTCTTGAGTTTTACAGTCACGCGGAGTTGCAAAAGATCGTGAAACGCTCATCAGGCATTTTGGACATTCCCTGCGATGATGAAGGCTCCATGGGAATCGCCAGTCGCGCCCGTGGCACGCCGCGTATCGCCAACCGCCTGTTGCGGCGTGTACGGGACTATGCAGAGGTCAAGGGTGATGGTTTCATCAACGCGGAAATCGCCAAGGGTGCAATGGAAATGCTCAAGGTGGATGCCAGTGGCTTCGACACCATGGACCGCCGCCTGCTGCGCCTGATTATCGATAATTTTGACGGCGGGCCCGTGGGCATTGAAAGTATTGCCGCGGCTTTATCTGAAGAGCGTGGAACGGTCGAGGATGTGCTCGAGCCCTTCCTGATCCAGCAGGGTTACATCACCCGGACTTCAAGGGGGCGGATGGTTACGGCCAAGGCCTACCGGCACTTCGGGCTGGATCAACCCGGCAACGGTAAGTTGCGGGGTGAATCCGATCTTTTTTCAAAAAATTAACCCCATTGTGCGTTTAATGACGTTCTGTAAGAACCAAATATGAATCCCTTTGTCTGGAAAGTAAGAGTTTACTGGGAAGATACCGATGCCGGCGGCGTGGTTTACCACTCACGGTATCTGAATTTCTTCGAAAGGGCGCGCACCGAGTGGTTGCGGGCTAGTGGCATTCACCAGGCCAGGTTGGCGGAGGAAGAAAATGTCCTTTTCGCCATCCGCCACATGGATATTGATTTTCAGCAGGCCGCCCGCCTCGATGATGAACTGGATGTCACGGTGCACACGGTCGACGCCCGCGGCGTCAGGATGACTTTCAGGCAGGATATGACCCGTTGCTCGGATCAGCAAACGGTGGCGACAGCCAAATTGACCGCGGTTTGCCTTACGGCGGACAGCTTCAAACCAACCCGCATGCCCAAATGGATCAGGGCGGAGATAAATAATGCAAAATGATTTACAGGTCTGGCAGCTGATACTCGACGCCAGCTGGATGGTGAAAATGGTGATGCTGATCCTGTTGGCGGCATCGGTTTCATCGTGGATGATAATTTTCCGTAAACGGCGTGCGTTGGCGCTGGCTGAAAATGGTGCTGACGCCTTTGAAGAGAAATTCTGGTCGGGGACGGACTTGACGAAGTTGTATGAAACCGTCAGCCGCAACAACACGGGCGAAGGGCTGGAACAGATTTTCGAGTCCGGCTTCAAGGAATTTACCCGCATGCGTGAACAGGGGCGGATGACGCCCGGCGTGCTGGTCGAGGCGGCACAGCGTGGTATGCGCATTGCCCTGGTCAGGGAAACCGACCGCCTGGAAAACCACCTCAGCTACCTGGCGACCGTTGGCTCAACCAGCCCGTATATCGGCCTTTTTGGGACTGTCTGGGGCATCATGACCTCGTTTCAACAACTGGCAAATGTCAACCAGGCCACTATCGCGATGGTGGCGCCGGGTATTTCTGAAGCCCTGATCGCCACTGCGATGGGTTTGTTTGCAGCTATTCCGGCCGTGATCGCCTACAACCGTTATTCCAACCAGGTTGAACGGCTCGAGACGCGCTATGAAAATTTCACCGAAGAGTTTTCCAGCATTCTGCAGCGCCAGGCGCATGCGCTGCTGGGCAACTGAGGACTGCCGCTGCTATGCCTGCCACGCGTAACAAACGCCGGCCGATGGCCGAAATCAACGTGGTTCCCTATATCGATGTGATGCTGGTGCTGTTGGTCATATTCATGATTACTGCACCATTACTGAACCTCGGTGTGGAGGTAGACCTGCCGAAAGCCGATGCCGAGCCGCTCGACAGCGAGCAAAATGAAGAGCCGATGGTGGTGACGGTGCTCAAAAATGGCGACCTGTACCTGAATGCGGGTGGCGAAGCGGATGGCGTCAACAGTGGCTTGATTGACCCGGAAACGCTTGTGATAACCGTGTCCGCCATCGTCCGCAGGAACCCGGAAGTCCAGGTGCTGGTCGGTGGTGACCAGGCGGTGGGATACGGGCATATTTACGGCGCCATGGTGTTGTTGCAAAAGGCCGGTGTGACCAAGGTGGGCCTGATGAGTGACCCGCTTGATACCCTTGAGGGCCGGGGCGGAGGCTGAGCAGGGCATGCAGGAACTTTGGGAACAAACCAAAGCGTTTAGCCTGGCGATTGCCGTCCATGCCCTGATGGCGGGGGTCGTGGTGGTGGGTACCATGAACTGGAAGCCATTCAAGCCGCCGGTTCTGACCGGGATGACCATCGAAGCCGTGATGGTGGATACCGGGGCGATTAAAAAACGCCGCGAAGAGGCGCGTCTCGAAGCACAGCGGGCCGAGGCCCAGAAAATTGAAAAAGAGCGCCGCGCCGAGGAACTGCAGGCGCAAAGAGAACGCCGGGAGCGTGAAAGACTGGAGGCGGAGGCTGCGGAGAAGCAGCGACAGCGGGAGCAGGCTGCGAAAAAACGCGCGGAAGATCTGCGTCTTCAACAACTCCGCAAAAAGCAGGAAGAAGACCGCAAGGCGCTGTTGAAGAAACAACAGGACGAATTGGCGGACATACGCAGAAAACGCGATGAAGCAACACGGCTACGCAAGATCGAGGAAGAACGGCTGAAACAGCTGGAAACCCGCAGGCAAACGGAAGCGGAAGCCCAGCGGCAGGCGCTGGCCGAGGCTGATCTGAGACAACAAATGGCCAGGGAGCAGGCCGAGTTCCGCGCCGGTCAACTGGCGACGAAAGGCGAGGAATACTACGCGGCGATACAGTCGCAGGTGACCAACAACTGGTATCGCCCGCCCACTGCCCGTTCCGGCTTGAGGTGCAGGCTGAAGATTATCCAGATACCGGGCGGGGAGGTGATTTCGGCGGCGATATCCGGTCAATGCAACGCTGATGAGGCTACGCGCCGGTCACTGGTGGCCGCCGTGGAACGCGCCGGCTCATTGCCCTACCGGGGCTTTGAAGAGGTGTTTGAGCGAGAGATTGACTTTATATTCAGTTATGACGAAGACTAAACCTGAAACGATGAATGAAACCATGAAAAAACTGATTTACGCCCTGTTGTTCCTCTGCATTTCCCAGTTGGCCCACGCCAAGCTCGAGATCGAAATCATCCAGGGCAATGCCAGTGCGCTGCCAATCGCGATCATACCGATGCAGTGGCTTTCCGCCGATCCGAGACCTGAAACCGGAGTTTCCGAGGTGATATCTTCGGACCTGTACCGCTCAGGCCTGTTCGAACCCCTTGCTGATGAGGATATGGTTGACCGTCCCGTCGATGAGGAATCCATCCGCTACGGAACCTGGCGTTTGTTGAAGGTCGATTACCTCATGATAGGCCAGGTCAGGGACGCACCCGGCGGTACGGGTTACGACATCGTCTACCAGTTGTATGATGTTCATACTCAGGAAAGTCTGTTGTCGCAAATTACCACGGTTGGCTTTGGCGACCTGCGGTTTGGCGCGCACCGCGTGGCCGATGCAGTCTATGAAAAATTGACCGGAGTGCCGGGCGCGTTTTCAACGCGCATTGCATATATCTCATCAACCGGCACGGGCAATGCACAGAACTACCAGTTATTTGTCGCGGACGCCGATGGGTTCAATCCGCAGGCCGTTGTGGGCTCCCCGGAGCCGTTGCTGTCGCCCAACTGGTCACCTGACGGCCAGCAACTGGCCTACGTGTCTTTCGAAAAAGGCAATTCGGCGATTTATGTACAAAATGTCGCAACCGGTCAACGCGAGTTGGTATCTTCGGGTAAGGGCATCAATGGTGCCCCCGCGTTTTCCCCGGACGGGCGTTACCTGGCGATGACTCTCTCCTACACGGGCAATCCTGAAATATATGTCCGCGACCTGGCCACTGGCCAGAAACGCCAGTTAACCAATCACTGGTCGATCGATACGGAGCCGCTCTGGTCACCGGATAGCCAGTGGATTTACTTCACTTCAGATCGCGGCGGCAGGCCGCAGATATACCGCGTCGCAGCGGCCGGAGGAAAGGCGTCCCGTATCACTCGCGAGGGAGAGTACAACGCCCGCGCCAGTATTTCTCCCGACGGAACCCGAATTGCTGTAGCGCATGGGCGGGGAAACGAGTATCGTATAGCTGTTCTGGATATGGATACCGGGCGTATGCGTATCCTGACCCCCGGAGTGCTTGATGAATCGCCCAGCTTTGCGCCCAATGGCAGCATGATTCTTTACGCGACCCGGGAAGGTGAACGGGGCGTACTGTCCGCGGTTTCCGCAGATGGAAATGTACGCCAGCGGTTAATTTTAACAGAAGGTGACGTCAGAGAACCGGCGTGGTCTCCCGTTATCAGGTAAACTTTGGCACAGAATTAAATTTGCAGTCTTTATATATTGTTCCTGGAGGAAATAAAATGAAATCTACGTGGCGTATTTTGCTTGCCCTCGTCATCGCTGTAGCGATCTCGGCGTGTAAAACAACAGAACCAGCAACCGATACATCCGCAACCGATACGACGGACACCAAGCCAGTAGTCGAAGAAGCTACGACGTCTGCAGCCCCGGATCCACGCGATTACACCGATGCGCGTAATTTTGACAACAGCGAGAGCCTGCTGTCCAAGCGCGTCATTTACTTTGATTTTGACAAATCTGAAGTCAAGCGCGAATACCGCGACATCGTTGCTGCCCATGCGGCTTATGTTGCCGCCAACAGCACTGCGCGCGTGACGCTGGAAGGCCATGCCGACGAGCGTGGCACCCGTGAATACAACCTCGGCCTCGGCGAGCGCCGTGGTAACGCTGTCTCAGGCCTGCTTTCAGTAGCAGGTGCCAGGGGTGGCCAACTGGATACGGTCAGCTATGGTGAAGAGCGTCCCGTATGCCGGGTCAGCGATGATAACTGCTGGTCGCAGAACCGTCGTGTGGAGATCGTTTACACCGCGAGATGATGATGCAAGTCCAACGATTCAAAAATGGTTTGATGGCCAGCATTTTGCTGGCCATCTGCGTTTCAACCCCGGCGACGGCGCAAGTCGAAGACCGGCAGGCGATGATGGACCTGGTCATACAGGTTCAGCAATTGCAGGATGAAGTCCGCATGCTCACGGGCATGCTGGAAGAACAGACCATGGAGCTGGAAAATCTCAGCAACAGGCAAAGGGACCAGTACCTGGACCTTGACCAGCGTATTACTGCGCTGCGCAATCCGGCGCCACCGTTAACGACAACGGGCGCGGCTATGACCTCTGGCGCGAGCAATACCTATGAGCAGGCTGTACCCCAGGTGCGTGAAGAGGCACCCGAAGTACGTCCGGCGCTCGATACCCCGTCCTCGGTGACCGGAATCGCGACGCCGGATACGCAGGCACGCGACATGGCGTTGTCGCCAGAAGCTGAAAAAGCAGCCTATGACATGGCTTTCCAGTCGTTGAAAGAAATGAAATACGCTGATGCAGCAAGCCAGTTCCAGTCATTCCTCAGGGCATACCCCAACAGTGAATATGCGGATAACGCCCAATACTGGTTGGGCGAATCCTATTATGTGACCCGCAATTACGATATTGCACTGGAAGCTTTCCAGGGATTACTGACCAAATACCCGGACAGCCCCAAGGTAGCGGATGGCCTGCTGAAAATCGGTTACACCCATTACGAGTTGAAGCAGTGGGACCAGGCGCGCGCCGCGCTGACCCAGGTGCAGGAACAATACCCTGACACCACGCTGGCCCGTCTGGCCGGCAGCCGCCTGAGAAGCATGAAACTGGAAGGGCACTTCTAAGCTGCATTCTTGAAGAGTGCTGTGCAAAACACACCTCCATCCCCGTTTTCTTGGGGGTGGTGGCAACGCGCCCAGGCGCTGTGTCAAACTCACTGTTGTAATCTCCTATGCCAAAACAACCCAACCTAACTCGCGAGGGCAAACTCAAGATCACGGAGATCTTTCATTCACTGCAGGGTGAAGCGCGCGACGCCGGCAGGCCAACGGTTTTTATCCGCCTGACGGGTTGCCCGCTGCGTTGCGTCTATTGCGACAGTGAATACGCATTCTACGGCGGTGAATGGCAGCATATCGACGGGATAATGAAGCAGGTAGCCGGCTACGGCACGCGCTATGTTTGCGTGACCGGCGGAGAACCGCTGGCGCAAAAGCGCTGCTTGCAGTTGCTGGACCGCCTGGTTGAGGAAGGCTACCGGGTTTCGCTGGAAACCAGTGGCGCCGTCGATATCAGCAAAGTCGACGAACGGGTCAGCAGGGTGGTTGATATCAAGACACCCGACTCGGGTGAAATGGCGCGTAACCTGTGGGCCAACCTCGATAAGATGACGGCGCACGACCAGCTGAAGTTCGTCATTTGTTCACGTAACGATTACGATTGGACACTGGCCGAGATACGTTCACGCGGCCTCGAGGATCAGTTCGAGATTCTGTTGTCACCCGCGTGGGGAGAGTTGGACGCCAGCGACCTGGCCAGTTGGGTTTTGCAGGATCAACTCAAGGTGAGAATGCAGTTACAGTTGCACAAGATTTTATGGGGCGATGAACCGGGTAAATGAGGTGCCAGTTGAATGAACAAATCTGAACAGAAAGCTGCAGTGGTGCTCCTGTCCGGCGGGCTGGATTCAGCGACCGTGTTGGCCATGGCCACTAACCAGGGTTTTCACTGCCATGCATTATCCGTCAACTACGGACAAAGACACCGCTCGGAATTAATCGCCGCTGAAAACGTCGCTAAATCCCAATCCGCTGCACTGAAAACCATTGACCTGGATTTGCGGACATTCGGCGGTTCGGCTTTGACCGACGACATAGACGTACCCGAAGAAGAGGGCGAAGGCATCCCAGTCACCTATGTGCCGGCGCGCAATACCATCATGCTGTCGCTGGCCCTTGCCTGGGCCGAGGTGCTGGGTGCAAACGATATTTTCATCGGCGTCAACGCGGTGGATTATTCAGGCTATCCCGATTGCCGCCCCGAATTCATAGATGCTTACGAGGAAATGGCCAACCTAGCCACCAAGGCCGGCGTGGTTGGCAACCGCCTCGCCATCCATACGCCATTGATTGATCTCACCAAGGCGGAGATCATACAGGAGGGTACGGTGCTGGGTGTTGACTACAGCATGACGGTGTCGTGCTACCAGGCAGACGAGGCGGGCAGGGCGTGCGGCGTCTGTGATTCCTGTCGAATACGCGCTGCCGGGTTCGAGTCAGCCGGTCTTGAAGACCCAACCCGATATAAATCTGCCTGATTTTGCCGTTTCTTCTTGAGTGCGGCGGCGTTTTCAAATAAAATTCCGCGCTCTTCGCGTCACATATAGTGGGCCGTTAGCTCAGTTGGTAGAGCACCGGACTTTTAATCCGATGGTCGAAGGTTCGAATCCTTCACGGCCCACCATTTAATCAATTACTTACAACTAACCTTAACCTACCTTTTTGGTTCGAGTGTGCCAGATTTGTGCCCTCAATGCGGCTTGCAGCCGTTTTTAAGTGCTCTCCACCCAGATGTGCATAGCGCAAAACCATCTCGATTGAAGACCAGCCACCAAGCTCTTTCAACTCCTGGAGGCTAGTGCCGTTCTGGACGTGCCACGATGCCCAGGTGTGGCGTAAGTCGTGCCAACGGAAGTCCTCTATCCCCGCTCGTTCAAGAGCGTTCCACCAGGCTTTTGTGCTAGTTTGCGCAACTGGTTTGTCCCTAAAGGTGAAGACAAACTTTGGGTGCAATCCCAACCGCCGTTTTAAAACACACATCGCGTCTTTGTTTAGCGGTACAACAATCGCCTTGCGGGATTTAGAGGCCGAAGCTTCGATCCACGCCGTGCCACGTTCAAGGGACACGCTTTCCCACTTGAGATAGGACACGTTTCGTTGCCTTAGGCCCATTGCCAACGTGAACGCTGCCATGTCAGCAAGATGGGTTGGTAGCTCCGATAAAAGCCGTGCCACATCTTCAGGTGAGAGCCATCTCACACGCTTACCTTGCTCAGGGAAAAGTCGAACCCTGGGTATCTTGTCAATCCACTCCCATTCATCGCGAGCCATCCTTAGAATAGCCCGAACCAGAGCCAGGTAGCGGTTGACCGTTGAGGACGAAACTTCTTTTCGTTTAGCTGCCGCAGCTTCGTCTATCAAGTCACGGCTAATCTCGTTTAGCATCTTGTCGCCGAAGAATTGATCCAACCAACGAAGTTTGGCTTTTTCTTCTTTGATACCGGCCTTGTATTCCCTTTCCCTTAGCCATCGTACCGTGGCCTCTTGCCAGGTACGTCTCGGTTTTTCACCGAGTCTGTGGACTCGCCACAGTTCGACCTTTAATTGGTCGTGGTACTCCTGGGCTTCTCGCTTATCGGTAGTTCCAGCAGATCGGCGTATTCTTTCGCCGCTGGGTGCCGAGAAACGTATCCACCAGGTATCACCGCGTTTGTATAGTGACATAGTGATTTCTCCTCACTTGAGCCACTTAACGGTGTTTGCCCAGGCACAGAATAGAGCGAACGGACGTAAGCTACAAGATCGTCTTCCAGAAAGACCCACTTCTTGCTTGGTTTGGCTGCCGGGATCAAGCCTGATTTGGCCTTGTTCCGAAGCGTAGAAGGTGACATTTGCAAAAACATGGCAGCCTGCTTGAGGGATAGTGTTTGCACGGTTCATTCCCCCTCCTTGGCCTTTCGATAAGCCTCCGAATCTTTGTCTTTGGGGTCAGCGTCTAACCTGGTGTTATGTTTACGGGCTTTTTGTGCTGCTTTTGCTTTAAGGTAAGTTCCCAATGAGTAGCCACTTTCCCGACGGTTTCGATGGTAGGCATTTGCTTTTTGTGCCAGGACGTTTAGAGCTTCGCTAAGATCACTGATTCCATATTCAGCCATCACGGAAGTAACGGTACTCAACCCATGCACATACAGACGTTCATCAGAAGGCAACCTTTCTTTCCTTGTTCGGTATAGTGGTTGCAGGTTGCCTGAACCGAACCTGGATTCTTGCAGTACGTTCCACAATGGATGATTGGGCCACCTGGTTCTTGCAGCATCAGTGCTTGAAGGTAGGGTTAAACGTAACCACTTTTGGGTGGCGTGTTGCCAAAGGCCATTCAGGTTTTTGTCCAGATCTTTGGTTGAATTGATCCCCATGTTTCTGAGTGGTTCACGACGGAACTGAAATTCCATTCGCCAAACTGGAAGCTCCCCCATCCAGCCTGTTTTCTCCCATAAAGAGTAAAAGAAAGTCTTCTTGGATTTAGTCTCAATCTCCAAAGCCTTGTCGTAAAGCCGACCCAGGACATTGCCTCCGGCACCAAAGAGAAAACCCGAGAACCGATCACCAACATAACGAGATCCATAATCCTTTGCTTGCATCACCCAAGCCGGTTTGGGAATTAGTTCCAGATTAAAGTCAGTGTAGAAGTCGGCACATATATCAATCCTGCTTATTTTCTGCTGTTCAACACTCCCCAATTGAGAAATAAGGCCTTCCAACTTCCTGACAGATTGCGAATAGCCAGATTTTGTTAACAATTCGCTGCTGATCTGAGCAGTAGCCAACGGCATAGATTTGGAAGTTGCTCGTGAAATCTGGACATGAAACCAATTATCGCGAAGTACAAATGGAAAGTGACCCTTGCCTTTGTCAGAGACTTCAAAACGATGATCCAGTAATTGCAGAACAGCCTGGGACTGTTCTGCTGGGTTCGGTGATTGGGCCTTCATCTTAAGGTCACTAAGCAGGTCGTCAAACTCTTGGCTTAGAGTCCCTGACCAGGATAAATACAGGCTATCTATACCGGTTCTAAATATACGAGTTGACTCATCTATGTAGTTTGCAGGTGCTGTGTTACTAGGCGGCGCACCTTTTGATGCATTAGATACAGACGCGGGCGCGGCGGGCGCACGGCGAGTCTGCGCCTCTGCCTGCGTCCCCGCGTACCTTCCTGCGAGCTTTTGATTTTCTGTTGACTTGGTCATTGACCATCTCCTTTTCGTGAAAGATGGTCAATCTATTTATACCGAACTCCAGAATTTGAGGAGGAAATAAACTCCCTCATCTATTTCCCCCGAGATCTTCTCCGTTTTTGGACGTTCTTCTTCAGTGCTTCGACAGGATCTTTTCCGGTGTCAGGAAATATCTGTAAATCATCAATCAAGGACTCCGCAACTTGCTCGTAGGTAAGGGAATCAATACCAATCACATCATCAATCAGTTCAATCATCATCCTGGTTTCATCAAGGTGCCGCCTTCTCCTGGCACGTTGCCTTGAAATCGACTTGGCCAGTTCAGTCATGAACACATCATCCTCGATCAACTCAGCCATACTGATCTTTTTCGCTATGATGGGATGCGTCACCGCCGTTCGGTCAATCAAAACTGCATTAAAGAGCGCCTCATTATCAAAGGCAGCTTCTTGAATTAATTCATCCATAGACTTTCTAAATGCCGCCAATGCATCGAGGTTTTTAAGGGTCGCGACAAAAAATGCTAGAAAGACACCTCTTTCATCTTCCGTGTATGAGTTCAGCAAATTGAAGGACTCATCATATTCGCCGTCCATTAATTCATCCAAAATAGCGATAATGGCAGTTTTTCTATTTGGTGATCTTGCGGCCTCGATAATTGGCTCTAGCCAGCCAATCATATTCAGGAATGTCGCCACCACTTTTGAATATGAGTGTGAATAAAGTTCTGCCCAGGGATGAACACTCTTTAACAAATTTAGAAGCTTGATGTCCTCTGCCAATGCTTCTTTCTTTATTAGCTCTCGATCTTGACCAATTGTGTAGTAAAAAACATAAAGACTACGAATTTTCTTCTTGTGTATATGCTTTTTCTCTCTGCGTTTCATATCCCGTCCCAACCAAATCGACCGATTCGAGACTATCCTGGCTAGTTCTCAAAAGTTGATAATGTGGTTAGGATCAAACGATGTTAGAGATCGCTTTTCTGATTCAGATTGGACTTGTCTTCAAAAGTGATCAACCGGAGGGAAGCCTGGAAAATATCAAGACTAAGCACTGATCTATGTCAAGTCGAATGATAGTGATTTAGGTATTATTGAGCGGTTAGAAAGGCGACAGCGACGCCTGCCGTTAGTAGGTAATGATTTAAAGGAGAATCCCATGAAAAACATCACCTATTTTCTGACTTCACTTCTTATTGTTCTATCATTTGGCTCCCAGGCGTTGGCAGATGATTCCGTTTTATCTGTACGCCAATTGCCAGATCAGACTTATGAAGCCGTACTTTCGCTTGATAGCACAATTTGCGTACAGGTAAACCCTGCTTCATCTGTTCAAGTAGTTGGCTCCGAGATTCTAATAGAGTCTCCTTCAAGTGAGCAACTTCCCTGTATATTCATACCTCCAATTGTTTACTATGAAGTGACAGCTTTGATTGGCGAATTAGCGCCCGGTAACTACACAGTCACTTGGAGTCAGCCTGGTGCGTTTTCATGGTCTATTTCGTACCTCGTCAGGTCGGCCAGTCCTATTCCTTCGAGTTCACTGTGGTCACTGTTGTTATTAATTGTTGGCGTTCTGGTTTTTGTTCGCCAAAGTTTTTATTCAAGAACGCAATTAAAATTGAAGTAAGTTAGTTTCCTAAGCCTATTTTCAGGGTAATGTGCCTGATACGTTTAATACAAGAAAATGTGCCAAATTTGTGCCCCACCAGCTGTTTTTTATCGGCGTTTACTAGCGTTTACGGGCACAATGCAAATGGACAAACACCGTAAGTGACTGATTAATAAAGACCTGATAAATCAGGAATGATTCTTTTAATCCGATGGTCGAAGGTTCGAATCCTTCACGGCCCACCATTTTTCAAAGGTCCTTTCCGGTCACATAGCTAACACTTTGACCGGTCAGACCGTCGCGGCCTCTCCTTCCGAATTGTATTTACCGTCAGTTTATCAATGGCTGAACGGCTCTATCTGCCGCAGCACATCCGCCATCGCGGCCTGGCCGACGGTCAGCATTCCCTCCTGTGGCCGGTCAAGGTCAACCATGATCATCAAAACCGCGACAAACACGATTGCAAACAGGAATATGGCCGGGGTATCCCGTTTTCGGTCGGCACTGCTGGCCACACCCACCAGCAGGAAGCTCAGAATCGTTGACATGATGAGTACGATGCCCAGAATTCTGGGAAGACGCTTATACGCAGCGGTTATCCGTATGGAATGCGTTGTGATCAGGTCGTTAACCGCCTCAGCCAGGCTCACCATAACGTCGGTGTCATTACCCTGCCTGACATTGCGTTCGATGATAGTCCACATGTCTCCATGGAGCTGCTCGGAACGCGTTAAGGCCGATGCCAACTCAATTTCCTGGTTCGCTGCAGCCATGCGTATTTCGGCATATTCACGCAGCAGCACGCGCAGCGACTTCGAGTCCGGTTCGTCAAGAAACCCTGCTCGAAGCCAGGCGACACCAATGGCGTTGGCCTCGGTGACGACCATGGTCTTGCGCTCGCCATGGTTTCCGATCGTTATCCCGATGGAAAACGCCATTAAAAAAGCGACAAGACCGAGCATTCCGCCCACCACTGAGCTGGTCATGCGCGACTCTCCCGGGTTTGAACCCCGGTCCTGCAGGCGGATACC
>JABDPJ010000108.1 GCA_013042835.1 Lysobacterales bacterium
TGTCGCTATTTGAACTGGCCGAGGCCGAAGCGCCACCCTCAATGCTGATGGCGCCACCATTATTGGCGTTGTTGTTGGAAAAGCCAGTGCCAGTGGATGTCAGGACACCGGTACTTGCTATCGCACCGCCATTGCCGCCTGCCTGGTTGCTAGCGAACAACGAATCACTGATGTCAGCGTTGGTGCCGCTGAAGACTGCACCGCCGTTGCCGCCGGCCGCGTTAATGGTGAAAGTGGCGCTGGTGCCAGTCAGCGAACCGTTGCGCAGGTAAATCGCGCCGCCATCCAGTACAGCACTGTTGTTATTAAAAACGACGTTGTTCAAGCTGATGTCGGTGCCGTCGATATCCGCAAAGATGCCGCCGCCATGGCCGGCTGAACTGCCACCGGTTACCTGGATACCGATGAGGGTGAAGTCGCCAGTTGCGGTGATTGCCGAACTGTTGAGGTTGCTGGCGTCGATGACCACGTTACCAGGTCCTGAACCGATCAGGGTCTTGCCGTCGCCGATGGTAATAGGTTCGGCATAGGAGCCGTCGGGAACGTTGATCGTGTCGCCCGGGGCCGCCGCGTTAATCAGGGTTTGTAGTGGACCAAAAGTGGGTCCAAGCTCAAATGCGCCGATATCGCAGGTGTCGCCCTGTGGCCGGCTGGTGCCACGCTGGTCATTCAATAATGGGTTGTTGGACAAGTCGCAATTGCCGGCTGCATCAACAGCCGGACTGTTGGCGTCAAGGCTATGGGTAAAGGTCGAGCCGCCATTATCCTGCAAGATACCCAGTAAGGGGTCGATTACCGGTGACGCCCCTCCACCGGTCTGGTCATTGGTTTGAGGTACAAAAAAATCACAACCGTTGATGTCACCGATAAGGTTGAAGTCCACAGAAACCGAAAGTGCACCTAAATCATCCCTGAAGCAATCGCTACCGCCATTGCCAGCCAGGATGGAGCCACCGAATGCAATCACACCGCCGGGATTTCCCGCTTCGGCCGTCAGTCCATTGCCACTGTTGTTGACCACGGTGCTGAATTCGGCGTTGACAACATTGTTACCTGCGTCATCTGCACTCGCAAATGCGCCATCCCCGACGTTGCCCGAAACGGTTGAGTTTTGCAGATTGACCGTACCAGCGGAGTAGATGCCGCCACCGTCGCGGCCGTTGTCGCCGAGAATCCGGAAATCATAGTCACCACCACCAAGGGTTGTGTTACATGGGTAGAGTTCTCCATCCTGATAGGGGCCGGGTGCGAGGGTCAGGTAAACGCTAAAGGCACCGCCCGGGACGTCAAGTTCGATAGCATAAGTGCCGAGCGGATCTACGGCCAGTGGTTGATCCAAATCAAACGACAGTTCATAACTGGATTGGCCAGGTGTGCCTGCCGGGATTATGGTTGAAGTAGTGACCAGCAACGGACCAGTTGGCCCATCCTTGCGAATTCGACCGGCCACGACCAGTTCACTGGGCGCTCCGCTGCTGATCGAGATCCTGTAGCTGAAGCCTGATATCCCGTTAACGCCAGGTATGAATGTCTGACCGTAAGGGCCCGCCCCGCAAAAATTGGAAGAGCCTGAGGCGGTAAAGTTATCAACCGCTATAGATGGACTAAATGCTGCGTTCCGCGAGATGGTTGATTCAAAGATATTGATTGTAGCGCCCAGTTCTGCCGTCAGACCACCACCACGGCTAAACGCCGTATTGCCATCAATAGTTACCCGCGTAAGGTTTGTCACGGCATTAGGGCCACGGGTGTTTATTGCCCCTCCGGCACCGCCTGAGTCATTGCGCAGAAAAGCCGAGTCAATAATCGTGACCGTTGAGTCGGAGTTATAAAGGCCGCCACCGCCGCCCGAGGCCGAACTGGTTTCCACGGTCAATCCGTTCAACGTGAGCGTGCCACCACCGGTAATACTGATTGCACCACCCGGTGCTTCACCGGGGTCTTGCGCATTGCTAATGGTCAGGTCATTTATGAAAACTGTGTTTAAACCCGCAACCTCCACACCGCGACTTCCATCAGCGTCAATAAATGAGCCGTTGCCGTTGATCGTGATGTCATCGTCTACCTGCAGTGTCGAAGCCAGCACATAGGTATCGGTCGTAATTTCAATGATATCGCCATCAGTACGGTCAGGGTCGTTTACCGCATCGTCCGGCGATTCGTAATCACATACACCAACTCCCGGACAGACGGTGAAAATGTCGGTCTGTGCCTGTGCCCAGATCGATTGGGGGATGGCAGACATCAATGTCGCCATAATCAGTATTGAGAGCATCCTTGCATCAATTGATAGTTCGCAGTTTACAGCTTGCGTAGCAAGTCGAAAAATAGTTCTCATAAGATTCCCAATGAATGAATTGACTAAATCAGAATGATTTTTATTTACATCAACAATTAGTCTAGCAGATTTATTTATTATTTATATGTCAATTTAGGCACTGGTTTTTTGCGGGACGTTCTTAATGCAAACGGATACTGACCGGGTCGGATGCATTTGCTATTCTTGCCGCACACTTTCAACAGGATAGCCGATGTCTCCGATTCCTCACCTGGCAACGAATTTTCTTAAACCAACCGTGGCGATATGCTGTCTTAGCACGTTACTGTTTTTCACTGGCAATGCCAGCGCACAAAAAACTGCAAAACCGGTGCTGCACGGCAAGCACTGGGTAGCCGTGACCGGCAAACCGCTGGCCGCTACGGCAGGGGCCATGACGTTTACCCGCGGCGGCAATGCCGTGGATGCCGCCTGCGCGATGCTGGCGGCCACGTCGACCATGTGGGATACGCTGGGCTGGGGTGGCGAAACCCAGGCGCTGATCTATAACCCGCAAACCGGCGAGGTCAAGGGCATCAACGCACTGGGTGTGGCCCCGACAGGCGCGACCGCGGAATTCTTTCACGACAAGGGCATGGTGTACCCGCCCGAGTACGGTCCATTGGCGGCGGTCACCCCCGGCACGCCGGGCGGTCTCATGGTCATGCTGGCCGAGTACGGCAAGTTGAGCCTGGCCGAGGTTTTGGCGCCAGCCATGCAAATGGCGGAGGGGTATCCGATCGAAGGTGTCCAGGCCGACAACATCGAGCGCCGCCGTGACGTTATCTCGCAATGGTCCTATTCAAAAGATGTTTTTCTGCCCCATGCGGACGAGGATGATCGCGATAAAAGGGCCGCGCCGGTAGCCGGCGAAACGTTCAGGCAGTCTGATCTGCATGCGACATTGAAGAAACTGGTAGCGACCGAGGCGCAGGCACTGGCTGAAGGCAAGTCCCGCAAACAGGCGATATACGCAGCTTATGACCGTTTCTATCGTGGCGATATCGCCGAGGAAATCGTGCGCAGTTCAAGCGAATACGGTGGCCTGATTACGATGGACGACCTGGATAAATGGCAGGTCTACATTGAAGACCCGGTGATGACCAACTACAAGGGCATCGATGTTTACAAGCTGACCACCTGGGTGCAGGGCCCGGTGATGTTGCAGGCGCTGAATATCCTCGAGAAGATCGACCTGAAAAGCATGGGCTACAACAGTGCACGGTATATCCACACCATTTACCAGGCCATGAACCTGGCGTTTGCCGACAGGGATTTTTACTACGGCGACCCTTACGTGCCGCCCGAAGAACCAATCTCGGGACTGCTCTCGAAGAAGTACGCAGACCAGCGCAGGCAACAGATCAATCCGCAGAAAAATAATGCTGAAACACGCCCGGGTGATCCTTATCCGTTCCAGAATGACGAAAACCCTTTTCTTGAACTGCTGAAGAACTGGAGTCCGATACCGCAGGCGGCCGAAGCCGAGGGCGCCGAGGGCTTTCAGCAGGCCGGCGTGACGGACAGGGACGAGGAGTTCCTCGCGGGCACGACCTCTATCCAGGCGGCTGATGCCGAGGGCTGGGTGGTATCAATCACGCCCAGCGGTGGCTGGATACCGGCATTCATTGCCGGAGATACCGGTATCGGTCTGAGCCAGCGGATGCAGAGTTTTGTCCTGACCGAAAGTATGAACCCCTTCAACGTCGTGCAACCGGGCCAACGGCCGAGGGCGACGCTGACACCGAGTATCGCGCTCAAAGACGGCAAGCCGATGATGGCGTTTTCGGTCCAGGGCGGCGATACGCAGGATCAGAACCTGTTGCAGTTCTTCCTCAACATGGTCGAGTTCGGCATGAACGTACAGCAGGCGGCAGAAGCGCCCAATTTCACCAGTTTCCAGATGCAGAGCTCATTCGGCGCCCACAGCGCGGAACCGGGCCGCCTGGCAGTTTCACCCATGGTCCCTGAGTGGGTACGCGGACAGCTTGATGAAATGGGCTACGACGTGGAGGCCGGTAAACGGCCCTACAGCCCGATTACCGCGATCTACTTTGACGCGGAAAACGGCACCATGTGGGGCGGCGCCAGCGATTACGGCGATGACTACGGCGTCGCCTGGTAAATGACCTTTCAGGGGAGTTTAGCCATCAGAGCTCTGAGTTTGACCCGCACTTTATGTAGCCTGTCTGTGCTCATGGCCGTGAGCCTGTGGGCGGACGCACAAGATGAGCAGGTTGACAGCCCGCCATCCGACCGCACGCCCGTTGGTGCTTTGCGCGCGGGCAACGCCGTCGGAAGTATCCCGGCATGGACTGGTGGCCTGGCAACGGCGCCGGAGGGGTTTGAACCCGGCGGCGTCCACGTTGACCCTTATGCGGATGAAACGCCATTACTGCGTGTCTCAGCGGGCAATATCGATGAACATGCCGGCCATTTAACCCCCGGGCAGATGGCGATGTTGCGCAAATATGCCGATTCCTGGTTCATGGATATTTACCCAAGCCATCGCAGTGCCGCTTTCCCGCAGCGTATTTACGACAAAACGGCCGCCAACGCGAAAACCGGCCGCCTGACAGAAGACGGTGAAGGCGTGCTCGGTGTCGC
>JABDPJ010000111.1 GCA_013042835.1 Lysobacterales bacterium
GTTGCGCCGAGGCCAAATAACACGGCGAAATGATGGGCATCCCGGGCCGTGCCGGTTTCAATGATGATGTTGCAGTCACAACGCAGGCCGTCGGCGATGAGGCGCTGGTGCACCGCACCCGTTGCCACCGCTGCATGCATGGGTAGTTTCCCTCTGCTTATATCGCGGTCGGTGAGCACGACCAGCACGACCCCATCGGCCACGGCTTCCGAAACCTGGCTGGAAAGGCGCGTGATTGCGGCCTGCAGGCCTTCCTCGGGATCATAGTTCAGGCTGAATGTCTCGTTGCGGTACCATCGCTGGTCCAGTCCAAGCAGGCTGCGGTACTTAACGACATTCAGCACCGGCCAGGGCAGTACCACGCGGTGTGCCTGGGTACTGGTTTCCTGGAAAATATTGTGTTCCCTGCCAAACAGCGTCTCGAGCGACATGGCCGACACTTCTCTCAATGAATCAATGGCAGGATTGGTCACCTGGGCGAACTGTTGACGAAAATAGTCGTAAACAGGCCGGGCCTGACGCGACAAAACTGCAATTGGGGTGTCGTCACCCATCGAGCCGGTGGCCTCCGCGGAATTCTCCGCCAGCACCCGGATAACGTGTTCACGCTCCTCGTTGCTAACACCGAAAAGCTTTTGGAATACGGGCAGGTCCTTGCTGGCGTCTTTCATGTATACCTGCGCCGCCGTCTCTTCCTGCTCGTCATTACTGGCAATGCGGATGATATTCTCGGAGAGCCAGTCGCCATAGGGGTGCCGTGTCTTGAGGGCGTCGTCGATCTCACGCGAACGCCAAATGTTGCCCAGCTGGGTATCGACCACCAGCATCTCGCCCGGCCCGACGCGGCCTTTTTCAATGACATCAGCCTCCGCGTAGTCCCAGACACCGACCTCGGAGGCCAGCGTCACCCAGTTGTTTTTCGTAATGACATAACGGGCCGGCCGCAGACCGTTCCGATCCAGGTTGCAGGTTGCAACGCGGCCGTTGGTCATGACGATTCCGGCAGGTCCGTCCCAGGGCTCGACATGCATCGAGTTGAATTCATAAAAGGAACGCAAGTCCGCAGACATCTCCGGCTCGGCCTGCCAGGCCGGCGGAATCAGGATGCGCATGGCCCGGAAAACATCCATGCCACCGGCCAGAAACAGCTCGAGCATATTATCCAGGGACGACGAATCCGAGCCCTCCTGGTTCACCAGCGGCCGGATCTTTTGCAAATCAGGCAGCAGCGGTGTCTGGAACTTGGGCGTACGCGCTTCGGACCAGCTCCGGTTGCCTTCAATGGTGTTGATTTCACCATTATGAGCCAGGAACCGGAATGGTTGAGCATATTTCCAGTTGGGCAGGGTGTTGGTTGAAAAGCGTTGATGAAAAAGGCAGATGGCGCTTGCCAGCCTGGGATCTTTCAGGTCGGGGTAGAATTCCGGCAGGTTCTCGGGCATGACCAGACCCTTGTAAACCGTCGTCAGGTTTGAAAGGGTGGCGACGTAGAACAGATCATCCGGCTCAGGCAGGTTCATGTTCTCATAAGCGGCCAGGCGCCTCGCTACAAACAGGCGCCGCTCAAGGTCATGCGACGTCCAGCCGGGTGGCGCGTTGACAAAAACCTGCTCAATAACAGGCATGGACTCCAGGGCCACCTCACCGCAGACCGATGGGTTGGTCGGAACACTGCGCCAGCCCGCAATGCTCAAGGTCTCGTCTTTTATGTGCTTCTTGAGAAGCTGGCGTGAGCGCGCGGCGATCGCCGGATCCGAGCTCAGAAACACCATGCCGACCCCGAAGACCCGGCCGAGCCGCATGCCTTCCTGTTCCGCGACTTGCCGGAAAAATGAGTCGGGAAACTGCATGAGTACGCCGCAGCCATCGCCGGTTTTACCGTCGGCTGCTACCGCGCCACGATGCGTCATTCGCGTCAGGGCCGAACAGGCGGTTTGTACCAGTTCGTGGCTCGGCTCGCCCTGCTGGTGGGCAATGAGTCCGAAGCCGCAGCTTTCCTTTGCCTGTTCCGGGCGGTACAGGCCTTGAGAGTGGTGTTGCTTCATCAGTTTATCTACTTTCGGTATCGTGCCGGCTGTTGGTGACCTGCAATTATTCACTCAAAATTGCATTGCGTAACGTACTATCCTACACGCTGCCACATTTTTGAAAAGCCCCAAATTTGAACAAAATGACGCTTTCTCAGTTCGTTCTGGCGCAGTCAATTGCACCTTGAGGCGAAATTGTTCTATAAACCGGGTACGACGCTTCACTAAAAAACAGGCATGCAAATTGTCCCGGCGACAATCCACACGGAGTTGTAAACCATGAGAATTATGCTGAAAACGACAGGGTTTACCTTGCTGATTGCAGGCTTCTGCGCGTCTGCAGCGGCACAGGAACCGCCGGGGGAACCCGCCACAGAATCCAAACCCGCCTGTGAATCGGTGCCGGCGTTTAATCATTTTGACTTCTGGCTGGGCGAGTGGAATGTTTATTCCAATGACGGGAAGCGCGCGTTACAGGGGACCAACTCCATTACCAAGCATCACAAAAATTGCCTGATAATGGAAAACTGGACCAGCGCACAGGGCGGCACCGGCAGCAGCATGAACTATTACGACGCCGTCGAAGACCAGTGGCGCCAACTGTGGGTGGCCGGCGACTATTCCATTGACTACACCGGCGGACTGGATGAATCCGGGTCCATGGTGCTGAACGGTAGAATCAATTACTACAAAACCGGCAACAGCCACCCGTTCCGGGGTACCTGGACCCCCGCGCCGGATGGTAGTGTGCGGCAACTTTTTGAACAGCAGGATCCGGACAGCCTGCAATGGTCGGTCTGGTTTGACGGCCTGTATATCAAACAGGAAACGGGGCAGGACTAGCGGTCTTTGCAAGCCCTGATGAAAAAACCCCGGTCATGCTGCCGGGGTTTCTTCGCAACGATTTAACCTGCGTTATTCAGTCAATACGTTTTACTGTCACACGGGCGACGGGATTCCTCCAGTCATGGTCTGAGGCTGCGAGATCGCCTTCACCGCTGATTCCCCGGCTTATGTGAACATAACCTTCCGCCAGGCCTTCAGAAAACGGCACGCCACCGCAAGTGGGGCCGGGTATGTTGACGCACAGCTCATCATTCATTTCGCTGCCGGCATCATAAGCAAGCGCCATTGAGCCCGCATAGTGGCGTGGCAAGGGCATCGAGTTGATCGCCACGAAGGTGTCATTGGTGGGCAGCAGCATGCCTGCCAGGCTCAAGCGGTTGTAGTCACGGTTGCCACTGATCATGACTGTCACCGACTCACCCGGGTTGATTAACGGGTTGCCATCCGCCGTCACGCCGCTGGTTGCCGTCTCCATGACGTATTCCGGCAGGCTGTCCAGGGTTGCCTGCAAGCCACCGGTAGCCCCGCCTTCCGCGAGGTCGGCCAAATCCGCTGAAGGGGCGGCGCCCAGTTCAAAAAAACCGACATCCGCCGTGTGTGTGGCGACCAGTACGGGCGTAAAGGACTGGCCGGAGGTAATGTTGGTAATGGTAACCTCGTAACCGCGCGGCGCCGGACTGCCATTGCCGTTGTGGTTTCCGTTGTCATGGTGACCGGCGAAGGCGGCCGCCGAGACCAGCAGGCTTCCTGTAATAATTGCCTTGGTGAAATTCATATTCTTGCTCCTCTGATGTTGTTAGTCAAAATGGCAACCAGGGATTCCGATTTGCCAGCGTGGTACATTTTGTGCGCTGAATTTCACATGGCTATCACGGTAAACTCTCAATTGCTGTTCATTTTATGTCTCTCATCTTGTTGTTTTTAATCGTTTTTATAGATGCTTTGAAAATTCACTGTGATACTTTCGTGAGAAACCGGGTCTTCTTTTACAACCTAAGCACGGAAACAAGGAGAGACTGTGGAACAGCGCCGTGTCCTGATTGTGGAAGACGAACGTGATATCGCCAGCTTGCTGGCACTGCATCTTAACGATGCCAATTTTGACGTCACCGTGGCTACCGATGGCCATGAGGGCATGCGCCTGGCCTTTGAGCGTCAGTGGGACCTGGTCATGCTGGATGTTCGCCTTCCCGGGCCGGACGGGTTGACCATTTGCCGCGCGCTGCGGCGCGAAATGGCCTACGTTCCCATCCTCATGCTGACATCGAAGTCCTCAGAGCTGGACCGCGTACTCGGGTTGGAACTCGGTGCGGATGATTACGTCACCAAGCCGTTTTCCATCTCTGAGTTGCTGGCGCGCGTGAAAGCGATCTTTCGCCGGATCGAGTCAGTGGAAAAACGTTTTCCGGGCGGCGCACAAGTATTGTCTGTTGGCGAGTTGACTATTGATACAACCGGACGCGAGGTCAGCAAGGGCGGCCGGAGCCTGGCGCTGACGGCACGGGAGTTTGACCTGCTGCTGCACTTTGCACGCCATCCGGGACAGGTGTTCTCGCGCGCGCAACTGCTTGACCAGGTCTGGGGTTACGGCCATGAAGGGTATGAGCACACGGTTAATTCTCACATCAATCGCTTGCGCGCCAAAATTGAGAGCGACCCCGCGCACCCGGAACTGATCGTTACCTGCTGGGGAGTAGGCTACAAGTTCAATGGCATCGCGACCGGCATCGGCCAGGCGGCCAGCCAGACCATTGAGAGGCATGGCAACATCACACCCTTAAGACGTCATTAACCACACAAGTACCAAAACCCATGAAGTCACTTTTTGCGAAATTGTCAATCGCGCTGTTCCTGGTCGTCGCCCTGCTCGGGGGCGGTTTTTTTGTCATCGAGCGCTACAGCACGCAGAACTATTACGAGGAGATTACGCAGCGCCTGAACGCTTCGATCGCCATGTATGTCACCGGGGAACGGCAGTTAATGGAAAATTTTGTCGTCAACGAATCTGCCCTGGCCCTGCTCGCCCAACAAGCCATGGTCATAAATCCTGCAGTCGAGGTATTCCTTCTTGATACCGAAGGTAATATCCTGGCACACCCTTTTCCGCCGGACAGCATAGTCAGAAACCGGGTTGATCTCACACCTGTTAGAGCCCTGATCGAGGGCAATGTGGATATGCCGTTACGCGGTACTGACCCACGCAACCTGCAGCGTGAAAAGATTTTTTCAGCTTTTCCGGTTAAACACGATGACGTGTTGCAGGGCTATTTATACGCGGTTCTCGGCGGAGCCCAATACGATGAACTGGCCAACAGCATCCGCGACAGTTACGTGCAACGTCTCAGCGCAGGTGCCCTGCTGGCAGTTGTACTGGCAGCCTTTATCATCGGCCTGCTGGTGTTCTGGTTATTCACCCGCAGGCTCAGCCAGCTGACAACCAACGTAAACGCGTTTACCGATTCCGGCTTTGGCGAAAATACCGACAGGCCCGGGCCGGGAATGCCCGTTGCAAGCCCCGCTCGAAAGCCTGGTACGGCCAATAGCGGCGCCGATGAAATCGGCCAACTGGAATTTGCCTTCAACGCCATGGCCAGCAAGCTGTCGGAGCAGTTCGAGAACCTCAGAAACACCGATCGCCTGCGCCGCGAACTGGTCAGCAATGTCTCCCACGACTTGCGAACACCATTGGCTTCGATGCATGGATACGTCGAAACCCTGCTGATCAAGAACGAAGAACTGAGCCCGGACAAGCGCCGTGAATACCTGGAAATCACCCGTAAACACACCTTGCGCCTCGGTGAATTGATCGGCGACCTTTTCGAGTTGTCGAAGCTGGATTCCGCCAGCATTCATCCTTCGCTTGAAGAGTTTTCCCTGGCTGAGCTCATGCACGATATCGTCCATGAGTATGAACTGGATGCCAGTGAACGAGGCATCAAACTGGGTATTGAAGCACCCAACGATCCCGGAATTGTGTATGCGGATATCGGGCTGGTACAGCGTGTACTGGAAAACCTGATCCGCAATTCTCTCAAATTTACACCGGCAGGAGGCCGGATCAACATCCGTCTCGACAAGAAACCCGGGGCGGTGGCCGTAGCGGTTGAGGACACGGGTTGCGGTATACCCGAACAGGAATTGGAACACGTTTTCAACCGGTTTTATCAAGCCGAAAACAGCACCCGGCGGACGGCCAACAGTGCCGGCCTGGGGCTGGCGATCGTGCGCAAGATTCTTGATTTGCACGGCAGTCGAATTACCGTCAGTAGCCGGGTCGACCAGGGCACCTGTTTCAAATTCGACCTGCCGACGAGTGCCGCTGCATAAGCGACCTGTCAGCGCGAGGCCGCTGGCTACTGCAGGTAGACGTGACCCTCCAAACGCAACCTGGCCCGATCCCGCCGCCAGTGAGGGTTCAGTCCCTGTAACAGCGCATAAAAAGCCCTGCCGTGATTCATTTCTTCAAGGTGGCAAAGCTCATGGGCAATGACCGAGTCGATCACGGGCATGGGCGCCTTGACCAGGTGGGTATTCAGCTTGATGACCCCTTTCGCCGAACAATTCCCCCAGGTGCGCTTCATGGTTCGCAGTTGCAGTTGCACTTGTCTGTTTCTGGTCCAGGCGGCCTTGCGGGAAATCACCCGCATTCGCTCACTGAAAATTTCGGCAGCCTGTCTGCGGTACCATTTGAGCAAGGCGGCCCGAATGGCAGCCGGGCCTGGCTGCCTGACCATCACGCATAGTTCCCTGCGGTCAAAAATCACGCCGCTTTTGCACCCGGTTGCCGCACCAGTCACCAAAGGATATTTCCCGCCAAGGTAAAAGTGCAGTTCCCCGTTTACAAACCTCAGTTCTCCCTGTTGCCGTTCACGGGCCTTGAGCATGAACCGCTCCACGCGGGCGGTATTGTCGACCAGCGTTGCCTCCACATGCGCCTTTGTCCAGTGCCTCGGGGCGACAACGACCAAACCTCCGCTTTTATCCAGCTCCATATGCAGCCGTCGCGTTACACGGGGGCGGTGGGTTATGGTGTATTCCAGCCGGCCTTCGGCGGTATTGATGATTTCCCTGGACATCGGGGCACTATTCTATGCGTTTGTCCCACGGACGACGGTCGCTTCATCGCATTCGTCGTGGTGCAAGGCCAAATCCGGCCCAAAACTGGCTTTTTTTTCATGCTTGGAGTATGCTTAATCTACATACAGGTTTTTGGGCGGGGGATTCTCAAAGCTTGTTTCGCAATGCAGCTGTCCGGCAGGGGTCATTGCCCGGTTCTTGTTGCATAAGCTGATTTCGCCACCCGCTGTACGTCGGGCGGTCATGAATATAGCTGCGAAACTGAGAATAGTTTGCTGCCTACAGCAACGGGTTTCGCCGTTTATTTTGTATAAAGCCGCTTGGAATTTTGGTACAGGGTTAATGAGGCAGGCGTTTCGAACAGAAACGTTTGCCTTTTTTTATGCAAGACAACCTCTCGCTCTCTGACTTACAATCTGCGCCTTGGTTTAACCTGGCAGATTCACTCCTGGAATGACTATGCGACCATCGAAACGGCGATACCACCTGACCTTTATTTTTTTAGCCGCACTTTTTTTCCAGCCTTTATCAGCACTGGGCGCCGACGCACCTGAATGGGTCAAGATAAAGGAGCAGTGGGGTCAACTGTTGTTCTGCAAACGAATTTACACGATGCCCGAGGTCAGGCCGCGCCTTTACAGCTTCGACACGGAAGCCTGCGACAAGGCGGAGCAAGTCATTGTGGACGTTGTAGGCAGGTACACGGTCCAGCAACAGAACCAGCTCAGGAACCAGGCTGAACAACACGCGGTCAAGTTAAGTTATAACACGTCTGAGCCCTATCACTCCGTACCCGCCTGCCGGGAATATTGCAACGAACTTGCCACTGTCCAGGAACAACGCAATGACTGAGAAGACAGGATTTTCTCTGAGCATGCCGGTGAAAGCGGGCAGCTCTTTCAAACCGCTTCCTGACTGGGTCGCCTTTGACCTGTGTTCAGCCTACCCCGTCGAGGCTGGCAACCTCCTCCTGCATAATACCCGTAACGGCAAACGCGCCATGGTCAGGCCAGAGGTCTATGCATCGCTTGTGCACTGCCACCAATTCAAGACCATCCGGCAGCATGCTGACAGCATTATCGAAGCCAACCCCGGCATGGCGGGCCAGCAGGCGGATATAGAGCAGGTGCTTCAGAGCATGCTCGACAACGGCATAATGGTTTCAGCGAAGCACACCTGTGAGCGCCTCAAGTCCGGGGCTGATCCTGCCGTTACCCGAACTGATGCGCCCGTGGTTGCCATTATCACCTGGGAACGGCCGGCCGCACTGCAGCGCCTGCTTGCATCGATTGCCGCGAATTGCGATACCGAAAAACTCCACCGACTCTATGTTATCGACGACTCGGGCAACGCTGAGAAAATCAATGAAAACCGAGCCCTGGTGGAAAAGCATGCCGCTGCTGTCAGGACACCGCTGGTCTACTTCGGCCGCGACGAGCAACAGGCGCTGCTGGCAGACCTCGTACAACGTTTGCCGCAACACGAAGATTCCATCCGGTTCCTTGCAGACCAGCGCAGGTGGGGCGATCACTGGAGCGCCGGTCTGAGCCGCAACCTGGCACTGCTGCTTTCCTGTGGCCGCCGCCTGGTGATGATGGACGATGACAGCATTTGCGACCTGTACGCACCTCCGCAGTCAAGGCCCAACATCACTTTTTCTGACGCCCCCCGTAACGCCGACTTTTTTGCCAGCGAAGCAGAATGGGGCGCCATGCACCAACCGGTGAACCCGGATCCGATCAACCGTCACATGCAGTGCCTGGGCCTGTCTTTGTCCGACGCCCTGAAGGTACTGGGACAGAACCACCTTAAACCCGCCGGGCTGGCTAACTCTAATGCCCTGCTGGCCAGTGAACTTGGCGCCGAATCACCGGTTCTGGTGACAGAGTGCGGCTCACTGGGCTGCCCGGGCACCGGCAAGAATACCTGGCTGCCGTACATGGCGCAGGGGTCTCTTGAGCAGATGTTGTCTTCGTCCACCAAGACCACCAACGCTCTGAACAGCCGCAAGGTCTGGAGTGGTCGAAACCAGCCACACTTCGCGCCACGGCCCAACATGTCGCAAATCACGGGTTTTGACAACCGCCAGTTATTGCCACCGTACAAACCGGTTTTTCGGGGTGAGGACCGCCTGTTTGGCAACATGCTGGACTTCGTTTTCCCGACATCCGTTACGTTGGATTACCCTTGGGCCGCTCCGCACCTGCCCGTGCCCAAACGAGGCTGGAGGAATAGTGACCTTAGCTTCACACCGGTTGATGCATTCCCGGAATTCTTCTATAGCCAGGTGCTCGAATACAAATCGAGCTGCCGGTCAAGCTCTCCCGCCGCGCGCTTGTCTGTGTTAGCCGGCTGGTTCCGCGACCTGGCCGCCTCGAGCCCGGACATGCTGAGCAACATGCACCGCGACGCGCGTTTGCGCGACGATTCGGAGTTGTTGCAACACCTGCAGGGTCTGCTGTCCGAACACGATTCGGCGCCAGTCGACTGGCAAAATTATCTCCGCAATGGGATCAGGCAACTGAACGTCGACATCGATCGTGTCAGCCGCGAAGATTTTATTGTCCGGGGCTTACCGGTCAACCTGGGCAGCGAGGAGTTGATCGAATTCTGGAAACAATTCTGGGCCGGTTTCGCCTCGGCCCTCGAGGCCTGGCCCGAGATACACCAGGCCGCCGCCGAGTTATTGAGCGCAAGTGAATAAAAAACGCCTTACATGCGGGCCTGGCGCGCTTCACTGGGTGCGCGCCCGGTCCAGTTCTTGAATGCCCGGGAGAATGAGCTCGGCTCGGAGAATCCCAGTAGCAGGGAAATTTCCGTCAATGTCAGGCTGCTGTCAGGAATGTAAGCCTCGGCGAGGTTGCGACGCGTTTCAACCAACAAGCTTCTGAAGTTACGATTTACTTCAGCCAGTTTACGGTGCATCGTGCGCACCGACATATGCAGCGCTTCTGCGACCGAGTCATCACTAATTTTGCCACTCGGTAACTGGTCCATTATCTGGGACTGCACTCGAGAAACTATATCGTTGCGATCGAGCAGGGCCAGGCGGCGCATCACGACCTTGTCATTCAATGCAGCCAGTTCACAGTTGGCACCTGCGAGCACTTCGTCTACGAAGCTCAGGGGGATCAGTAACTGGTTTTCAGCCTGGTTGAAGTTTAGCTGACAAGCGAAATACTCGAAGTAAGGTTTGGTGTCCGGGGGTTCCGGGTGTGCGAAATTAACGCCCTGGAGCCGGAAATCGTCACCGCTAACCAACCGGCACATCCGTGTGACCGTTGCCAATGCTGCGTCATCACGCACCGACGCACATTCGCTGGGCACATCCAGTTTAAGCGTGACCAGCATGCAACCGTCGCAGTCCTCCACCTTCACAACAGCCTTGTCATTGACCAGTCGCGCAAAGCGCTGCAGCCTTTCACAGGCCTTTCTCAAAGTCAGGCTTGCCTGCCACGCGTAACCCAGGGCGCCCATTTGAGCGGGCACATATACGATAGCCGACCTGATACCCAGCGCCTCGTCACCACAGATTTCCACCGCCTTGGCGCGAAGCCGGTCGACTTTTGCAAACGGAATCCGCAATGCGGGATCAATCGGCAATGTCGTATTGATATCCTCACCCGCGAACAGGGGTGCGGGATCGATTCCGTATGACTCTATCGTCTTCCACAAATTGATCAGGGTGGGTGCAAAAATCGACATGTGGCTGATTTCCTTTGTTTTTAGCTGATCGAAACAACCCCATTTTCGACCACGCCCGAACTTCGGTCAACTGATTGTCCTTTTTGGTCAAGCGTGGCCTTCCTGGCTTGCCTAAAGTACGCCCCATCGCAAGCACCATTGATGGAAAAGCAGCAATGCAGACAGAAGAGATAATGCTGGAGGCAGAAATTGAATTTTGGCGTCACATGATTGAGAGCCGGAGAGGAACAGTTTCTGAACAGGCAACCGAACGCATGTTATATGCGTGCCAACTGGCAGAAAGAAAACTATTGATGATGGAAAAGCCATCATCACCGCAACAGGCGCAGTAATTAACAGGAGTATGACCATGGAACAAGTCCTGATGAAAAATATCATGCGGCTGGTAGTTGCCAGCTCACTCGTAGCCATTGCAGCCAACGTCTGGCTGATGATCGGCTAAAGCGCTCACGATTAATCGGGGGGGGCAGGTAGCAAACGCCCGCTGCCAAAGTTGAGTGCCCCGGTTTCAATTTGCCCTGGTGGATCCTCCCCCCCTTACACCAGGGTTGAAACCGGGGCCATTTTTTTACGTGCAGGTGCGTGGGAGGCCAGACAGGCCTGGTTACGGATGACGCAACATGTCATTTGCGCTTAAACCCCCGGCTCAGCTCTACTGGTGGTCTAGTCCTCCTTCACCATTTTCCTGAGCCGGGGTAATTTTCATGAGAGCGGTGCATTTTATCTGATATTTGAAGAGGCTTATCTGCTGCGCTCATTAATTCATCACTACTTGCGTTGGGACTGTTCGAATTTTGCAGAGGGCAGTTCTTTTGTTTGCTTGGGGGAGGGGCGCTAGCGGGGGTAATGGCTTACCAGGAC
>JABDPJ010000115.1 GCA_013042835.1 Lysobacterales bacterium
GGCAAGATCACTGCTCATGTCGTGCGGCAATATGCTCACGTACCGGCCATCCTTGCTGACAATGTAGGTCTTCGAGGTATGTTCAACGGTGTACTCCAGGACCGAGTCGCTCTCTACCTTGATGAAAAACCCGCCATATCGGTTGACCACCTTCTGAACCTGCTCGGGCGTGCCGGTGATGCCAATGAAATCAGGATGAAAATAAGTGGCGTATGCCATCAGCTTTTCGCCCTGATCGCGTTCCGGATCGATACTGATGAAAACCGGTTGCACCTCCTCTGACTCTTCAGTTGTCAACTGCTTCAGGGCGGAGGCGATAACAGTGAGCGTGGTCGGGCAAACATCAGGGCAGGATGCAAAGCCAAAATACATCACGACAAGTTTGCCCTGAAAGTCACTTAGCCTTACTGGTGTGTCACCCTGGTAGAGCGTAAAGTCACCGCCGAATTTACCCTCGGTGACTTTTACCTTCGTGTAACCCTCGGTATCAACCTGGAGATCATCACCGGACTGTGGCAGGTAAAATCGCGCGATACCGATGCCCAGTGCAAACGCCAGCAAGCCTATCAGGATAATGCTCTTTTTCATTTGCTGCTATTCGCTTAGCTTGTCGACCAGGGCTTCCACGGTCTTTTGTGAGCCGTCGGAAAAGGTCAACGTCAGATTTTCGACTGTGCCTGCTTGCATGTCTTTTTCAAGTCCTATCAGCATAACGTGATAGCTGCCGGGCTTCAGCTCTGCGGAGCCGTTGGCAGGGATATCGATTTGGCTGACCTTTTGCATCCGCATCCTGCCCTCATTCATGCTGGTTTCATGAATTTCCACCGTGCTGGCGCCGTCGAAACTGACAGATATCAGGGCAGAAGCTGTTGCCGAGTTATTGACCAACGTCATGAAGGCGCCAGTGACCGATTGTCCCGGTGCGGTAGCTCGTATCCGGGGCATATTCACGGTGATAGATTCGGCAACGTTGGTGGCGACGTCAGCGGCGGCAGATGGTTGATTGTCAGTGGTCGTTACCGTGCTGCTGTCACAGGCGAAAAGACCAATGGTGGCGGTGAGAAGAATAGCTTGCATAATGGCGCGCAGAAAGGAGTTCATTCTTAATTCCCGGTTTCATTGTCAGGGGTTGATTAACGAGTATCGGGGGCACGACTGGGATGCTCCCGGGACAAGCGCCTTATTTTACCCGCTTGGGACGTCTTTGTTTACCGCTTTTTATTATCGGGGTAAGAGTCAAGTGGCAGGGTCAAAGGCTCATGCCGGAAGCAGGGCAGGTATCAATGGCTAAAAGAAGTTACAAGGACAATCAGTCCTTGTAGGTCAGCCAGTAGAAGCGGAATGGTGGGATGACCAGTTGATCCTTGAACATGCTGGGTTCCTCGCCGCTGTACAAGTCACGCAGGCGGCTGAATTCAAAATTGCCGCGGTTGCCCAGGTCGCCGAGGGTCAATGACTGCGGCGAAGCATCGAAGTTACCCACGACCAGCACGTGATCCCCCGATTCGAACGGGTTGCTGCGCATGAATGCGAACAGGTGCGGATTGTTGGTTGCGATCAGCTCACGGTTGTTGAAGTCTGCAAATGCCGGTGTGTTTTTGCGTACAGCGATCATCCGTGCGATGCCGTCAAATAACTGCTGCTCCGGCGTGCCCCGCTGGTGGCGGCGCTCCGCCTTGTCCCAGTCGATGACCGGACGGTGTATCCAGCGCGTGTCGTGGGCTTTTTCCTCATCCTCCATGAAAGAAAAATCGTTGAGCATACCGATTTCGTCACCATAGTAGAGCAGCGGAATGCCGCCAAAGGACATGATCATGCCGTGCAGCAGCAGGATCAGGTCGATACAGCTCTGGATCGCCGCCTCGTCGTTAAGTTCCAGGGCGACTTCAAGGCCGGCCAGCGAGGCCAGCGAGCCTGAAATCCGCGCGTCACCGCTCTTCTCGTCAAGTCCGAAAGGTTGCCCCCGCGACAGTGAGCTTTCGAATTTGCCGGTAAAGTAATCGAGCAGGAACTTCCGGTGAGAGGCCGGTTCGTAACCGGCGCGAATCACGTCCGCATTGTCGAAGCCCAAGCCGATATCATCATGACAACGCACGTAGTTCAGCCAGGTGGCGCGGTCGAGCTTACCCGGCAGGCTGCGGATGCCCTGTTCCAGGAGTTTCGAGTTTCGGGTGGCGACGGCATCCCACAACAACGCCATGAAGGTCGCGTTATAGGCGATCTCGCACTCCTTGGCGATGACCGCGTCTTCGCCGAAATACTTGATGATCTCGACGGGCGCGACGATGGCCTCGGCAATGAATAACACGCCGGGGGCGGTGACCTGGCAACAATCCTTGAGCAATTGCAGGATCAGGTGCGCCTCGTACTCGTTCTGGCAAACGGTGCCGATTTTCTTCCACAGGAAGGCCACGGCATCGAGTCGCAGGATATCCGCACCGCGGTTAGCCCAGAACAACAGGATGTCGAGCATTTCAATGAATACAGCTGGATTGCTGTAGTTGAGGTCCCACTGGTAATCATTGAATACCGTCATCACCCAACGGCCCATCTGTTCGTCCCAGGTAAAGTTTCCGGGCGAGGTTTCGGGAAAGACTTCCGGCATGGTTTCCTCGAACATGTCCGGAATCTCGCGATTGGGGAAGGCGTAGAAATAGTCCTGGTAAACGGGATCGCCTGCGCGCGCGCGCTGCGCCCATTCATGCTGATCCGAAACGTGGTTGACCACCACGTCGAGGATCAGCAACATGTCGCGTGCGCGTAATTTGGCTTGTAGCTCGCCGACATCTTCGAGGTTGCCCACCCGCTCGTCCACGTTACGGTAGTCGCTGACAGCGTAACCACCGTCACTGGCTCCCGGGGGGCACTTCAGTATCGGCATGACATGCAGCATGTTGACGCCCAGTTCCTGCAGGTAGCCGAGGCGCTTACCCAGCCCCTGCAGATCACCCGCATACGCATTGGCATACAGCGCCATGCCGACCCATTCCTGGCTCAGAAACCAGTTGTGGTCGCGTTCGCGCCGGATATCGAGCTTCTTCAACTCCTTGCTGCGATTGATGTAATTAACCGCAAGCACTTCGGCCAATCGCAGCATCTGCTGTTCGAAATCGTCACGTTTTCCGTATAGCCGGTGGAAAAGGGAATAAATCGCATAGAAATTCGCCCCGAGCCGCGTATAAAAGTGCCGCAGGTCCTTTTTGCGGATTTCCGGTTTGAGCTGGTCGAGTATTTTGTCCAGCAGCGAATGTGAGACTTGTTCGTACATGGGTTCTAATCTTTTCCGGGTCTTAGTGCAGTATCAATGGTGGTCATGGTATTGAACCCGCCTTACAGCCAGGCCGATTCGTATGAAGTGCCTCGCCTGCATTAGCGGCCCCTTGATACGCCATCGAGAAAGTCATAATGATCAATGGCGTCGAGCAGGCCGGCGGCATGCGCCTTGTTTGAAAAATAAATGCGCTCGATATCGACCAGGTCGGAAAGCTCTTCCTCGTGCCGGTTGGCCACCACGACGGCCCGGGTATTGCCGCGCATCATGTCCTCGTCCGCTCCGGAGCCACCAGCCACCAGGATGTTCTCGAGAGGGATTCCCAGCCGCAGCGCCGCGTAACGAAGCGCGAGGCCCTTGGAAGCGCGGGTGGGGACGATGTCGAGGAACTGACCGAATGACACGATGACGTTCGCATTCAGCTCTTGCTGGTGCAGGCGCTTGGTAATTTCATCGGCCGTAGGGGCCAGCCCGGAATCGTAGTAGTAGGAAATCTTGAAGCGGCTTTGTGTATTCCTGGGTTGTAACTTCAGGCCCGGCGTTTGACTCAGCGCGCGGCGGATTCGAGCCATGTTCCAATCGTGGTCGATGTGATCGCTCCAGTAGCTGTCTTCGTCCAGGTTTGAGCCGTAATGGATACGGGTTCCCAGGCCGCTGATAAGCACATCGGGCATCTGCAGTTTGTGTTTCTTCAAGGTGGCCAGGACGGAATCATAACGCCGCCCGGAAACGATGCCGAAAGTTACCCGGCGGTGGATTTCGCGAAGTTTCCTGTTCAGGCTCTTAAGCGCTTTGTTATCGCCCAGGAGCGTCTGGTCGATATCCGTGAAAATGGCACGGTCGCGGTAGCGGGCCGAACGGCCGGCCTGCCATTTCGCAGGCTCCCGGCGCGGGCCTCCACCCAGGCCGTGCAGTTTTTCGACATAAGCGGCTGCATGCGCCTGCCAGGTATAGTGCCGGCGCACGCCCTTGAGCCCGTTGCTCGCAGCGCTTTCCCATTTCTGCCTGTCCGTCAGTAGTTCGAGTAAGGCTGCTGCTATCGCAGGCGCATCGAGAGGGTCGACCAAAATCCCATTCTTGCAGTTGGAAATAATATCAACCGGTCCACCATTTTCGGTTGCAACCAGGGGCAGGCCACTGGCCGCAGCTTCGAGAAGGGTGAGGCCGAACGGCTCGGTTAAGGCCGGGTTGACGAAAATTCCGCCGGAGACAGCAACCTGGCGGTACACGCCCGGTATTTCATCCATCTCATGTTGCTTGGGTATTGCAACGTGTCCATAAAGATCGTAGGCGTCGATATCCAGTAAGATCTGCGTCAGAACCGACTGTGCCCCGGCGTCGAGATCACGCACATCGTCCCGGTTTCCCGCTATCAGCAGCAGGTTTGCCGTGTCACGCAAACGCTTTGAGTGATGGAATGCCTGCAGCAGGACCGGGATGTTCTTGCGCTCGTCCGGACGGGACAGCGCCATGACCAGGGGCTTGTCAGGGTCGGTCAGAAACGGCTTCAGCTTTTCCGGGTAATCCGAGGTTTCACCTTCGACGGGTGGGTAATAACGATCCAGGTTGGTTCCGGGGGGAATGACGCTCATGCAGTCCGGGTCGTAGTAGTCGTACAAACCATACTGCGATTCGATCTCGTTGCGCGTGCTGGTAATGACCAGGTCGGCGTTGGCGAGCAATTCTTCCTCGGCGTTGATGCGCCGGCTCATATTGTAGGTGGTTTCGATCTCTTCGGCCGACAAGCCCTTGGCCAGTAACTGCTTACGCTTGTCACGTCCCAGTGAATGGCCGGTATGCACCAGTGGAATGGCGCCGAGGTTGGCCAGACGCACGCCTACGTATCCGGCGTCAGCATAGTGACTGTGCACGACGTCAGGCACACGGGGCTGTTCACGAATCCAGTCCACCAGGTTATCGGTAAAACTGTCGAGGTGATCCCACAATTGTTCCTTGGGAATGTATTCTTCGGGACCGGCGTCGATACGTACGATGCGCACCTTGTCTGAAAGAAATTCTTCGGCCTCGGCGTAATCCTCGCTGACGGCAGGGTCTGTGATTCGCCGCGTGACAAGGTCCACGCGCTCGACGTCATCCCTCAGCCCAAGCGCTCGCGCCAGTTCCACGACATACAGGGTTTGTCCACCGGTATCCGCATCGCGGCCAAGTTCAAGGTCGTGGCCCCGGATTAATCCGTGGATACTGACCAGGAGAATAGAGAGTTTTTGATTATCAGTAGGCATATCCGCTCAATCCTAAACAGTTTCAGCCTGAATGTCACACGCACCTGCTTAATGGCAATCGATATGGCTGTCCGAGTTCTCATCCATGAGGTCTCCCACGCTGTCTTGGCTGCTAATTGATAGCACCGTTTCGGGCATATGATATGGTTATTGTATGTACGATTTGAATAGTAAAAACACCAAAGTCCCGGTTATTTTCGGCGAAGTCCTTTTCGATTGCTTCCCGGACGGGTCTGCGGTCATCGGCGGTGCGCCATTTAACGTCGCCTGGCACCTGCAGGCCTTTGGTTTGTCGCCTGTGATGGTCTCCAGCGTCGGCGAAGATGAACTCGGCAAGCAGGTCCGGGATGCCATGTCCGGATGGCAAATGGATACCCGCGGTCTGCAGACAGACAGCGCGCACCCCACCGGCAGCGTCAAGATCGAAATCGTCGGTGGTGAACCGCATTACACCATCGTCGAACACCGTGCTTATGATTATATTGACGGTGCGCAGCTGCCTGACATCGGTACGGCGAGCGTGCTTTACCACGGCACGCTGGCTCTGCGTAACGGGCGGTCCCGCGAGGCTCTGGAAGCCCTGCGCCAGGACCTTGATGCCATGGTGCTGCTGGATGTCAACCTGCGCGATCCCTGGTGGCGAAAAGAAGATGTGCTGGCCTGTGCCGATGCGGCGGACTGGATCAAACTGAACCAGGACGAGTTAAAGGTACTCGGGGACGCCGATACCATTGACGATCGTTCTCGTGCGCAGCAATTCCTGCGACACCACGGGCTGGCAGGGCTGGTCGTCACCCTCGGTGAGAATGGCGCTTTCGCCTGCACTGCACAAGGCGGGTTTGCCGACGTGGGTCCGGCTGCAATCGCTGAAGTGGTCGATACGGTTGGTGCCGGCGACGCGTTTACCTCGGTGCTGATCCTGGGTCTCAGCCAGCAGTGGCCGCTGGCGCTAACGCTGCAACGGGCGCAGGACTTTGCTACCCGCGTGGTGGCCCAACGAGGTGCGACCATCCATGAACGCGAACTATATAAGGAAATGTTGCGAAATTGGAGTTAGCTGTTTGAAACCTACAATCCTTCATCCAGCGCATTGCCCATTGCCTGGAATACCAAGGCTTGCTGCCGCGCGATGTCGACAGAAGTCTCAAAGCCCACGCCATGAACAGCGCCGAAGACAAAACGATGCATCACTTACTCAGCCATTCCATAGACCATGTAGCCGCGGGATCGCTGCAGGGGCGCAAAGTGCTTAGCTGCTACATCGCGTGTGTTCCATGGCAAAGGGCTTTAATGCTGCCTGGACTCCTCTAGTCATATCGCAGCGCGGCCATCGGTTCAATGCGCATTGCCCTGCGTGATGGGATCAGGGTGGCAATGATGACTGACACAATTAGCAGCAAGGCCACGATTACATAGGTCTTGGGATCGAGTGGTGAAACCAGGATCAGGCTTTCCATGACCCTGGACGCACCCACCGCTCCCAGGATTCCAATTCCCAGGCCAAGACCAAGCTGGAGTGCGGCCTGTTTTGAGACCAGCAAACCAATACTCTTGTCATCAGCACCCAGTGCCCTGCGAACTCCCAGTTCGGGCGTCCGCTGAATAACATTGAATGAAATGACCCCATACAACCCTCCCGCGGCGAGCACCAGGGCGATCAATGCGAATATACCAAAGCAAATTCCCAGAATGCGATTAGGGGCAATCTGGTCCTGAAAGCCTTCCATCAGCGTCTGGATCCAGTACAGAGGCAGCTCCGGGTCAATTTGTTCGACGACATTGCGCAGCGCCGGAACAACCGATTTGGGCTCACCGGTCGTACGCAGGGCCACGCTCATGAATCGTGCAGGCTCTTGCGCCATCGGAACATAGAAAGTGGGTAGGTCCCTTTCTTCCTGCAGGCCAGTTTGCTTGATGTGCCGGCTGACCCCCACGATGGTTCGCCACTCGGGTGATCGTTCACCACTATCCGGAGTGCCAAAACGAACCTGTCGGCCCAATGGGCTGTCTGCACCAAATACCTTGGTCGCATAGGTTTGGTTGACGATGACCACGGGTAGACTTTCAGCCGTATCGCGCTCATCGAATTCACGTCCCTGCAAGAGTGGAGATTCAAATGCTTCGAAGTAGCCGTTTGCCACCCCAATATAGGGCGCAAACTCCGGGCGCTGGTCATCGGTCACTTCTTCGCCTTCAGGCAGGTAGGCTGCCCAGTTACTCCAGCTTCCAGGCAAGCCCTGTGTGATCGTCGAGCTACTCACACCAGGTATGGTTTTTATCCGCTCATTCAGCTCGGTATAAAACTGGCTCTGTTTAAGCGGCGTTTCATAATCAGCTTCAGGCAAACCGAGCCTGACGGTCAGCATGTTATCGACTCGTACACCGACATCATACTCCTGCATGATTAGTGAAGTTTGTATAGTCAAACCCGCCAGGACAAGCAGAATAAATGAAAGGGCAATTTCCGTTACGACCAGCGACTGGCTGAGCCATTTCGTTTGCCTGCTGGTGGCGCCACGTGAGTTTTCACGCAGCACCAGGTTGATTCCCAAGCCAGAGGCCCGCAGCGCCGGTATCAGACCAGCGAGCAGCGTGGTAACGCCGGCCGCTGCAATTGCAAATACCGCCGACCAGAC
>JABDPJ010000118.1 GCA_013042835.1 Lysobacterales bacterium
CCGAAGTCCGTCATGACTGGTCGCGGCCCGAGGTAATGGAGCTTTTTGCATTGCCTTTTAATGATCTGTTGTTCCGTGCTCACCAGGTACACCGGTTGTACTTCAATCCGCGTGAAGTTCAAATCAGCACTTTGCTCAGTATCAAGACGGGCGCCTGCCCGGAAGATTGTAAGTATTGTCCCCAGAGCGTCCGCTATGACACCGGCCTGGAGCGTGAAACCGTCATGGACGTCGAAGCCGTGCTGGAAGCGGCCCGGGCGGCAAAATCCGGTGGGGCCTCGCGTTTTTGCATGGGCGCAGCCTGGCGCAGTCCCAAGGACCGGGACCTGGAAAAAGTCATCGAAATGATCAAGGGCGTGCGGGAAATGGGCATGGAAACCTGCGTCACGCTCGGTATGCTGAAGCGTCAGCAGGCTGAAAGGCTCAAACAGGCCGGCCTCGATTACTACAACCACAATCTCGATACTTCACCCGAGTATTACCGTGAAGTCATCCAGACCCGCAGCTATGAAGACCGCCTGGAAACCCTGGAGAATGTTCGCGATGCGGGTTTGAACGTGTGCTGTGGCGGCATCGTTGGCATGGGTGAGACGCGCGAAGACCGTGCCGGCCTGATCGTGGAACTCGCCAACCTTCCGGTCCATCCGCAAAGCGTCCCGATTAATAATCTCGTGCAGGTTCCGGGTACACCGCTGGATGGCACGGAGCCCATTGATCCGCTCGAGTTTGTCCGCACCATAGCAATCGCGCGCATAACGATGCCGAAATCGGTGGTCCGCCTGTCAGCGGGCCGCACGGAAATGAATGATGAGATGCAGGCACTGTGCTTTTTTGCGGGGGCCAACTCGATTTTCTACGGCGACAAGCTGCTGACCACGGATAACCCGGAGGCGGCGCGCGACATGGCCCTGCTGAAGCGGCTTGGCATGCACACAACTGAACCAGGGCACACGGCGAGCGCTTGATACGATGGTGGAACCGGCTAACGCCGACGGCGATCTGAACCAGTGGCTGGCACAGCAGGCAGCGCAAAGGCAGGCCCGTTTTCTCGAGCGGCGCAGGCTCACTCTAAGTGTCAGCGATGCTGTAACTGTTCGTGCGGGCGATGAGCTACTGCTCAACTTCAGCGGTAACGATTACCTCGGGCTGGCGTCCCACCCGGAAATGATCGCCGCACTCAAGGACGCTGCCGACAGCCATGGCGTTGGCAGCGGCGCCTCGGCATTGGTCAGTGGCTTTCGCAAACAGCATCAATTGCTCGAAAAAGAACTGGCGGAATTTCTCCAGCGCGACAAGGTTCTGCTGTGCTCATCGGGCTACCTGGCCAACCTGGCGGTAGCCACGAGCCTGACGACCAGGGGCGATGTCATTATCCAGGACAAACTGTGCCACGCCTCCCTGATCGATGGCGCCAGGCTCAGCCGTGCCAAACTCTTACGCTATCCCCACGCAGACCTGGATGTTTTACAGCGGCAGCTGGAGAAAAGCCGTACCGGCAACGCCCTGGTGGTCAGCGATGGCGTTTTCTCGATGGATGGCGATACGGCGCCTGTAGCCGGGCTGTCGGCGCTGTGCCGCCAGCATGGCGCGTGGCTGGCCGTGGACGATGCACACGGCATTGGTATATGCGGGCCAGCAGGACGCGGCAGCGTGGCGGCGGCGGGGTTGTCTGCGACACAGGTGCCGGTTTTGACAGGCACGCTGGGCAAGGCGTTTGGTTGTTTCGGGGCCTTTATCGCCGGCTCTGGAGCATTGATCGATCAACTGGTCAACGAGGCGCGCAGCTATATTTACACCACGGCCATGCCGCCGGCACTGGCCGCGGCCGCGCGTGCCGCGTTGCGACGGGTGAGCGAAGATGAATGGCGGCGTGAGCACCTGCAGGCGCTGATCGGGCATTTCAGGGAGGCCGCGGCGCAACGCGGGCTGGCATTGATGGATTCGCAGTCACCGATTCAGCCCCTGGTGATTGGCAAAAGCCAGGACACACTGGAACTTTCAGCGCGTCTGAGGAAAAAGGGTTTCCTGGTGGTCGCCATTCGTCCGCCCACAGTGCCTGAGGGTACGTCACGTTTACGCATCACGCTGAGCGCGGCGCACCGCTTTTCGCAGCTGGACAAACTGCTCGATGCCGTGGCGGAGTCGTGTAAACATGGCTGAGACTTTAAAAGTAATGACCCGTGGCAGGGGCGCGGACCTGGTGCTGCTGCATGGCTGGGGCATGCACAGCGGCATCTGGGGTTCAGCCGCCGATGCGCTGGCGCGCAAGTACCGTTTGCACCTCGTTGATCTTCCCGGTCACGGCATCAATCGGCACATCCCGCTGCCCCGGGACCTGGTACAAGTCACCGAATTAATCATGCCGGCAGTTCCGCCCGCGGCGTGGATGGGTTGGTCGCTGGGTGGGTTGATCGCCATGTCTGCCGCACTTAGGCACAGCGAGCGGGTAAAGAAACTGATCCTGGTGGGCGCAACCCCGAGTTTTTCCCGCCAACCGGACTGGGACTGTGGCGTCGGTGAGGATGCCCGGCGGACATTTGCCAGAGGGCTTGAGAATGATTTTGAGAACACCCTGGAGCAGTTCTTCCTGCAGACTTTCGGACCGAGATGGTCAGGTGAGGCCTTGCAGCGCCTGGGTGGCCAAGCGCCGGCTCTGACCGTACCCGGCAAGCAGAACCTGCTGGCCGGCCTCGAGCTTTTATACGGCAATAACCTCATACCGGCTCTGAACCGATGTAAAATGCCGGCGCTGTTCCTGGGCGGCACACGCGACCGGACGGTCATGCCGGAATCTTTTGAGCGGGCTGCAGGGTTGATGCCGAACGCCGAGGCCGCTTTGATCCGGGGCGCCGGTCACGCACCGTTCATCACACACGAGGACACTTTTTTGGACATCATTCGCGGGTTTTTGGCATGAGCCTGACACCATTGGACAAAGCTGCGATCAGGTTATCGTTCGACCGGGCGGCCACCACTTATGACGATTACGCGGTCCTGCAGCGAGAGATCGAATCCAGGCTGCTGGAACGTATCGAGTTTCAACGCTATGCGCCCGAAACCATTTTGGACCTGGGCTGTGGCACCGGTTCGGCCAGCAGGATGATGGCGGGGCGTTACGCCGAGGCCTATGTCATCGCGCTGGACTGGGCGCCGGCCATGCTGGGGCGGATTGACCCGGTGCCGGAAGCCAGCCGGCAAGCGGTTAAGAACCTGAGCCCCTTATGTGCTGACATGCATGCATTGCCGCTGGCCGCACGCAGCGTGGACCTGATTTTTTCCAACCTCGCCTTGCAGTGGAGCTACGATCTGCCGGCGGTTTTTCGTGAGTTCCGGCGCATCATGAAGGCGGACGCGATGCTGGTATTTACCAGTTTCGGGCCGGATACGCTGTATGAACTGAAACAGGCATGGCGCTCGGTGGATGAGCGCCCGCATGTCAATGACCATCCGGACATGCACGATGTCGGCGATGAATTGCTGGCTGCGGGATTCCGTGAACCGGTGATGGATGCGGAACGCCTGACCATGGAGTACGCGGACGTGATGACATTGATGCGCGAGCTAAAGGCAATCGGTGCGCACAACGTGGCCAGCAACAGGCAGCATGGGTTGACCGGCAAGACCAGTTTGAAGGAGATGTTGAACAGTTACGAGGCATTCAAGCGCGGCGACCGCTATCCGGCCAGCTACGAAGTGATTTATGGTACGGCTTTCGCCCCTGCGGAGGGCCAACCGGTAAAAACACCGGACGGTGATGTTGCCACGTTCTCTATTGATGCCCTCCGTGCAGGTTCAAAAAGCCGGGGAACCCCGTGAAGCGCTGGTTCATCACCGGTACCGATACGGAGATCGGAAAAACCTACGTATCTGCGGCCTTGATCCGGCACCTGGCCCGCCGGGGCTACCGCGTTGCCGGTATGAAGCCGGTCGCCTCCGGCTGCGAGACCACCGCTGACGGGCTGCGTAATGAAGACGCACTCGCGCTGATGGCAGCGGCGAATGTCGAACTTCCTTATGACGTGGTCAACCCGTATGCCTTTGAGCCCGCGATTGCACCTCATATCGCGGCACAAAAGGCCGGCAGGTCGATTGATATCGAAACAATCGGTACCTTGGCGCAGAGCATCGAGGCAGATTATCTCGTCGTTGAAGGCGTTGGTGGTTGGTGCGTCCCTCTCGAAGAAGGTGTTTTGTTGGCCGGCATGGCAAAAGCCCTGGCGGATGAGGTCATCATCGTCGTCGGTATGCGCCTGGGTTGCATCAATCACGGACTGTTAACCGCTGCCCAGATCGAACGCGATGGTATGCCGCTGAAAGGATGGATTGCCAATCACGTGGATCCGGATATGCAGGCGCAGTCGGAAAACCTGGCGACGTTGAAGTCGCTGATGCCTGCTCCATTGCTGGGCGAGCTGCCCTGGAGTGCCTCCGAAGGGTCTCTCCCGGAGCTGAACATAGCCTTGACGAATATATGTTAAATTGAACTAAGTTGCGCTAAACTATGGAGATATAGGGGAATAAAAATTCTCCCACGAATCTCCGGATTTAGCCCGAGAGGGTTAAAAAGAATCGAAAATGGCGTTCCCCCTTATGCCATTTTCGTATTGAAGATCGACGCTCCCCTTGCGTCGGCCTTTGATGAAAGGGCCGGCTGACCCCTTGCCGGCCCTTTCTTTTATTGGAAATCTGAAAAATCCCTTTGAAGCATATCCTGTGATAAGACAGGCACGGATGAATGCACCCAAAAAAAACCGTTTAATGACAAATTCAGCCTTTAATACGCTAGGATGGTAGCTTAGTCGAAATAAACCGCGGGAGATTTTTATGGGTGAAGGGCGTAAAGACAAGGTTCAGACCAAACTCACCAAAGCCATTCAGGAAGACGCGCCGTGTACATTTGATGAACCGATCCCGGTCCTCGTGACGCTGGACAACGGCGTGAAATATAAAGGTGACGCCGTCGAGGTCCAGGCAAAAAGTGACGTTTTTCCCGATGGGCTGGTGATGGTAAGAACCGCCAATGCCGATATCGGCGTGCCGGTACGTTATATCAAAGGCAGATAGTTAATACCCTAAACCCGGCCGGGCGTGCACCGCTCATACGGGTCCATCAAGAAGACAGGTTCCCCCTCAGTATCACCGCGGCCCCGGTTTCAGTATTCTACAGCCACCGCCTCGTCCACCAATTGACTCAGTTGCTGATAACCAAAGCTGGGCATGGGCCGGCCATTGACAAAAAATTCGGGCGTCGCCCGTACCCCAAGTGCCTGGGCATCCTGCACGTCCTGCTGAATGATGCCTGCAACCGCGGGGCTGTTCATATCTGACGCCAATTTCTGCTGGTCGATATCCAGTGAGTACAAAATGTTAAGGGCGCGCATGGGCTGGGATGTATGGCCGACGATCCATTGGTCCTGGTTGTCGAACAGGATTTCCAATGCCGGCCAGAATTTGTCCTGCAGGCGCGCGGCCTCCAGCATTTTCACCACCTGGTCCGAGCCGGTGTGCAGCGGGGCAAAGCGCATCATGACATTGACCTTGCCGGGGTAGCGGTCCATCAACTGTTTCAGGAAGGGATAAAAATCACGGCAGGTTTCGCAGGCCGGGTCAAAAAACTCGACGATGGTGACCTTCGCCTCAGACGGGCCCTTGACCGGCGCCCCTTGCCTTTCCGCCAGTTCCCTGGTTTGCCCCATTGAAGAATCCTGCAGGCTGGCCTGGTGGTTTCTGTAAATCAGGGTGGCCATTCCGAAGGCCAGCAACAGGATCAGGGCTATGGTGATGAAAATCGTTTTCTGGTTCATGGGTTTTCCTTTCTATGCGCAAAAAACAGCAAGATGCCAAGCAGGCTGAAGGTTAGAAGTGACATGGCCGGGATATGCAAAAAACCCAACACAGTGACGTATGTCTCGGAGCAGGGAATCCCCTGCACACACGGCTGGGCGCTAGCGGGAATGATCCCGGCCACCAGCAGCACGTGCCACATCGCCAAGATCCAACCCAGGCCGACCAGTGCCGCAGCATAGCGTGTCACCCGGGGATCGTAAGGGATCAGGCCAATGGCAAGGATCAGTACCAGTGGATACATGGCGATACGCTGGTACCAGCACAGCAGGCAGACCGGTACCTCCATGACTTCGCTGAAAAAGAGGCTGCCGAGAGTGGCTGCGGTGACCAGGGTCCAGCTTGCCAGGAGCAGGTACCAGGCGGCCAGGCTTTCTTTATTGAGCACTTTTTCTTGCACGCAAATCCCTTGTTAAAGTCAGGTTCGACGCTGCCAACCGGTAAAGGTTCTATATCGTTCAGTCTACCCCGGCGCCGCTTTTGCAAGCGGTCCGGCGGGCGGTTTCACTCCAGCGCAGTAGCCTAACCCAAATAGTTCATGACGAACGGGTTTTTTCATCCTAAACTGAAGCTTGTTGTCTGAAAAGTGATCACCATGAAAAAACTGATAGCAATATTGATTGCGTGCCTGCCGTGTGCCGCTGCTGTGGCCGCGGAGGTCGAACGATCTGAACATGCCATAAAGACGCTGGAAATGTACACCCGCATTATTGAGGTGGAATCTTCCAAGAACCTGGGTAACGTGCCGGAGATTGCCAACTACCTGGCGAATGAACTGCTGGCCGCGGGCTTTCCGCAGGAGGATGTCGAGGTCGTACCGCTTGGAGAGACGGCCTCACTGATTGCAAAGTATCGCGGTGACGGCTCTTCGGGTAAGGCGCCCATCCTGCTGCTGGGCCATATGGATGTGGTCGAGGCGCTGGCCAGGGACTGGGAGCGTCCGCCCTTTGAACTGACCAGCGACGACAGCTATTTCTATGCCCGCGGCACGGTTGACAACAAGTTTGGCGTAGCCCAGCTGACATCGACATTTATCCGTCTGAAAAAGGAGGGCTTTGTGCCCAACCGCGACCTGATCATCGCTTTTTCCGGTGATGAAGAGAGCGGCATGCTGACAACCCGCATGCTGGCCTATGACAGGGAGGACCTGGCAGAGGCCGAATTCGCCCTGAACTCCGACGCCGGCGGCGGTGATCTTGACGCGGACGGAAACCCGGTGGTGTACCTGATGCAGGCGGCGGAAAAAACCTACGTGACCTGGGAAATCACCGTCCGCAACCCCGGCGGGCACAGTTCCAGACCGCGGCCGGATAACGCCATTTATGACCTGGCGGATGCAATTAAAAAGATTGAGAAATACAGGTTCCCGGTGCGCTGGAGTGAAATGACCCAGACGTTTTTCGAGGAGACCGGTGAACAACTGGGTGGCGAACTGGGTGACGCCATGGTCCGTTTCGCCAATAACCCGCGTGACGAAGAGGCGGCTGACCGCCTGGCGATAGAATCGTCCTATGTCGGCACCACGCGTACGACCTGCGTGGTAACCATGTTGCAGGCTGGACACGCGGAAAACGCGTTACCCCAGTCGGCCACAGCCACCGTCAATTGCCGGGTTTTTCCGGGTGTGCCGGTGTCCGCGATCGAGTCAGCGCTCAGGCAGGTCGTTGAAAATGACGCGATTGAATTCAGGCAGCTGGAGGAAGCCACCGAAAGCCCGATTTCACGATTGCGGCCGGACGTGACCGCTGCCGTCAAAAAGGCCGTCCATGCGCGCTACCCGGATATCAAGGTGATTGCCTACATGGAATCCGGCGGTACCGATGGTATGCACTTTCGCAAGGCGGGCATTCCCACCTGGGCGGTCAGCGGCCTGTTTATGAACCCGGATGAGATGTATGCGCACGGCTTGAATGAACGGGTGCCGATCCAGGCGTTTTACGACGGCCTCGACCATTGGAGCATTATTCTCAGGGAGTTGGCGGGTAACCAGGAGCAGTAAAACGGGCGCAATCAGTGGTTCACCACGGATGATGCAGGCATGACAGAATCGGTCGAATGCGTAGTTGTGGGCGCCGGTGTGATCGGTCTCGCAGTGGCGCGCGCGCTGGTGCTCGGGGGCCGCGAAGTCCTGCTGCTCGAAGCCGAGGACACGTTCGGCACACAAACCTCCAGCCGTAATTCGGAGGTCATTCACGCGGGGATTTACTATCCGGCGGGCAGCCTGAAAGCGACCACCTGCGTGGCCGGCAATCGCCTGCTTTACGCGTACTGCCGTGAGCACGGTATCGGCCACCGGCGGCTGGGCAAGCTCATCGTGGCCAGTAGCGAAGCGCAGATGGCGATACTCCATGGCTACCTGGCCAGCGGGCGTGCCAACGGGCTGGGTGACCTCGAGATCATCACGGCTGAAAAACTCCACGACATGGAGCCGCAGGTCAGCGGTGTCGGTGCACTCTGGTCGCCGTCGACCGGTATCGTGGATTCGCACGGGCTGATGCTGGCCTTACTTGGTGAAATGGAGAATGCCGGTGGCACGTTCGTGCCCGGAAGCCGTGTCAGCCGTTTCAACGCCTCGGCGGATGGGTTTGAGGTCGAAGTCAGCGGCATAGACATGCAGTTGCGTTCGCGTTGTCTCGTGAACGCGGCCGGACACGGGGCGCTGGAACTGGCGCGGGCATCGCTGACTGGTACGTTACCCGGCAGTTATTACCCGGCCGGGCACTACTTTTCCTATTCCGGCAAGCCGCCTTTCAGTCATCTCGTCTATCCCGTCGCAGATTCGGGCAGCCTGGGTGTGCATGCCACGCTGGACCTCGGCGGGCAACTGAAGTTCGGGCCGGATGTCGAGTGGCGCGAGCAGCTCGATTACAGTTTTGACCCGCAAAATACCCGCCGCCGGCATTTTGAAGACAGGATTCGCAAGTACTTTCCGGGACTGGAAGCAGACCGCCTGCAACCGGGCTATGTCGGCATTCGGCAAAGGATTACCGGTCCCGGTGATCCGACGGCGGATTTCCAGATCGCGGGACCGGAGACCCACGGCATCGATGGCCTGGTGCAGCTTTTTGGTATCGAAAGCCCGGGCCTGACAGCGTGCCTGGCGATCGCCGGGGAAGTTGTCGCACGGTTGCATCCCGACTGCTACCGGGCCGATGCCTTGAGCGAATAGATTTCCTGTCCGCATGTGCTATAACTACCCTGGGTACCTGGCCATCCGCGCCAGGCATGTTCGACTATACTTTGGATAATGCATGCACTGATTGCCGTGGAGTAAGTCATGAGTACTGACAGCCGTAAGGTCCGCCAGGCGCAAACGCGCCGTTCCAGCGCCGGTCTATTAATCGTTGTAATTCTCTTGCCGTTGTTGATTGGCGTACTTGCCTGCATCCCACCACTGCCGGTACCGCTGGGTGACCCGGAGAAAAGCGTGACAGATCCGGCCTTGTCGGGTGCCTGGATGTTCAGTGAAGACGATGGGGGCGAAGGGTTCCAAGTGATGGTGCTTGACCCCTATGACAAGCGTAGCTGGCTCCTGTCGTTAATCACACTTGATCCGGCTGGGGAACCACAACCGGAACCGCAACCGGAACCACAACCGGAACCGAAGCCGGAACCGAATACAGCGCCTGGAGTGGAGCCAACACCTGCACCAGAACCTCCTCCTGATCCGCAGGCTGCCCCGGAGCCCGGCGACTTGCAGGAAGCAGCCGTCGTGACAATGTCGGCGCTACAGCGGTTTCATGCCGGTCAACTGGAAGTGACGGATATCAGTTTCTGGAAGGCCTGGCTGACCAAAATCGAGGGCGAAACATTTATCACCTGGGAACCAAAAACCCTGTCTGAAACCCTGCCTTCAATGGCGCCGGATAAATGGTGGGCAATGCGGCTGCGCAAGGATGGTGCGGATATCATCCACCTCGATTTCTTCTTCAACGAGGACGACAGCTGGGAAGAGGCAAAGACGCAACAGGAGTTGGAAAGCATCATTCGCCGCAATATGAACAACCCGGAATTTTTCCTGAATAATATTGAGGGTGATGAAATTACCCTGGAGTTTCACAGGTTGGCGGAAAGTGATCGCGAAAAGCTGTCGCTGTTGCTGAAGGAGTTTGGCATCCTGGACAACTTCCTCTGACCGGCTGAGACGTGTACCCAAGCTTCGGGCCAATCACCTGGATTACACCTTACGGCCTGATGCTGCTTGTGGCGTTGTTCGCCTGCTGGTTCTACGCACGCAGGCGGGCAGGGGCTTTCGGCGTGGATGTCTCGCATGTAAATCTTGCCGTGCCGCTGGTGTTCGCCGTCAGCCTGCTGGGTGCGGAAATAATTACTATCATCAGTCCCCGAGACGCTGAATTCGCCGGGCGGATACTGCATGGTCAATCGCGGTTTCGTTTGTTTGGCCTGCTATTGATCGGTGTACCGGCACTTTTTGTCTACAGCCGGTTGACAGGCATAGCATTTCGACGCCTGGCCGACCTGTTCGCCCTGCCGGCCCTGGTGTGGCTGGCCATTGTGCGCCTGGGGTGCTTCATGGCGGGCTGTTGCTGGGGTGACCTGGTCTCCGAGCCGGACGCGTTTGCAGGTATCGCCGATCCCGGTTTGGCCAGGCAGGTACTGACCTTGCCCTGGCTGCCTTTCGATCTGCTCCCGCTGGCAGTCGGTTTTCCGGCCGGGAGTTTCGCCTGGCAGCAGCACATGGCGCTTGGCCTGATACAGCCGGGGGCGCCAGCTTCGCTGCCGGTTCATCCCGTCCAACTCTATGAAATGGTTTTGCTCCTGCTGTTGATCGCATCTCTGCGCGGTTGGGAAAGCAGGCGGATACCAGCAGGTATGACAGCGGTGGCCACGTTGATAGGCTACTGTGTTTTACGCTTCCTGATCGAGTTCCTGCGCGCCGACAACCCGCTGCTAGACGCCAACCTGACCCTGAACCAGTGGATTTGTATTGTGCTGGTCGTGGCAGGCGTACTTGCAACGCCCTTCATCAAGCGCATGGCGCCAGGCTGAGTCGCAGACCAGGCTAAGGCAGGTGCGGTTTCGCCAGGTAATCGTTGCTTTGCATTTCGGTCAGGCGGCTGGCGGTGCGCTGGAATTCGAATTCCAGCCGTTTGCCGTCATACAACCCATCGATCGGGCCGGCCGCTGATATCAGCATTTTGACGTTGCGGTCGTAAAACTCATCGATCAGGTTGATAAAGCGCCGGGTGGCGTCGGCGTTACCCTCGTCCATCCGCGGCACATCGGATAACAGCACGGTATTAAAGGCGCGCGCGATCTCAATGTAATCGGCGGTGCTCGTCGGTGTATCGCAAAGCTCGCTGAAATTGAACCAGATGATACCGTCACCGCGTTGCCGGGCGCTCAATGTGCGGCCGTTGACCTCGAGGCTGTTCCCCATTGATATACCCGCTGACATATCTGCAAAAGCCTTTGCCAGGCCCGTTTCTGCAGTATCATCCAGCGGGTGGTGAAATATTTCGGAGCGTTGTAGCAGGCGCAGGCGAAAATCCCGCTCGCCGTCGACGTGCAAGCTCAGGCAGTGCTCTTTCAGTGACTCGATTGCCGGCAGGAACTTGGCCCGTTGCAGCCCATCCCGGTAAAGGTCGTCCGGCGCCACGTTCGAGGTTGCCACCAGCGTTACGCCCTCGGCGAACAATGCCTGCAGCAGGCCGCCCAGCAGCATGGCGTCGGCTATATCGGCGACGAAAAATTCGTCGAAACAAAGCACCCGGTATTGCGCGGCCCAGTCGCGGGCGATTTGCCTGAGTGGATTGCGGGTGTCGGGCAGGGATTTAAGGGCAGCGTGCACGCGCGCCATGAAACGGTGAAAATGGATGCGTTGTTTGTCTTTGCCAGGCAGGCTCTCAAAAAAAACATCCATCAGCCAGGTCTTGCCGCGCCCGACACCGCCCCAGAGGTAAAGGCCCTGCACGGGCTTGCGCCGCCTGCCGCGCACCTTTGCCCACCGCCGTGAAACCGGGTGGGCGGTCAACGCCAGCCAGGTGCGGTCCAGTGCCTCGATTACTTTGCGCTGCGCGGCATCGGGCTTGTAATCACCGTCAGCGAGCAGGGCCTCGTAAATGGCGATGGGTCTGCGGTGCAAGGGTCGATCAGGCTCCCGCTTTACACGGGAGTTTTTTCTGGCAGGTTCGGGCGAACACCATTCTTCAACAGGCCGCGCAGGTCCATCAGGCGCCGGTGAAAGAAATGGTCGGCCATTTCCATGACGACGAAATCGGGCCGGGGCTCGACTTCTTCCAGCCAGCAGATAACGTCTTCCAGGGCGACGACATCATCTTCATCACCCTGTATGACCAGCCACGGACAATCCGGGTGCTGTAACGAGGAAAACTCGTAGCGGTCAACGGGCGGCGCGATGCTGATCAGCTGGCCCAGTTTGAGGTTCTGTGCCGCGCGCATCGCAATGAAAGACCCGAATGAAAAACCACCCAGCCACAGCTCATCATCGGGCCGGCATTGGCGGATCCACTCGGTCACGGCAAACAGGTCATCGGTTTCACCGTAACCCTCATCGTGCTCACCTTCACTTTCTCCGGCGCCGCGGAAATTGAAGCGAACGGTGCGCAGGCCAAGCTCGCGCATGGCACGCTCCATGATGGTAACGACCTTGTTGTGCATGGTGCCGCCGTGCTGCGGATGCGGGTGGCAAAGGACGATGGTGGCCGGCAGTTCGTCCGCAGGATCGGGAACATCCGCAACGCACTCCAGTTTACCGACGGGCCCGCGAAGAAAGAAGTCCTGCCGCGAGTCCGGAAATTCGGATAATTGATTTGAGTCTGGTGACACCGCCTTTCCCTGATTTTTTTGCTAGGCAGGTGCACATCATACCGCAGTCTGCGGGTGTACTCTATGACAGGGTTACCTTGAGACTGAACGGAGTCAGAAACCTGCTGCCGAAAGCTTCACTTGATTCATACAAATGTTCATTCCCGTTGATTTTCCATTACTATGCGTCCTCAAAGACCATAACAATGAACTCGATGACATTTTTCTCAACACGTAAATACGGGCAGATCCCCGGATGAATTTCCTCGCGCACCTGTGCCTGGCTGATGGCGATGCCGGCCTGAAGCTGGGCGGGCTGTTCGGCGACTTTGTTCGTGGCCGGCGTGCTTTGCGCGCGTTTCCGGAACCGGTCAGGCAGGGTATTGTTTTACACCGCTACATCGACCGTTGTACGGATCAGTCGGGCGTGGTGAAAAAATTGAAACCCCGGTTCCCCCGCGAGTTCCGGCGTTATGCGGGCATTATTATCGACCTGGCTTTCGATCACGAACTGGCCATCAACTGGTGGCGCTACATGCCGGGAAGCCTGGAGAGGTTTGACCTGGAGACGAGGGATTTGTTGCGCGACAACGCTGAACTCGTGCCGAAAAAGCTCACCAGTTTCATGCGCTATGCAGACCGCCACGGCCTGTTTGCCGCTTATCGCGAGGAAGATGTGATCTTATACGCGTTGGCGGGTGTCGGTACCCGCCTGTCACGGCCTAACCCGTTACACCGGGTGTCCGAGATCTGGCCGGACATGGCGCCACAGTTCAAGCCGGCATTCCGCGAGTTTTTCCCGCATATTCAGTCCGAAGTTGTCGATTGGCGCAAAACCAGGTCAACGACCACCGGATCATGATCTGAAAACCTCAGCCAGGGTGTTGGCAGATCCACATTAGCGGGGAAGGCGGCGTTGACGTTCCAAATGAAAGCCTGTCGCACCTGTTCGAACAACCCTTGCGAGGCGAACGCGAAGTCCAGTGTGCCGCGCTGGCCGCGGAAGACAAAGCTGTAAGCTTCGCCCTGTTCATCGTCCATCAGTTCTGTGAATCCGGCATCCCTGATGGCGACAATCGGGTCCTCGTTGCGGTAGGCGTTCATGTCGCCGAGGATCAGGATGTTGTCGGTGCCGCCGGCGAGGGCGACGTTCCTGGCCCAGGCCGCCATCCTTTTTGCGGACGCCAGCCTGACCGGGTTCCAGCAGCCCTGGCCGTCCCGCTGGTTCATATCTGCACCTGAGTCCGGGCAGGAACCCTTGGATTTCAGATGGTTGACCACAACCAGTACTTTCTCCCCGTCAGGGAGCTGTTGAAACAGTTGTGCCTGTGGCTGCCGGCTTTTTTCAAACTCCCCGCCGGTCAGGGTCTGTGACGACCCAATGGCCTCAAGCATGTCGCTGCGGTAGAGCAGGCCGACGGTGATTCTATCGCCGCCGGTGTCGTCGGCAACCGGCCGCGTCACGGCCCAGTTCTGTCCGGTTACAGTCTCCGCGAGCTGGATTAAATCGGCGGCGGCGCTGGCGGGGCCGAAACCATCGTTCTCCAGCTCCTGGACGCCCAGAATATGCGGATCAAGGGCCTCGATGGCAGCGCCAATGCGCGCACGTTGCTGCTCGAATTCCGCCAGGGTCTCCGCGCCTCTAGGTGTTGGAAAACCGAGTCCGTTGCCATCGCCGTTAAAGTAGTTGTGCAGGTTCATGCCGACGATGCGCAGTGCGTCACCGGCCGCTGGTGCCGGCATCTCGAAACTCGCAGGCACCTCAGCTGAGATGGATTGGACCGCTAGTCGCAAGACCCTGTTGTCATGGGCCAGCACGCCGGAAACCTGGTTGACCGGTGTACCGCTTACCAGTACGTCGGCAGCCGTCATATTTTGAGGCAGCGAGACGGGCAGGGCGAAGGCCCTGTTGCTGGCAAGCAGGTCGGCGGCTTCGGAGCCGGGTTGCACGACTTCGGTCGGCACGAACTGGAAGCCATTACCACTAAGCGTCGCATTGCCTTGCCCGAAGCGGTAATTGCCGGTCACCGTCAGCTCATCATCAAACCGAATTCGCATGCCTTCCAGCGCCTCGCGAGCCAGCCCGTTGAGAGGCAGTTCGGCAGTGGTCATAGGCAAGGGATTATCGGCAGAACACGCAATGATATCGCTGACCGATGTCAGTGCTGTAAGCGGGTAGCGGCCTTCGCCGATCTCCGCCACCGTACCGCTGACGCTGAGCAGCGAGCCCGATTCGATGGCTGAGGCAATTTGCGTGGCCTCCACGTAAATTGCGTTGGAAGTGCGCTCATCGTCATCGGAGTCCGGCTCCTCGATGAACAGGCCTTTGCCATCCTGGATAAGGGTGACGATGCCATGCACGGTGACCTGCTGGCCGACCATTCGCGACTCGGGCGCATCGCCCTGCACAGTGGCAATCGGGGCAGTCCTTGCCGGGCAACTGGTTACCGCCGCTTCGCCGTTGTTCTGCTCCGGTGAACAGCCAGCGAGGATGGCGGCACAAAAAAACGCCGCGGGCAGCGGCGTTTTAGTCAAGAGGATTTGCATGGTCGTGCTTACTGCAACATGAATTCGACTGCGGCCTTCATCTGCTCATCAGAGATGTCAGACCGTCCACCGCGCGCAGGCATGGCATTCAGGCCGTTGATGGCCGACAGGGTTAATGCATCCAGGCCCTTGTCAACGCGCTGGAGCCAGGCTTCCTGACCGGGTACCGGCGCCCCGGCCGCACCGGTTACGTGGCATACGCCGCATACGCTGGTGTAAATCATCTCACCATCGAGGCTGCCATCAAACGCAATTGCCCGTTCAACGACAGGGCTGGCGGCTGCTGCCTCGAGGGCCGCGGCGCCTGCTTCGCCGGTGTAGACATCAGCGACCGGATTGATGCGCTCCTGGATGGCCGCCTCGCGGCTCGGGCGATCTTCCACGGGCTCCTTGTGGCCGAGATTCCTGGCCAGAAAAATAATGAAGATCGTAAACACAACCAGCAAGGCCATTACGATACTGACATTCTTTGTAAACGTTTTATCAGTTTGCTCTTCCACGTCGCACCTCTGAATCTAGTATTTTCCGCACCGGCGACCGCCAAATCCGGACCTGTAACCGGCGCATAGTATAGCCCCATCACCGTGTGACCGAAAGCAAAGTTACGTTTCCTTATGCTCACAAAACAGCTAAACTACGCAACTCCATTTCAAATGCGCCCGTAGCTCAGCTGGATAGAGTACTGCCCTCCGAAGGCAGGGGTCACAGGTTCGAATCCTGTCGGGCGCGCCAAAATAATAAAAGCCGCTTTTGCGGCTTTTATTATTTTCGTGCTCTGGCACCCGGATTGGAGCCTTGCGCGGCACGCGCCAGGTTCGACAAATCGGCAGGAAAGCCGATTTG